>NZ_JCALDY010000019.1:0-109670 GCF_059813095.1 Mycobacterium sp. NGS22
AGATGTTTGCGGACCCTCGCAGCATGAGTTCCGACCATCGGCCCCTCGGTAGTGTCTGCACGGTAGTAACGGGCAATTCGCCGAGTCGATCGAACTCGCTGAACTTCGGCGACGACATCGAGTGGATCAAGTCGGACAACCTCGGTGGCACCATCGCAACGACTTCCAAGGAGCGTCTTTCCACCCTGGGCAGGCAGAAGGCAAGGATCGCACCCAGTGGTTCCGTCCTGGTGACATGCATTGCGGGCAGTCCGACCAGCATCGGCAAGGCATCCTTGATTGACCGTGAAGTTGCCTTCAACCAGCAACTCAATGCCGCAATCCCATCTTCAGAGATCACGGGCAGATTCCTCCTGGAGCAGTTGAGAGTGGCACCCGACTTGGTGAGGAAGCAGTCGACAGGCGGAATGAAGGGATTGGTGAGCAAGGCGAGTTTCATGGCAATACTGATCCACGTGCCGTCACTAGATCGGCAGCGAAAGTTTGTTGAGATGGCACAAAAGATCGACGCACTGCGGGCCAAAAAGCACTCGGCGCTTACAGCCGTCGACGACCTTTTGCGCGCACTTCAATACCGCGCCTTCTCGGGTCAGCTATGAAAAGTTCTGCGGCGTCGTCGAACTTCAGCTTCCTAGAGCCCGTTGACTGGCCGGAGATGCATGCCGACTGCAGGCGGGCGGAGAGCTACGCGCTCAGCGACCCCAGGTCGGCCTGCATGTACAGTCGCCGAGCGGTCGAGCACCTCGTGAAGTACCTGTACGGTGTCTTGGCGTTGCCGGTGCCGTATCAGGATGACATGTCGGCACGGATCAACGATGCCCGGTTCAAGGCAAAGGTCGGAACCGGGATCACGACGAAGCTCAACCTGATCCGCAAGCTCGGCAACCACGCGGTACACGACCAGAAGCCAATCCCACCGCGCGCTGCTCTCGATGCGCTGCGCGAGCTGCACCACGTGATGGTGTGGGCGGCGTTTCACCACTCGGCCAACCCGCAGGCGGTGCCGCTCAAGGCGGCATTTGATCCGGCGCTGGCCAAGAAAGCCGCGCCGCTGACCCGGGAGGAAGTTGCCAAGCTCGCCAAGAGATTCGCCGAGCAGGACGAGGCGCACGCCAAGGCGCTGGCTGAGAAGGACGAGCTGACAGCGGCCAAGGACGCCGAGATCGCCGCGCTGCGTGAGCAGATTAAGGCGGCGCAGGCCGCTAACCAGGCGGTCGATGACCGGGACTATTCCGAGGCTGAGACCCGTGACCGGTTCATTGATGTGCTGCTGGCCGAAGCGGGCTGGCCGCTGGCGGACAAGCAGGACCGCGAGTTCGAAGTCACCGGCATGCCCACTGCCGACGGAAAGGGCTACGTCGACTACGTGTTGTGGGGTGCCGATGGTCTGCCGCTATCGGTGGTCGAGGCCAAGCGGACCACCAAGAGTGCCCAGTCGGGTCAGCAGCAGGCCAAGCTCTACGCCGACCGGCTAGAGGCAATGTACGGGCGGCGTCCAGTCATCTTCTACACCAACGGCTACCAGCACTGGCTGTGGGACGACGCAGGCGGCTACCCGCCGCGTGAGGTGCAGGGCTTTTACACCCGCAACGAGCTGGAGTTGCTGCTGCACCGCCGCCACGCGCGAAAGTCGTTGACGGAGGCAACGATTGACTCGGCGATCGTGGAGCGGCACTACCAGCACCACGCGATCCGGGCCATCGACGACGCCTTTATGGTCAAGCAGCGCCAGGCGCTGTTGGTGATGGCTACCGGTGCGGGCAAGACCCGGACCGTCATCGCGTTGGTCAAGCAGCTGATGGAGGCCGGTTGGGTCAAGAATGTGCTGTTTCTGGCGGACCGCACCGCACTGGTGGTCCAGGCCGCCAACGCCTTCAAAGCCCATCTGCCGAACGCCACCACGGTCAACCTGGTAACCGAAAAGATCAGTGACGGAAGGGTTTACGTTTGCACCTACCCGACCATGATGAACCTGATCAACAACACCGATGCTGGCACGAGGGTGTTTGGTCCCGGGCATTTCGACCTTGTGGTGATTGACGAGGCGCACCGCTCCGTTTACCAGAAATACCGGGCCATCTTCTCCTGGTTCGACTCGCTATTGGTCGGGTTGACCGCTACGCCCAAGGACGAGGTGGACCACAACACCTACCGGCTCTTCCATCTCGAAGATGGAGTGCCTACCGACGCCTACAGCCTCGACGACGCAGTCAACGAGGGCTTCCTGGTGCCTGCGGTCGGGGTGTCAGTCGGCACGAAGTTCCTGCGCCAAGGCATCAAGTACGCCGACCTGTCCGAAGAGGAGAAAGACGAGTGGGACGCACTGGAGTGGGGTGAGGACGGCCCACCCGACGAGGTCTCGGCAGACGAAATCAACCGCTTCTTGTTCAACGAGGACACCGTCGACCAGGTGCTGGCCACCCTCATGGACAAGGGTCAGAAAGTCAGCGAGGGCGACCGGCTAGGAAAGACCATCATCTTCGCCAAGAACCAGCGCCACGCGGAGTTCATCGCGCAGCGCTTCGACATTCAGCACCCCGAGTTCGCCGGGCGTTTCGCCCGGGTGGTCACCCATGGCATGAGCTACGTGCAGAGCCTCATCGACGACTTCTCCATACCGGAGAAGGCACCGCACATCGCGATCTCGGTGGACATGCTCGACACGGGCATTGACGTGCCCGAGGTGGTTAACCTGGTGTTCTTCAAGCCGGTGCGGTCCAAGACGAAGTTCTGGCAGATGATCGGGCGCGGCACGCGACTGCGCCCTGACCTCTTCGGCCCTGGCAGAGACAAGCAGAACTTCTACGTGTTCGACTTCTGCGGCAACCTGGAGTTCTTCAGTCAGGACCTACCGGGATCCGAGGGCTCGCTGCAGAAATCCCTCAACCAGCGACTGTTCGAGACCCGGCTGGACCTGATCACCGAACTGGATGCTCGCGACAAGCCCGAGCCCACCGAGCCACCCGAAGGGTCAGGCACCGAGACCGAGCGCGGCTTACGCTTCGACATCGCCCGTCAGCTCCACACCACCGTGGCCGGTATGAATTTGGACAACTTTCTGGTGCGTCCCCACCGCCAGCTCGTCGAGCAGTACGCCCAGTGGTCGGCCTGGACCCCGATGACCTCCGAAGCTGCCGACCAGATCGCACATAACCTCGCCGGGCTGCCTTCGACGAACAAGGACGACGAGGAGGACGCCAAACGGTTCGACCTGCTGGTTTTGCGTCGCCAACTTGCGCAATTGCAGGGCGATGCCGGTGTCGCCGAGCGACTGCGCGAACAGGTACAGGACATCGCCGCCGGTCTGCTCGGTAAAACGACGATCCCGTCCGTCGCCGCCCAGCAGGAACTGCTCGACGAGGTCGCCAGTGACCAGTGGTGGGTCGACGTCACCCTGCCCATGCTGGAGGTGGCTCGCCGACGCCTACGCGGCCTGCTGCAGTTCCTCGACAAAGCCAGGAAGGACGTCGTCTACACGTCCTTCCAGGACGAGTTGACCGAGTCGACGTTCGTTGAGCTGCCCGGGATCACTCCCGGCACAGATTGGGAACGATTCCGCGCCAAGGCTTCTGCCTATCTCAAGCAGCACCAGGACCACGTCGCTCTACAACGATTGCGGCGCAACAAAGCCCTTACCCCCGGCGATCTGCAGACGCTGGAGCAAATGCTGATCGATAGCGGGGCCGGAGACATCGAGACCATCACCCGCGCCAAAGAACAGTCCCATGGCCTCGGCTTATTCATCCGGTCCCTCGTCGGCCTCGACCAACAAGCCGCTTTGGAAGCCTTCGCTCGCTACCTCGACGGCACTAAACTCAACGCCAACCAACTGCACTTCATCAACCTCATCGTCGATGAGCTGACCGCCAACGGCGTCATGGAAGCGGCCCGGCTCTATGAATCCCCCTTCAGCGACTACGCGGCCACCGGACCCGAGTCGATGTTCCCTGAAGCCGACGTCGACAACATCATCAAAATCTTGAACACCGTGCGGGCCAATGCTGCACCGACAAATGGTGTCGCCTGAGGTACCCCGCTCTTGGAGCCTGCCGCGCGCCAACGAGCACGCTGATACGGAGAATCTAATGGAGACAAAGATCATCTTTACAGCGATGAAGGGCAACGGAATCGGGTGCTCCATCAGGTCTCCTCAGGGCCGATCGCTCAGTCTCTCCGGCGCGCTTCCCGACATCGAGCCAATCGTCGACGGGGATGAGAAGATGGTCAGCAATCGTGCTCTGGTGCACAACCTTTGGGCCTATGGCAAGCACGAGAAGCAGTATCGAATCCTGCGCAATCAAGAAAAGCGTGCCAGCCATGCGAGGCAGGCCAAAGCCCACAAGAAAGTGGCCATCGACATCGCCAAGCTGATCGACATGGCGGGCACAGTCACTCGCGCGGGATGGTGCTCGGCATGCCTCACGCGCAGTGAACATCGCAAGCTGATGCAGGGACTCGGCAAGATCCCGGCGTACCTGTGCACGGCATGCGGGTCACCGACGCTCGGATGTGCCGCGCCTCGATGTCCGCACATGGCGATCCGTGGCTTCGGATCGGTCCGCATTCCCCGGTACTGCGCCGAGCACGGGCATGACATTCCTGGTTTTGAGAAAGCGAAGGCCAGAATCGGCCCGCTAGAGAACTACCGCGACTTCCTGACTTATGACAGGAGGAACCTGGCTGTGGCCTCAAGGGTCGCCACCGTCGTAATAGCTGCGGGCGCGGTTGTTGGCACCGGCGGCCTGCTGGCCGCTCCCGCCATCGGCGGCGCGGTCGGCACACTGGTCGGCGGCTACACAGGAGCTGTAGCAACCAACTTCGGGCTGGCACTGCTCGGCGGTGGCTCGCTAGCTGCGGGCGGTTTAGGCATGGCGGGCGGCACTGCTGTCGTGGCAGCAATGGGAAGCGTATTAGGCGGCGGCTTAGGCGCTTTGGTCACCACCGCGTACATCGGCGCAGACAAATCGTTTCGGATTAACAAACTCGCGGATGGCGCCGCGACACCAGTCATCGTGTCGAGCGGATTCCTCACCCAAGGCAAAAACTCTTGGGGAGACTGGGAGCCGATCATCCGACGTCGATACCCCGACTCACCGGTATATCGGGTGCACTGGGGATCCAAAGAGCTTGCAGCACTGGCAAGATTGGTGGGCGGTGGCGTCGGGAAAGCAGGCATGAGTGTCGCGGTCAAGACGGCTGCCGCCAAGGCGGGCCGGACCGCAGCAAAGAAGCTAGGACCCCTTGGACCGATGCTTGTAGCAACCGACTTACTCAAAAACGCCTGGCACACCGCCAAAGTGAGGGCGGACCGCACCGGTGTGGCGCTGGCGGGTCTAATGGCACGGACTGATGCTGAAAGCTATATCCTCGTCGGCCACAGTTTGGGGGCGCGGGTGATGGTCACCGCAGCGCAGACGCTGGCAACCGACCCCGAGGCTCCCAAGATCGACACGGTCCATCTCCTCGGCGCAGCCGTGGGAGCTAAGGGTGACTGGCGCAACCTAAATGATGCTGCGACAGATGCCGCGTACAACTACTACTCCGCCAACGACAAAGTACTTAAGTACCTCTACACCGCTGTGCAGGCGGGCAGCGCACCGGCTGGCCTGCGCGGGTTCGGTAGTAAGTTCCCAAAAATCAGAGACCGCAACGTATCTCGGCTCGTGAACTCGCACTCGGAATATTTTGACAAGGTCAACCTGGTATAGCCGCCGAGCGTACCCTTCAGTTATCCGCAACTAACCGGCTCTGCGGCTCATGATCGTGATTGAGATACACCATTCGCCCGAGCCGATAAGCGCTCTAGACGGACACCGCCGATCGATCCGTGTAGGTCAGTGACGCATGTTGGCGAACGGGAGAACCCGTAGTGGGCACGAAACTTCGCGATCATCTCTGCCTCAATCCTCACTGCGTCGATGTCGTCGATGGCCCGCCACCCGACCAAGAGTTGGTCGCGGTCGGCCAACTGCCAGATGCGCCGTCCGCCGGAGTGGCCGATCGGACTGCCCGAGCCGAATCGGCGAAATTCATCGAGCCGCTTACGCAGCCCGCGCCTTCCGGTGCTGCCCAGGTTGGCCTTACCGATGTAGACGATTCGGGCACCGGGCACCCACAGCGCTCCCAGGTCGGCCACAGGGACGGTTGGGTCTCTGCCTTTGAAGTGCCCAGCGGGAGAGACATCGAGGAAGCTCGGCGGCTCATCGCTCGGCCTCACACTACGTACACGCCAGAACCGAGCGGCACGTCAGCGTGAGGAAGTTGCGCGAACTGCACCCAGCCGGTGAAGCCGGTCAGGTCAATCGGATGTGTTGTCACTACAGCTGCCTTTGCTCGCGCTGACGCGCGCCGGTCTCGAAAGCCCACTCGATCGCTCGGCCCATTCTCCTTTCGCACTGCTCACGAACGGGCGCGGCCCGGGTCATGACGTGGTATGGATGGGGCGGGAACAGGAGATATGTCGTATCCGGCGAGTCGGATTGGCGGGGCCGGGGGACTCGAAATGGCCAATTCAGCTCACGCCCCTCGGGATAGAGGGACAGCACCGCAGCCTTCGCGAACTTGCCGACGCCGATTACCAGACGCGGCTGGACGATCTCAAGCAGCTCGGCGCGCAGGAAGCCCGCGCAGTTTGCGGTCTCATGGGGGTATGGGTCTCGATCGTCCGGTGGGTGACAGTGGATTGAGTTGGTGATGAACAACTCTGTCTTGTCGCGGTTAGCCCGCTGGAAGCAGCGGTCGAGGACGCGCCCGCTGCCGCCGAAGAAGGGTTCCTGCTTCTCCATGCATGCCCGACACAGAGCCTCACCGACGATCGCGACGGGTGAGTCGATCGACCCGAAGCCGGGGGCTGATTCGGTGACGCCGGGCTCATTCAGGCGATCGGGGCGAACGCATTTGCGGCACGCCTTGATCTTGCGGTCGAGACGAGCTTTAGCGTGCTGGCGGGTATCGGTCACGGCAGCTGCCTCGGTTGCCCGCCCAGGAGGTTGGCGATGACCGCTTCGAGACGATGCCCGGTCATATCGCTCACCCTTCGCGACTTGGGTCCGACCGACTCATCGGTGTAGAAGTACAGCAACCGCGTACCGCCAGCGTGCTTCTGCTGGGCCAGCTCACGCGCGCCATCCATAGGGAACAGCCATGCGCTGTCAGTGGACATATCGACGCAGGCAAGCCACTGCGCCTTCGAGTCGTCCGGGAACGGCCAACTCAGCAGGTCTTTGCCCTTGCCGCCAGCGGGTTTCGGGGCAAGATTTGCCTTCACTTGAATCGTGGCCGCTGCCTGGTGGCCAGGCACATACATCACGAGGTCGATGCCCGAGTCGGTCGTCAGCCGGGCGCTGTCGATGCCCAGCCTAAGCAACCGATACTGCACGAGAAGTTCACCGGCTGCACCTATTGCTTGTGTGCCTAGCTTGATTGAAGCTGTCGCACCTTGGTATTCGGCCATCACCAGTCGCCCTCCTTGCGGTCGGCTACCCTGCGATCGAGCCTAGTGAAGTGCCACCGAGTACCGGGGTAACTACCCGGCTCGCTGTGTGCGCCGTGAAGGCTTCTCATCCGAGCGGCGACCGCCTCCGGCGTGCGCTTCAGGCGGCGCGCCAGCAGATCCACGAGGCGGTGCGAAGCGTCGAGAGGGTAGCCGTGCTGGCGGTACGGGCGGTCCACAGCGATCACATCGGCTGCGGACCAATGCATTTCGTAGATAGTCGCCCTGCTGACGTTGTACTCGCGCGCCAAGCGCCGAGGCTGACTCACCTTCGTCGAGTCCGACGCGCTATCGCTACGGTCTGGGCAAGTGTCGGCGAGGGCCTTTCGTCCCGATAAAGACCTTTGGCGATAGCCATGTCCTGGTGCTGGCGCTCTCGCAGTAGGGCACGCTCGAAGTCACCCGCCGCGCCCATCGCCGACAACATCAACGCCGCGCACGGTTCACTCGTATCACCAAATGTCAGGCCCTCCTTGATGAACCGGACCTGTACACCCTTAGCTGCCAGCTGTCTTATGATGCGGCGGAGGTCGTCCAACGAGCGTGCCAGACGGTCCATGCTGTGCACCACCACCTGGTCGCCTTCACGAACATGCCTGAGCAATGCCTGCAGCTGCGGTCTGTTCGTATCGTCGACGCTGGCGTGGTCAATGACCATCTGGTCTAGCTCGATCCCATCCAGCTGATGGTCGGTGGTGTGGTCTACGGTGCCGATGCGCTGGTAGCCGACGACTCGTCCCGTTCGCAATGGCACTCTCACGTGCTTGTTCATACTGAGGAATTATCTCAGGATGGGTCATGTTCAGTGCTTCGTTCGTCAACGCCGCCAATGTTCTTGCCAAGGTCCAAACACTTCCTGAGCTTCACGTCAATGGCGTCAACGACACGGGTGCCTCACCGAGGTACCGGTAGACCGTGGCACGGGATACGCCGAGCATCTTGGCGATGTCGGTCGCGTTGATGCCCTTCTTCTTGAGCTGGCGGGCCTTCGCGGCTTCGGCGTCATCGACCTTGCGGGGACGACCGCCCTTGCGCCCGTTGGCCGCTGCCGCAGCAGGACCAGGGCGGGTGCGTTCGATCATGGTGTCGCGCTCAAGCTGCGCGAAAGGGGGCCATGGTGGGGAGCATTGCCTTAACCGTCGCCCCTCGGTGCGGAGACCCTCTGTGACGGTGCGGAAGCCGATCCATCGGGAAGGGCGAGCGATCGACTTCACTGGTCCTGGTGTCGGTCAAGAAGGCGCGCAACCCTGATATCGAGCCACTGCTGTGCATCCGCTCCGTGGATCTGGTCTGCGAGGGACGCGACATCGGCATTGAGTGCGAGCGCGACCAGCATCCAGCCGTTCGTAGCGTCGATCTCGTCAACGATGGCCAAGAAGTTGTCGGCAGAGCCGGAATAAAACGCAGAAGTGAGGCGTCGCGCCGCTACCCAGAGGTTCGGGTCGGTCATCGATTCGCTCTACCTGGCTCAACCATCAGCAGCCGTGTCGAAGCGTAAGCACCGTTGCACCATACGGGGAGGCACTGACATGCGTAGGTCGCCGCAATCACCCACTACTAACGGCTATGCAGCATCATCGTCGGCCAGATACCGCTACACCATCGTCCGGCAGATGCCCAAGGATTTCGCGATGTCCTTGCCGGTGTGGCAGTCGGCCTTGATTCGTCTTGCGGTCGCGAAGTGGTCGACGTCGTCGACGTTGCAGGGACGTATCCGACCTCGGTGCCGTTGGCCCGAGATGCCGCACTCTTGAGTGCGGTGCGCTCCCTGCTCAGATCAGCTCCCGTTCGTATCGGCCAGTGACCCGGGACGGCGATCATCATGTGTCCGGAGAGTGTAAGAGTCGATCTCGTCGGTGGTGGACACCGAGGTCACGGTCTGATCAGCGACCATCAGATCGGAGGGTTGCTAGACGACGGACGACTGGCCGCCTGCATCGAGTTGGGTTACATGGACGAAGAAATATGGTCAGCCGATGCCAGCCAGTTCCCTTGCCTTCCGGACGTTTTGGGAATTGCTGTAGCGCATCCATGTCGCAGCATCGAGCAGTCGCAGGGTCGAGATCGTCGAAGCAATCCATGGCGGACGGATCGCCTCGACGCTCGTCCGTACGTGCTCGTCTTGGAGGGCGGCCTGCAGCGATGCCCAAGAGTCATTGCCCAGGGGAAGCGCTTCTCGGATCACGCTGTCCACGATTGGGATAAGGCGTGGTCTCTTTCGAGCGAGCAACTTGCTGGTCTTGGTAGCACCCACCCCCGGGAGCCTTCTGACCTCCGTCCACAGCGCATACGCCGGACGCAAGTCTTCCTCGGTGGCGCTCCAGAGATCAACGTCGTCCGGGATCTCTGCAAGGTGTTCGGAGAAGGAACTTGGACGTGTTTCGAGTAGAGCCCTTACGGCTCGCGGCTCGAACCGGACATCGAGCAGGCTCGCGGCAAGAAGGTCACTCGCAGAGACCTCGTCCCTCGGGTTGTCCGGCAGGTCGTCGAAAGTGCTGCCTGCGAACGGTCCGCCGGGCTCGAAGAACAAAACGATTAGTTGATCTGCGGGCGCTTTTACTACTTCGATGATTCGCGAGGCCAGCTCGTTCGTCGTTTTCAAGTTCAGCTCCCGTTCGTGCCTACAGGCTTCGGCGCGGATGCGATGCAATTGACCTCGATGAGGCTATCGAACTCGCTGGCCATGGCGGAACAACATCGGGCGGCACCACAAATTAGTTGGCGGTGGTGTCATTGCTCGTGTGCCCAACGGCCTCAGCGGTGCTGCGTGTTAGTCCGCGTCGATTTCGGCCAATTACCGATAAAGGTTCGCCCTGCCCATCCCGAGCGTCTCGCAGATGGTGGCGGCGGTTCTCCCCGTTGTCCTTCATGCGCTGGACAAGGGCGGCCCGCTCGTCGTGAGTAGAGGCTGCGGGTTTGCCGGTGTCAGGATGGCGTTTTCTCGCTGAGGTAGCGGTACACCGTGGCGCGGGAGACGCTCAGCATCTTCGCGATGTCGGTTGCCGTGACGCCCTTATCCCGGAGGCTTCGTGCTTTGGCGGCGTCGGCATCGTCTACCTTGCGTGGGCGTCCACCCTTACGTCCGTTCGCGGCGGCAGCAGCCAGCCCGGCGCGGGTGCGTTCGATGATGGTGTCACGCTCCAACTGTGCGAACGCGGCCATGATGGTCAACATCGCCTTCCCCATCGCGCCCTCGGTATGCAGGCCCTCGGTGATGCTGCGAAAACCAATGCCTAGCGATGTGAGTTCATCGACCACGGCGAGCACATGTTGTGTGTTGCGACCGAGCCGGTCGAGCTTCCACACCGTCAAGACATCGCCTTCGCGGAGATGGTCTAAGCAGGCGTCGAGCTGCGGGCGACTGGCCTTCGAGCCACTCACTCCATGGTCGGCAAACACCCGGACGGCACCGGCGTCGCGCAGGGCATCTAGTTGAAGCTGCGGATTCTGATCCGTCGTGCTGACCCGCGCGTACCCGATAACCGCCAAATACCTGCTCCTGTCTCATTATCCCGTCAAGCTACCGGTATTGAGAATACCGGTTATGAGACGGGTTTTCAAGACACCTGATGGGCCCGTTGAGGCTGGACGACAGAGGCCGACGGCGGTGGTGTCTCAGTCGCAACAACCTATCGAATTTGAGACCTCAACTTGAGTGCCCGTAAGCACGGGATCTGATTCAAGGCGACCTTGTCGCCCTTTGCTGAGAGCATTGGGAAGATGTTTGAACCCGAAGGATGTGACCGATGAGCACCGGCCGACCGACCACACGATGTGGGGTATCCACAACGACCAGGCCGACATCAACCCCGTCGCTGACGGCGCCGTCCGCATTGGCTGGGACGACACTGGCGATCTCTCGCAGCTGTCAGCTTCGCGGGACGCGTTCAAGCAGCGCCTCGCCGAGACCATGCCTGCGGTCGAGCAGAAGTCGATCGCCGGGCGCCGCGTACGTCGAGCGGCAGGGGTCCGCCGACCGGTTCGAATGTGGGGTGTGTCGACTCAAGCTGGACCGCCGCAACCACCTGGTGGAGGCTGCCATCCCGTTAGAGGTAGAGCTAGAACCGGATGATGCCACCCAAGACGAGATAGACGACTATGAGGCACCACAGGTCGATTCGTACATCGACGCAATGATCGACGAGAGGCGTGGGAAGTAGCGGCGAACTACTGCAACCTGGCGGCTCAGCAGCGCCTCGGCGGCCCTACGCTCGAAATGTCCGATGCTCACCCGCACGTAGCCGACGATCTGACCTCTGCCAATTTATGCCCCATTCTGTCAATTTCGATTCTTAGACTCATTTTCGACAACGTCTATCAATCCGCTACGGACCCTATTTCGACGATTGGTACTGTCGAGCAGGCTGTCCAATTTGGCTAGAGCCCAGATAAACAGTTCGGCCTGGATGACAACCCACTCGGTGTCGAGCGACCCTTGAAGCGACGAGCTTGCCACACCTGGCACGCGAAGAAGCGGTCGCTGTAAGCCACCGCTCGTGGAGCCGCCGAGGGGAAGGTAACGCCCGTCGGTGATGATCGCCTGCCTATTGATCGGCGGCTCCGGGCTCGTCAGTGGTGTCGTCGGAATCCACTCCGTCGTCGGAGTCAGTGTGGCCGTCGGCGCAGTCGGTTGATTGCGGACCGCCTGTGCTCGCACCGGAGCGGGTGACGCCTTCCCTCATATCCCGAATCATCTTCTCCTGCTGGGCCCTCATGACGTCGGCGATGCCCGACAGAGCCCCAGCCTCCCGAAAACTCTTGGCTATCTCCTCCTGCTGGGCCCTCATGACGTCGGCGATGCCCGGTACCTGTCCAACATCAATCGAGGGACGTGCAGACCGCCTTCTCCACCGCACCCGCATGGGGTCTCCTGGCAACGCCTCGACGGAGTCCGCAGCGATGTCGAGTATCTGGCCGTCTGACGCCACGGTCACTTGGCCTACCACGCGAAGAGTCTTCGTGTGCTCGGGGCCAATCAGTGGCGCTCCGACGAGCAAGAGGTCCACTTCGGTGTCTACGACGAACCGCGCAGTCCATCCTGCACTTCCTCTGCCAGCCGCCTCGCTGAACTCCCAGCCGTCTTCCGGCTCGCGCGCTCCCGCCACGACAGCCCTCAGCATTTCGACAGGCAACGCGGCCAGTTCTGGATCGACCTCGAAGCCGATCAGTGCGTTCACCAGCATTGAGGACAGGACATCCATCTTGATCGCATCGATCCGTACCCGCAGGTCATCCCCAACGATGGGGGCGAACATCGCAGCTAGGTGCAATTCCAACCGCTCAACCGATATCGCGTAGTGGACCCGTTCGCCGAGCCCCTGCTCGGCAAGTTCTTCCCCGAACTCCTCATGAAAAGGCTGGCGCGGTTTATCTTGGCCGTCGTTATTGCTTGTCGCAGCTCGCTTCTCCGGGCTCGGCCCGAAGTCCCGGGTGTTGTGGCTAACCAGCCACACCTCGTCCTCGACATTGTTACGAGCAAGGGCGAGGGCAGTCAGCCAGATCAACGTATCCCTGTAGCCGTCCTTCGTCTTGCCGTTCTTATCCCTGGTGAAGGGGTTACGACCAAGGGAGGCTCGGCTCACGATCTCCATGTGGTCGACGGGCGGTACTGGCTCGATCGCGATGTGGTGCTCGCCTAAGTAGTCCCGCAGCCACGTCTCGTAATCTTCACTGCGGGCGTCGATTTCAGCGATGATTGCCGTGATGTGGTCGTCAACGCCGAATTCGCCTAACCTCAGCGTCGTTACCCCCTCTCGCTCCTCAGCCCACTGCCGCCTGACAACGTTCACAGTCTCCATGAAGACGACGGCAGGCACTACGATGCGGAGATCCCAAGCTTCTGCGTGCTCGACCAGTGACCGCCACGCCCGCCTCTTTTGAAAGGGCGACTCGACCAAGATGTTGGTGTCGATCACGACGATAACCACACGCCTATTTTCCCTAACCAGTCAACGACATTATTGAGCCGTGCGGGTTGCGCCAGACGACTCGGGCTCTCGTGGGGCCACCAATCGAACACCGGAACAAACGACCGCTGACAGTGACTCCCTGGTTTCGCAGCCGCTACTAGGGGGTGGTTACTGCCAACCGGAATCCGGTCCGTAGCACCGTAGGTACCCCTGCCCACTTGGGTCAGAGGGGTCGCAGCCACCGGTATTGCTGGGGCCGCGAGGGTCCAGGTGGCACAGGCCGTCCGTCAGTTCGTAGTAGTAACCCACGGGGCAGCCCGCGTCTGCCCTCACCGGTGACACCGATGTGCTCGCCGGTGACACCGATGTGATGAAGCCAGCGAGGGCTGCTGCTGCCACTGTGGCCGGTAAGAGTCTTCTCATTACCGCCTGCCTTCTTGGGTCGTAGGGACTCTTGCACACCATCGAGTTGTTGGGGTCACGCCGCCCGGGCAGCCTCTACCAGGGGCGTTGAGCCCACTCAAGGAACGCGCTTCGATACTGCGGGCAGGAGTTCTTGACCGCACTGACCAGGGCCGAGTTGTACTGATCCACGGTCATTCCGCTGTCGTGTAGCCGCTGGCCAACGTCGCGCAGGTTGTCGCCATTGACTCCGCCGTGGTTGTCGAAGTACTGGCAGATCGAGGCGTCCAATTGCGGGTCGGCGTGCGCAGCGGCGGGTGCCGTCAGAGTGGCCGTCCCCAGAACAACGGCGAGAGCGGTCAGGATGGCCCCAGCTTTGATGATCACCGTCAACCCACCCCGGCCTGCAACGTCGGCATCTGGTCGGGACATAGGTTCCTCACCGCGCTGCCCATGAAACCGTATGTCCGGTTGGCGCGAGTCACCTTGGCGACGTTTTGATAGACCGCCTGGACACTCACACCCGACTGCAGGTCGACGCAGACCCCGTGGCCCCACCTCAGCGCGCTGCTGTTTCCCATGTCGTTGTAGCCCATCATGTTTATGTCGTTGAGAAAGCTCGCATCGTCTGCGCGCGCTGGGGTCGCCGCGATCAGCGCTGCCGCCAACACGCCGACAACAACCGCGAAGAACCTCCAGACCACGGTCGCCGCCGCCCGGTCCCGACCCAATGGCGGAGAGGTGTCGGAGGTTGAATGCCCGCCCGAGGCAACCTCACTCAATACCCGAGCTCCTTTACTCTTGCAAGGCATCCGGACCTAAAGTCCTCCAAATCGGTTCCGCTATAGCCGCGAACTACTCCTGCAAACCCGCAGGCATTGTGTGGCGGAGAGCCGTCCCTGATTGACGACCTGGCGTCGGTCGCATGGTCATATCCCGACTTCCAGGCGGGACTATGGTCGCTGCCACTGCAACCAGCACCGAGGCCGATGAGAACAGCGGCGGCGACGATACTGACCGCAGTCCTCGTGGCCCTCATTAGGAACTAAACACCTCACTTCGGATACGGACGGACGTGTGCCGGTACAATGCTCGGCGCGCTGACCATTCGTTGATCCGTTCAGTTGCCAAAGCTACGGGTACCCGGCGATGACCTCAAATATCCTAAATTGGGATATAGCTTACTGCCAGGTGCGCTGGCCAGGTGGAGAAATCCATCTACTCGGAGGAGTACCAGCAGCTTTGTGCGCTGCTGCGCCAACTGCGCCGAGAAGCCCTTCTGACCCAGGTCCAGGTCGCCGAGCGACTAGACGTACCTCAGTCCTTCGTCAGCAAGTACGAGTCAGGCGAGCGCCGGTTGGATGTGATCGAACTCCGTCATGTCGCCGAAGCCATCGACACGACTTTGGAGGTCCTGATCTCGCGGCTGATCCAGCCCTAATCGCCCGAACGTCTTTGGTCCGCTTGCCTGCTTCTCGCCCACAACCACCGAGTTGCCAGGCCTGACTTCGAGTGTCCTTCGCCTCCAACCGTCAACGCCTCGCCGGTGGAAGCAACAAGACATCTCCTTGAGTGAGAAGCATGCGCTAGGCGCGATCGTTTCCGAGGCAGAGCATTGAGAAGTGTCACGCCTCGACGTGCACGACCCGTCTCTGGCATGACGGAAGACATTCCGTGATACAACATGCCCAGGGTTCTTCGCTGATCGCTTACCTGTAGCCGACAACCAATCGCCTGAGTACGCCGGGGAGACATACTTACGTGGCTCAACATGGGGGCAAGAAGCGGAAAGTCGGGTCAGCCGACGTCCAGACGCTCACATACGGTCTCCTGGGTTGGTTGCTATTTGGTGCTGTAGTGGCGCTACTGCCACTCGTTTTCATCTCCTCTAGCCTCGTGGAAACAGGCAAGCTGGCCTCCATGTGGGACATATTCGACCACAAAGTCTTGTCCGGCGGAGAACTCATAATTGTGTCGGTGATTCTTGCTAGTGCCTCGGTCGGCGATCTTGTGGTGATGTTGTGCCTCGTCCTTGACGATAAGGAACGGCGGCTACCCAACCCTCTTCTCGCGTTGTTGACAGTAGGCGCGGCTTGCGTGTTCCTGGTTCTCGGGGGGTGGAAGTACGGAGACATCGTCGCCAAAGGTCGTGAGGGTGAGAAGGCGCAAGCGGACGCAAGCGCACTTAAGGCGGCTCAAGAGCCTCCAAACCAGCTACCAACGCAGTCGGACGAGCTACGTCGGAAGCAGGAGAGCCACCAGCGGCACATCGCTAACTTCTCACTAGGGTCGCTTGCAGCAGCCTTGGTCTTCGGAACGAGTAGCATCTGGTTAAGAACCCAAGAGGAGGGTGCCTCGCGGGATCGGCGAGGTAGTTCGCCGTAGGGAGGCTTCGACATAAATGAATGGGGACTGGCTTCCGCTGGCAGGCATGGCTGCTGCTGCCGCGACGGCGTTTGTTGCCGCGTCGGTCGCAACAGTTCGCAACAGCCGTGTTACTAGAACTCAATCCTCAGAACATGTGTTGACTGGACGGGGCAGCACCGCTCGTTCGTCAAACAATCGAGACGCCCAGGTAATAAGTACGAACGCAATTAGGATCTTGCATGACCGGGACGCAGCGATGCTGTGGGCGGAAGCCGCGCAGAGGACGCCCGAGGACGATCTAGCAACCTACGTCGTAGCCGCGACGCTGCTCGCAGGCTGGCGAGTGTGGGACGGCTCAAAAGAGATGCCTACAAGTAAATGGATGCGTGACACGCTGAGTGTATACACAAACAAGAGCGACGACCTCAACCGTCGCAGGGCAAGTGGTGGTCGGACCGATTCTCGATATCCGGATAAACTAAGCGAAATTTTCGGCGGATCGGATTACAAGGAATTAAGAGAATATGTTCTTCGCCTAATTAACTCCCGCCGCACACAGAAAAAAGCCCTTTGGAATCCTGCCTCGCGGAGCAGTTAGAAGCAGGTATCACCGAGCACACGTAACGATCTGGAAATCCTCGGAAGAATCATTCGTCCTAGCCCTCGGTGCTTGTCGGCGCAGAAGGCGGCCAAGCCCTGCGGAGTGTGCCAGAGCTGTAAAGCTACACGACCAAGTTGCGGCACAAAATAGTCGGGATGAAGTCGATCGTCCGGATAGACGACCTGCACACGGTTTCGCGGGGGGCTATCGGGGGGCCATCAGTTAACCTGGTCTCCACCCCACTTCGGTGAGCGCCGACTGCAGCTATCAGCGTGGCATTACCATCGAGGTTGACAGATGTTGTCGTTTAACTATTTTCGCTCGCGTCGGGGTTGGCATCGTAAAATCCTGGGCTCGCTCTCGTTAAGCAGGAAGTCTAAAGTCTTGTCCCCAATAGTAACGTTGTCGCACACTTCAAACGCAAAAAGAGTCAAGCTTAAAAGAATTGAGACGATTGAACCAAGAAAACACAACCAACCTAAATGTTTTGAGTGCAGTGCCCAACCGGTGTACAAAGCGACGCCAGAAAGCGCGATGAACAACAAGAGGTAGCCCGCAATCAAAGCGTGGTAGCCCCTATTTGCCTCGGCTCGTGCTGAGTTTACCTTATTTTCGAAGAAAATCAGCGGATCTCCTGTCAGATGGTCTAGCTCGCCTTCAATCCAGCTGCGGTAAGTCGCCAATCCGGTACAGTCTGCGGATATTTGCATTGCATAGGTAATCGGCAAGGCGATGATGAACGGGACAAAGCAGAACACCGGCCTGCAAGCTACGCCTGCAATGATTCCTGCTGCTGCTATTGCGGCTCCAATGGAGACACATGTTGTGATGCTTGACAATCGACTATCAAGGGCGGACATTACCGACGCAGCTTCTTGCCGAAGCGCATCTATCCGGAGTTTCTTCCACTCTTGAGGCGTCAACTCATACTCGCCGGGCGCAGCCACATCTCCCCCTAACCTGCCAGACCACGAACAATTGTCAATTAGATGCAGACACAAACCGCCGACACGTGGGCGGCGCGGTTGAGTGCTCAAACGTTCAGTGCCGCTCGGCGGCCGCTAGCTTACCGGTTCAGTGCCCAATTTCTGCCACCGATAACGACTCACGGAGGTTGTGGTCAGACGAACCGGATTGCGCTTAGGGCCCGCTTAGGAACGAACCGACCGCGACAGCGACTCGCCTGCGGTAACGTGGATGGGCCCACCTCAGCGCGCAACTCGTCGTAGGTAGTACTCGATCCGGGTATAGGTAGTTCGCTCCGCGCGGCCAGTCGTCGTCCTGATCGCCATCATCGACGATCTCGATGGTCCCCGTGTGCACCGACTCAGTCACGTAATCTTCGAAGCTGAAGTTGCTGCCCTGCAAGTCGTTGAGTTCGGCCAGCTCGGCCTCGCTCGCGGCCTTCAGCTCGTAGCTGTAAACCTCACCGCACATGCGGTATCGGGAGCCGTCGTCGGGCACGGGGGTGTATCTCCTTCAAGTCGTGTTTCTAGCGTCCATTCTCCGGTAGGCCACCGACACGTCTACGTTCCTGGCGGACAACGAAATCTCGGGTGGCATTCGGGAACCGCGCCCATTACGGGCTCGTCGTCGAGAACCAGAGTGCAGCTGTGGGAACTGCAGCGCGCCACGCTCCGACTCCGATCCTGGAACCTCGGGCACGACGCTCATAGGGTGGGGCAGGTGGCCGAACAGCACACACAAAACCTCCCTGCTAAGGACGCTGGGCCTGAGAGCGCCGAATCTGGGCCCCGAGAGTTCCTCACGCTCGGCCACGTGCTGGCCGGGATCGGGGCGGAGCACGTCCCACCCATTGGCCTAGAGGACATTCATCTCATCCGGCACAGCTTCAAGCCAGGTGTCTACGATGCCTCACACGTGTTCGGTGCTGAGGATCCGCTGCAAGGCCCAGAGGATCTGGCTGAACAACGAGTCCTCGACTACACCCGCTGCCAAAGCATCTCGACTAAGCGTTTCCCCTCCGACCCTGGCAGGTACTGGGTAATACTCATCGCTGATGGCAAGCGGCGCTCTCGTCTGTATGGGACCTTCGAGAACTGCGGCGAGGTACTGCGGGAGAGAACAGCGACCCGTCGGTACTGGGATCTGCGTCCCTGCAACTTCCTTGCACCGCTAACGGGCAGACTCGTCGTGGAATGGGACAATCCGCGAACCTGGCAGCGGCGCGCGACCAGCGTGGCGAACCTCCCTGTCTTAGAGATCGCAGACCGGGACAAGGTTCCGTTTCCAGGGTTCGACCGTGTGCTTCTGACGTACCACGAGCTGTGCGAGATGGTCGCCGGTCACCGATATGCCGACTGGCAGGTGGCACTCTCAGAAGTTCAGGGGATCTACCTAATTACCGACTCCTCGAACGGAAGGCAGTACGTCGGAAAGGCCGACGGGGCGGAGCGAATCCTGCAGCGGTGGACGTCCTACGTGCGTGACGGTCATGGCGGCAACGTCGCCCTGCGAGAGCTAGCCTTTGCCAGTGTTGGCAAAAGCGAGGAAGCCCGCTCCCGGGTCAAGACCGAGCATGCCCGGCACTTCGTGTTTAGCATCTTGCGGGTGTTCGGACCCAGCACGTCCTCCTCAGAGGTTGACGCCGCCGAGACTCACTACAAGCGCGCGTTGATGACTCGTGAGTTTGGGCTCAACCGGAACTGACAGATACGGTCATGGCCACAAGTTCTGAAATTGTCGCAGCGCGACCGGCGACAATATGTGGTTCTGCCGCAACAACATTCAGGCTAGACCGATGTCTCTACCTGCGCTTTCGGCCCGAATGTCCTGCAGCGCAGCTATAGTCAACTAACAACTCTCATGGACGAAACCCCGTCGTACTTGGTGCCGATGATTGCGACTCTGCTATAGGCGTCCTACAGCCTCGTCACGGCTGAGCGCTTCCGTGAAGTCCTGGATCGTCCGAGCGCTCCAATAGGCGGCGACCCCGGCAAGGCTGTAATGCCGCTGATAGTGATTCCACAAGGCGGTGTAGGTGATCTGGTCGCCCTTGGCGCGGCACTCGTTGATGGGCTCAAGCTGAGCGAGAATCTCGGCGAGAGTGATGGTATGCGACTTACCGCCTTGCCGAACGACTGGGACACCGCGCCAGTTCAACAGCCCATTGACGGCGACACGCACAGATTCGTCACGACAGATCCGACACCTTGGCTCCCTGCGCTGAACGTCGTCCGTCATGCGGTCGAACATCGCCTGCGCGTTGTGCCCAGTCACTGGATGCCCTCGATCGGGTTTTTGCACAGTTCTGCTCCTGCCGATGGTGGCCCGAAGTAAGTCGCGTGCGCGCCGCGCGACTCCTTGGATGGCGAACCTTTCCGGTCTCGACTCTCTCCGATGACCGCCCGTCCACCGACTTTGTTGCTGCCGGAGTACATCCCGTACAGCTCTCGATGCGCTCAACTCAAGCCCGATGGCCAGCGAGTGCCGTGACCGCTCATCCCTGCCCGTGATTTCGCTCCACTGGCGCAGGGGCCGCTTCCCGCGAGTAATTCCGCTGGGTGGTAGCGGTCCAATCAAATTGTCGGGGATAAGAATACGCGGTCGGCGATCGGACGCACAACCTTCACCGCCTTGTCTGCTATGGCCGTCGGCTTTGCAAGATCTCGTTGCCGATATCGTTCGGCGGCAGGGGCCTTCCTCCTGGCCGTACCTTCCTCTTGGAGGTCGTTGGAATGTCGGGCTTGCCCCGAATGGGTTAGACGGGAGGTGATTTCCTGTCCGAGGACGTGTGACCGAAAGCCCAAGCCGTTGCACGATTAGCAGGATCGAGGCCTCCACTCGATTGGCCATTGCTAGGTGGCCCGTAGCGCTGTGAGCGACTTTCAGCGCCGCGGAGGGTGGGTAGTGCCTGCCGAGCGATCTGCGGTCCTAACAGGGCAAGGTGGTTGGCGCTGACGGCGATTGGACCGATGGCGTGCTTAATAGTTTTTAGCTATAGGACTGCTACAGGCTGAATCAGTAATTGCGACAACGGGGTCGAGGCTGCGAGTGAGGTGAGCATCCTGCGAGCGAGGTTGTCCGACTTCCGTCTGGGTTCCGTCCGACTTCCGTATATCTCCCCGGCAATGCTCTGAACAGTACGAATAGGTGATCCGTCCGACTTGTCCGGGATCAAAGCTGGAATTTTCTTCCCTATACGTGTGCGTGTAGGGGATGTATTACTCTCTTCCCCTCCTGTGTAAAAGAGGAAAAGAAGTCGGACATCCCGGACGTCGCAGTTCAGACTGTGTTTTTTCCCGGACCAAAGTCGGACGGAAGTCGGACGGAAGTCGGACGTCGCGGCGCTGACGGACGTTCGAGTCATCATCGCTGCACCACCCTCAGCCCTCGGTAGATGGGCTTGCGGTCGCCAGTGGACTGCTTGCCGAGGACGCCGGGGCCGTAGATCGCGACCAGCTTACGACCCAGGTTGCCCTTCGATCCTGGCTCGTGGCCGTTGTTCCGACACCATCCTCGCCAAGCGGTAAAGAACTCGCCCTTGCCGACCACGAAATCGTTCCCCTCGTCGCAGCACTCGGCGATGAACTCGCGTAGCGGCGAGGTGCCCTCGCGCAGATGCTCGGCCATCAACGTGCTGTTCTCGCCGGTCAACTCAGTGAAGCAACCGGCCTTGGTTAGCCGGTCCAGTCCTTGAAGCGCCCAGTCGAGGATGCCCGGCAGTTCCTCTCGCAAGGTGTTGAGCAGGGTCGGATCTTCCTTGCCGAGAAAGCTGTTCGGCAGCCACAACGTCAGCATCCGGGCCGCGATCGCCCCGGATGCGTCGGGCAACTGCGGCGTTTCGTTGCTCATGAACTGCAACCGGACGCCGAGCTGCCCGGTCCATGCGGTTTTGTGCTTCTGGTTCGCCGACACCGGATCTTCGCCCGTGATCCGCAGCACTATCTCGACAAAACGCTTGCCGTTCATCGTCATCCGCTCATCGGAGAATGTCGCTACCGACTTGGTGACTAGTTGCTCCATGCCAAAATCGCTGGTGAGGTCTGCCCCGGACATGCCGGTGTGGCCCTGGTCTCCGCCGACCAGCCAGCGGATGACGCGGTCGATGGTGCCCTTGCCCGAGCGCGGCGGTCCCAGCAGCATCAGCGCCTTATGCAGATCGGTGCGCCCGCTAAGGACGTAGCCGATCCACTCCTGTAACACTGCTTGCGCCGTCGGGTCATTGGGCATGACCTCTTCGACAAAGCGCATCCACCGGCGCGCCGGTGTGGCCCCGGCCTTATAGGCCAACGGCAAAGAGTACGTCGTGAAGAACAGCGGATTGGGCGGCAACAGGACTCGATCCGCAACCCTGAGCAACCCGTTGACACACGGGATGACCAGCAACTCGGTCCTGCGGTCCAGCCAGGTTCCCGGACGCACCCAGGAACCGAGCAGCACCGGCGGGGTCTTAAGCGCGTCCAGAATCCTGTCGAGCTTGGACTTGTCCGGGTTCCACGGCAGTAGCTCGCCCCTGGCATTGGCGTAATGGACGTTTTCCAACAATCCGTAGAGTTCGGCGCGCAGCTCGGTAGCGGTCAGCCCTAGATAGGCAGATCCGTTAAACCGAAACCAATTATCGCCGTAATAGGCCAGTGGCCGACCCGCAGCGCGATAGTCGGCCTCGATGCGCTTGGCGCACACACGAGGAGCTGCCGGTGAGGGCCACAGCAGATCATCTACATCGCCTGTCGCGGGCTCCTCGCCGTCGGCCACCGTCGAGGCAGCAGGGCCGTCCTCGTCGCTCGTGCTGGCCTCTGAACGCTGGTCAGCTGATTCATCGTCGCCAGCGTCATTGCCAGGCCCAGCAACATCTTCCGGCGGCTCAGCACCCGGTTCGGGCGTCTGGTTGTCCTCAGCGCCATCCGGATGTTCGGCGGCAGCCTGGGCGGCCTCGGCTCGCCTCCGGACGCTCGGGTCACCGGCGGCCACCCGCGCTTTCATCCGGGCAGTGCCCTCGGCGAAAAGTACTTGCATCTCGTCGACCGATAGGTACGGGCTGGGGGTAGGGGTATGCTGGCCGTTGATTCCTTTCGCTGGATCACTGTTGGTCGCCCCGGCCCCTCCTGTGCCGGGGCTTCCTTCTATTTCGGCGGTCATGTGGCTTGTCTCTCTTCGCAATGGACGGCTCCGTCGCCAGAACCGATGGTGTGGTCTGTGGTGTCGGCCAAGGCGTCCTCGATGAGATCCCGTGCGGCCTGGTCGGTGTGCGGCGCTGAGGCGATCACGAGGACTCCCCGGTGTCCATCACCTTCGGACGGTGCTGAAAGTGGCTCAGAATCCCTGTCGCCGGGTGGTTTTCGTGGTTCTCGTAGTGGCCTCGCGCGGCGGTAGCAGTCATAAGCGCGCTCGGTGGCCAATTCCAGGCCGACTTCGAGAGGTGGCTGACAGACACCACCACGCCGATGAATGTCGAAAGACTCGACGCCCGAGAAGGTTCGGTGGCATCGGGAGCAATGACAGGTGTTCAGGCCGTCCCACCGATTGGGGCACTTAGAGCAACCGTGGGCGGTCATGAGGCCGACCGCCTCAGCGACACAGAGACGACGACACCGACGACGACGGCCAGATACAGGGCCAGCATCACGGCACCTTCCGATGTGCCGCACTGGCGTCCAGGGCCTCGACAGCGGCGTCGAGCTGGCTGCGCAACCGCTTCAGCCGCGCAACGTGATTCGTGCGGGTGAGCGTGGAATCGGCATAGGCGGCGGAGAGCAGTTGCGCATTAGCGGCGAGGCGGTCAGCCAGCCGTCGCGCGCGGCTTTCTAGGCCCGTCAGGTCTCCGCTCACGGCGTCACGCAGAGTGGTGCCGCGTGAGTCAGCCACGAGTAACCCTCGGTCCGGCGTGTCACCTGCTGGACTCCCACGCAATTCTGGGACGCTCGAACGAGACTTCGGGCTGACGACAGTCTCGCCGCCATCTAAAGGGTCGTGTTTCGTTGCGCGCTGCGTCGTCGCTTCAAGTTGCTCGACATATTTTGCGAGCGGCTCGATCGCCACGGTATGGCTCAGCAACGTGTGCAGCGCCTTATCCAGCACGGGCACGAGCGTTTGCACGGCTTTGCCCTCGGCAAGCAGGTCGGGCAACTGCGAGAGCGCCCAGACGCCTTCCTCGAAGTCGTCGAACCAATCACTCATAATTTCAAGAGACAGGGCGAGGTCGGGGTCATTCTTGGATGTATTCATGCCGGATCCCCGGCCTCGCGTGCCAATTGTTCGGCACCAATAATCAGCTCGGGGTCCTCGGCAGCCATTTCGGCCTCGATAGTGCTGGCCTGCTTGCGGAGCCTGCGGGCTTTGGCGCTGGCGGCGGCCATTTTGGCCATGTGGGCGCGCTTCGCATGATCGGCTCGCTTGGCTCGCTCTTCGGGCAACAACAGACCGTCAGGGTCTACTTGGTTTTCGAACCTGCGCGAGGCGGCTTCACGGGCTGCGGCAGTGCGCGCCAGTGGATCCGTGGTGTTGGCCCACGAAGCGTGGGCGGCGGCTGTGGCCTGCAGGCTGCACTCGGCAGCGCTCTGATGGCGGCTTTCACTAGACATGCGGGGGCCTGACTTTCTGAATTGAAAGGAGATTCAGGCATAGGCATCAAAAGAAATAACCGGAACGATTGCGTTCGATTACCGACACGGCCCCTGCGATTAGGTATTCAGTTGTACTCAGCTACGGTACAACTTCCGGTAGTACAGCGCAATTTGGCTCTAAAACAGGCGATCTCGACCATAGGATCGCTACAGGTAGCCGTGGAGCAAACGTCGCGTGACTGCCGCTGATCGGTGGTGGTTGTCTTTGGATCGACGATCACGCGGCTTGCTTGACGCCTCACGGAGCCCTCGGGCTATCGGTGCACACGGACGACAGCCAGCGCGTCGATCGTTGACCGCCGAGTTGATCAGAGATGCGCCCACGAAAGCCCTGGCCGCGGACCTCGATGCTCTTGCCTAGGGCTGCATAACTTCTTGCGGGTCGCCTGCTTCTTCCGACCGTGCGCAGCTTGAAGCTGCACCTCTACCACGGGGACCGCAAGCGTATGGAATCGATGTTGCCGGAATCGCAGTCAGCGGAATTGCGGTTCACGTGCCTCGTCCGCCGAAGCAGACTGCGACTGGGCCACACCGGTAGACCTCGATCGACGGGCGGCGTCATAGTCGGCGTGTAGCGCTGCGCCGGGTGCCTAACGGACGCGCCTATGCAGAAACCGCGAATGTTCCTGGTCTGGCGGCCTTTGCACACGACAAGCACCAGCGACCCCAGCCCGCACACAGCCCGCAGGAGTCGGATCAAGCGCGATAAAGGCATCAAACCCATCAACGCATCTACGCAGGTCACGCTATAAATTCGAAGAAGCCATCAAAAGCCGTGTATACGCAAAACGCCAGGTCAGACGGCCTTCTAATCCCTAGGTCGCACGTTCGAGTCGTGCCGGGGGCGCAGGGGAAGACAAGTACGAATATGAAACTGCGCCCTACCGTATGAGGCTGATGCGGGAACCGTCGTCAAGCGGCCGCTTCCGAACTCCCGCACATGTCAGCGCCTCGCCGTAAGCTGAGGTCGTCATGATGGGCGGCCTGGCGCGCTAGTCTCCGCAGTACCGATAACCCAATACCCCGGACACCCCGTCCAAGAGCCGGCGCAGGTGCGATGCAACTCGTACTAAGAGACGCCTATCAATGCGGGATGATTGCGGTGGAGGTAGACGCGATGAGCGTGATGAGTGAGGGTGCAGTAGAGGCGCCGCGATCGAGGCTGTCGTACTCGGCGATCGCGACGTACGCCGAGCAGATCGCACATGAACACAAAGTCATCAACGAACATGGCTATGTCGATGTGCATGCACTGCTCAAGAAGCTTGGTGGTGAGATCGAGGTCGACAACCGCGCAGAATCGCTCGAAGTGCGGGAGCCAGGCGACTTCACCGTAATCATCCCTACGCACACCTCGCGGCTGCGTGACAGGTTCACGATTGCCCATGAGCTCGGGCACTACTTCCTGCACTACCGAGCCCCCAAAAGTCATCGCATCGGTGAGCGGACATCCATGTTCGCCCGGCTAGGCCGCAACGTCGCCGAGACTCAGGCAAACGTGTTTGCATCGAACCTCCTGATGCCTGCGAACCACTTCAAGGATGTGTTCGTCCGGCAGGACTGCAACCTGGTGACCGTCGCTGAGCACTTCGGGGTGTCAGTCCCGGCGGCGAAGGTCCGCGCCGAGTATCTCGGCCTTCTCACCTGATGGCGGCTGGCCTCAATCAAGACGGATCCATACTTTTCCTCTCCTGCGATCTGCAGAACTCGACCCAGTTCAAGCAGAAGAGCGAGGGCGGATGGATTGCGACCTTCCTCGCCTTCTACAGCGAATTCCCCTCGCTACTGGCAAACAAGATCAACGAGTCATATCCGGTTCTGAGGGACCGTCTCTCGCTGTGGAAGGCCATTGGCGACGAGTTGATCTTCTCGTTCAGGATCCAATCAGAGCAAGAGTGCAGCGACGCCATCGACGCGTGGACAGCCACGATGCTCGAGTTCGAGATCCAACACTTGCTGGGGAAGACACCAATGACGCTTAAGGGCGGCGCGTTCTTAGCGACCGTCCCTGCACCAGACCGCCGGGTTGCGATCCCCCGCACCATCCAGACCTCCGACGAAGGATCGCAGATCGACGCGGAGGAGACGAACGAAGCAACGCTCAACAGCGCCGATACAACTGGGAACTTCGCGATCAACTTCGCAACGGACTTCGTCGGTCCGAGCATCGACACTGGATTCCGCGTCCTCAAGTTCGCGGCGCGTAGCTACTTCGTGCTGACCGTCGAGGTCGCTCACCTGCTGTTCAAGCACTACAACGATGACAAGACCCAGCGCGGCCGTGCGGCATATCTCCTCGGAACGCACTCTCTCAAGGGTGTCTGGGGCGGTAGGCCGTACCCGGTGTTCGCGATCGCGCGGTCATTGGAGGCGGCCACTCCTGAGCAACTGCTGGCCAAAGCATTTGGGGACGGCGACAACCCCGGCCTAGTCACCGATGAGTACCCGCACCGCACACCCAGTGAGGTGCTTGCGGCTATCGAGGCATACCGCAGCGCTGATGCATGGCAGGGCGCGATTCATGCCCCGGACGCGCATGAGCCGGACTTCAGGGAGCATGAAGCAGTCATCGCCGTTCGGCATTACCTCGACAACCTCAACGACACGTCCGAAGATCCTCTCGATAGTGCGGAGGATCGGGGCGAGGAGGATGCGGTCGGCGACGACCTACCTCGCGACTGAGGACCACCACGAACTTCGTCTGGCCCACTGCCGCGGCGGTGCTGCCGGTATGGCATCTGGCCAGACGAGTCGCGCCACGCCGATCAGATCGCATCAACACACCGGGACGCCAGCGCTATGATCCGCGCATTTCCCCTTCCCGGGGCGCGAAGGAGGTATCTTGCAGACACTTTGTTGTCCGTTTGCCAGCTACCTCGGCACGGTCTTGGTAAGTTCTGGTACGTGCGTATCATTTCAGTCGTCCAGGCCGGCGTCGTCGTGGCCGGCGGTCTCATCGCGTGCTTCGGCGCGCCAATCGCCCATGCCGACTGCCAGACCGGGGCAATCAGGCCTGACTCGGGCGGGACCTATTCGATGTGCACTGCCGGCCAGTGGACACATGTCGACCGGCAACTGTGCGTGGACTATCCGCAGTCGCAGTACTGCGCGGCGACGACTACGCCCACTACGTCGACGTCTGCCAGCACCACCCCCGCTACGCCGACGCCGACTGGTGCGCCTCCGCCTGGCGGTATCGACTTGCCCAACCCTCCTAATGTGAACGCGCCCAACGTCGGTTGCACGTGGGTAAACGGCTACACGAAGAAGAACGGGACTCACGTCAGCGGCTATTGGCGCTGCTGACGGACTCGTCCACGGCGGCAGCCGACGGACACCGAGTTTTTCGAATGCCCTTCGTGTCGCCCGGCGGTCAACTACCGCCCGCGAAAACCGCGCGTCAGCCGCGCCGGCCGGCGCGGTCGGCGAAAGCGTCGAGCGCCGCGAGCACTTCCGGCGACCGCCACACTCGGTTGCGGGGTCCGTTTGTCGTCTCGACGAGGATTCCCGCCTGGGTGAGCGGGTTGAGATAGCGGTGAGCATTGGTGGAGTCGATGCCCAACTCTTGTGCCAGCAGCACAGCGTTCACCACCGGTCGGCGGATCAACAAATCGGCGACTTTCCACACCGCCGAGTCGGACCGCGCGGTGATCACGTCGTTCCACGACTGCCGGATACTGCGAAGTTCCGCGACCAGTTGTCGTGCGTTGGCGATAGCTAGAAGGGTCGCCTTCGAGAAGCGTCTGACAATCGGCGCGGCGTCACCAGCTCGATAGCTCGTCAAAGCGGCGAAGTATGCGTCCGTGTCGGCCAACAGCCCAGCTGAAATCGGCGCCGTCACCTGGCGGGCGAGGCCCTTGTTGCGCAGCATGGCCTGTACCAAAGCCCGGCCCGTACGTCCATTCCCATCGGTGAAGGGGTGAATGGTCTCGAACTGGGCATGACTGACGGCGATCTGGGGCAACGTCGGCACGTCGGCCCGCTGCGCGAAGGCGATCAAGTCGCTGATCGCGTCGGGGATCTTCTGGTAAGACGGGCCGACGAAGGTCGCGCCGATGGGAGTCGAGCCGCCGCCGATCCACACCGGCTCGGTGCGAAACTTTCCCGGCGTGTGGCGCGGCTCGTCAACCATCAACGCGCGATGCGTCGCCAGGATCGCGTCGGCGTCGATGTTGTCGGAGAGGGCGACCGCCGCTTGCATCGCTGCGGTGTTGGCGACGATTATCCCGGCGTTGCGCTTTGTTTTCGCGCCGGATAGTTCGGCCTCGGCGATAGCCCGCGCTGATGCGGTCAAGTTTTCGATCTGCGAGCTGGCGGCGGACTCCGACCGCAGCAGAACGGCGGCAAATGGCGCGATTTCACTTCCGAATTCGGCATCGAATCGGGTGATTTCGCGGCCGGCGGACTCGGCGTCCGCCAGAACCGACGGAGGTAGGTCCAAGACCAGTTCGGCAATGCCAGCGGGCACAGCTGGGTGGTAGATGCCGAGTTTGGGCAGCACGGCGCTCGCGTACCGCCTCGTCTCCGGCGCCCACCGAACGTCCTCGTAACTGACGGGACGAAGTGAAGTCACCACTTCAAGTTAGCTTCAGTTAAATTCACAAGTGAAGTTAATGAGAATATTGACTTCAGCTATGTCGTGGCGAGCGAGGAACGTCGCGGCCCCCGCCGACAAACGAAATACTCAGGCTCTGCAAGAGTCGACGCGGTTTACCGCACCTCGTCAGCCGTACGGATCCCGAATACCGCATGATCTTCGGCATGAACGACAAATCGACTGAGCCGTTCGTGCAATTAGGTTCCTGGATCGCCGTAGCGGCCATGGTCGGGTTATTCCTGTACTGGCTACTCCAGGCGGGGGTCGCAGCGGTCGTGGCCAGTGAGAAGAATCGCAGTGGCGTCGGCTACTTCTTCGCGACCTTCTTCTTCCTAGGTCCACTCGGACTCGCCGTTGCCATGCTCGTCGAACCCGGGGAACCGCCAGAGGAGAACGACAGCGAAGACTACTTGACCGAAAGCGAGGATGAATCGTTCTCGTCAGAGCCATCCGGACGGGGCCCATGGTTCGTTCGAGGTCTGATCGGCAAGTGGGATTAATACCTACCGCGGGGCCGAGTTGCGTGCTGGTGCGCCGGTGCCGCAGTGACCGGCTCGCTGGTGCTGTTAACGAGGTATTGGCGCTGCTGACGGACTCGTCCCACGGCGGCAGCCGAAGGACACCGAGTTTTCGAATGCCGTCGGCCCGGGGGTGCTCTCGCCGCAACATATTTGAGACGTGCCCCGAGGGTTAAGTCACGCCAAGAGCACCGCTAGCGCCACTCCTGTTGACCATTGTCGCCAGAATGCCGCGCGAGTTTGCTGTGACCCGCCTTGTCTCGTCCCCACCCGTGCCGGACGCGTGCAATCGCAGCGCGTTGCCGGGGCAGCGCCTGGTGCGGCCGAGGATCACCTCCGACAACGGCTTTAGCAGCACCTTTGTCCCGCTCAGTGCCCAACTCGAATAGTCGCGCGCGTCAATACTCCGGCGCATCGAATCGACGTGAACGCCCGGCGTCTCGGCGAACCAAACCCAGGTGAACTTCAGTGTGGCGTTTTTGCTCCAGCCGGTGGTGATGGTCGCTATCATCCCTGCATCGCTTCCGGTGAAGTGTGGGCTGGGGAGAGTCCGATGACTGCGGTGGGGCTGGCATGTCGAGGGAGCCGCAATGTCATCTGTTGTGATCGTGTCGCCGGAGGTGGCAATAGCCGCCGCGCAGAATCTGTCCGACATCGGCTCGGCGCTCCGGGCGGCCCATGCGGAGGCGGCGGGCGTGACGACCTCGGTGACAGCGGCCGCGCAGGACGAGGTGTCGGTAGCGATCGCATCGTTGTTCGGGGGTTATGCCGAGCAGTTTCAGGCACTCAACGCGCAGGCGGCGCTGTTTCATGCCGACTTTGTGCGGACGCTGAACTCGGGTGCCGCCAGCTACGCGGCCGCTGAAGCATTTTCGGCGGAGACGCTGGAGCAGACCATTCTCGACGTGATCAATGCCCCCACCAATTTGCTGCTGGGGCGTCCCCTGATCGGCGACGGCGCCAACGGCGCGCCCGGCACCGGCCAGCCCGGCGGTGCGGGCGGAATCCTGTGGGGCAACGGCGGCAACGGTGGTTCCGGCGGCGTCGGGCAGGCCGGCGGGGCTGGCGGTGAGGCCGGTCTCTGGGGCAACGGCGGATCTGGCGGGGCTGGTGGGGCGGCTGACGCCGCCGGCGCCGTTGGCGCAGCCGGTGGCAATGGCGGTGCGGGCGGCTGGTTGGGCGGTTTCGGCGGGCACGGTGGTGCCGGCGGTACCGGCGGGACGGGCACCGCGACCCAAAACGGCGGCACCGGCGGAGTCGGCGGGGCCGGCGGCCTGAACCGGGCGACGTCCTACAGCGGCGGGGCTGGCGGGATGGGTGGGACCGGCGGCGACGGTTGGTCCGGCGGCGCGGCCGGACCCGGATTGACCGGCGCCTCCGGGACCGGCGGCGGCAACGGCGGGGCTGGCGGTGCCGGCGGCGGCAACATCGGACTGTTGGGCACTGGCGGGGCCGGCGGACTCGGCGGCGCTGGTGGGGCGGGTGGCAGCGGCGCGACGGGCGGTTCCGGACTGGATTCGGTCACCCCTGGCGGACTAGGGGGCAACGGCGGCGCGGGTGGTAACGCAGGGGCGGGTGGCGCGGGCGGTTCGGGCGGAATATTCGGGATCGACGGCGCCACCGGCGCCACCGGCACCGGCGGTAATGGCGGCGCCGGCGGGCAGGGCGGTGCGGGATACGACGCGTCCGCGGTGGCGGGCGCTGCCGGCGGGCAAGGCGGTAAAGGCGGCACCGGCGGGATAGGCGGCGCTGGCGCCATCAACGGCGACGGCGGCAAAGGCGGCCAGGGCGGCGACGGCGGCGCCGGGTTCGACGCGAAGGGTCTGACCACGGGCGTCGACGGCAAAAACGGCGGACTAGGTGGTAACGGCGGGACCGGCGGGGCGGCCGGAAGCGGTGGCATCGGCGGCACCGACGGCCAAGGGGGTGCGGCCGGTGCGGGTGGTGCCGGTGGTGGCGGTGCGAGTAATGCAGCGTTTGGCGGCACCGGCGGTAATGGCGGCAATGGTGGCGACGGAGGTATCGGCGGTGCCGGTGGCGGAGTGGCCGGTGCCAAGGGTGTGGACGCAGTCGGCGGCAACGGTGGCAACGGCGGCCAAGGTGGCATCGGTACCACTGGCACCGAGACCTCGGACGGAGGTCAGGGTGGCCACGGCGGCTCGGGCGGCACCGGCGGTAAGGCCGGTGGCGACGGTGTGGCGGCCGGTGACGGCGGCGCAGGCGGCCAGGGCGGTAAGGGTGGCACTGGATTTAGCGCATCGGGAACGATCGGCGGCGTCGGCGAGAACGGCGGTAGAGGCGGCATGGGCGGGACCGGCGGGACCGGCGGGGCGGCCGGCAGCGGTGGCACCGGCGGCGCCGACGGCAAGGGCGGCGATGCCGGGGCCGGTGGTGTGGGTGGTCGCGGTGCCGAGGGTCGTGCCGGCTATCACGACGACATCGATCCCGAAATCGGCGGCAACGGCGGCCAGGGGGGTACCGGCGGGACCGGTGGCACCGGCGGCGCGGGCGGAGGACTGACCGGCGCCAAGGGCGCCGACGGCGCTGGGGGTAAGGGCGGCAACGGTGGCGACGGTGGCGCCGGCGTGAACGGCTTCCTCAACGACGGTGCCGGGAACGCCGGCCACGGCGGCGCCGGCGGGACCGGCGGGAACGCCGGCGGCGATCTAGCGGCGGCAGGCGACGGTGGCACCGGCGGCAGGGGCGGCAAGGGCGGCGCCGGGTCTGACTGGTCGCTCACTGATTTCGGCCGCAACGGTGGTGACGGCGGCATAGGCGGTAATGGCGGTACCGGCGGGGCGGCCGGCACTGGCGGCCTCGGCGGCGCCTTCGGTGATGGTGGAGACGGCGGAGCTGGTGGCGCCGGAGGCGGCGGCGCGTCTGGGCTCGACCCGTTGAGTCCCGCAAAAAGCAATGGTGGTTCCGGCGGTAACGGGGGCGCAGGTGGAGATGGCGGTGCCGCGCTTGGGAAAGGCGCCACGGCTGGTACCGGCGGTGCGGGCGGCGGCGGCGCTAACGGCGGTGTGGGCGGCAACTATAGCAACGTGTCCGGCAGCGGTGGTAACGGTGGAAACGGCGGCACCGGCGGCAACGGAGGCACCGCCACCGGAGGCGCAACCAACGGCGACGGCGGCAAGGGCGGCGCCGGTGGCGCGGCCGCCGGAGGCTTTGACGCGCAGTTGCTGACCACCGGCCAAGCCGGTGGTAATGGTGGTGCGGGCGGTCACGGCGGTACCGGCGGGTCGGCTGGCGGTGTCGGTGGCAACTACGGCGATGGTGGCAACGGTGGCGCGGGTGGCGTCGGAGGCGGTGGCGCCGCCGGTAAGACACCGGTCGCCTCCGATAACCCGGGAAACGGCGGTACCGGCGGTAACGGCGGCGACGGAGGCGCGGGCGGCGACGTTGGCGGTCCGGGCGCCAAGGCCGGTGCCGGCGCCCAGGGCGGCGCCGCCGGGGATGGCGGTGACGGCGCCTCTACCGTCAACGGACAACCCGGCGGCCAGGGGGGTAACGGCGGCCGCGGCGGGGCCGGCGGCAATGGCGGTGCCGCCCCGGCGGGTGGGACCAACGGTGACGGCGCGAAGGCCGGCGACGGCGGCGACGGCGGCAACGGGGGTAATGCCGCGCGCGGCCAGGGCAATCCCGACGATGGACCGGCTCACGGCGGTGGTGGCGGCGGTGGCGGCGCCGGCGGCAAGGGCGGTAGCGGCGGCGCCGGCCTAGGCGCCGCTGGCCCCGGCAACTCCGGCGGGTCGGGTGGCGTCGGCGGTAACGGTGGCACCGCGAACTTCGGCGGAGGGTTCTTCGACCTGACCACCGCAAACGGTGGGGACGGTGGGGGTGGCGGAACCGGCGCCACTACTACCACCGCAACCGGCGGCAAGGGCGGCGGCGGGGGCGGGGGCGGCGCCGGCGGTTTCGCAGCAGAAGGCGAGGCGGCCACCGGCGGTGGCGGCGGCGGAGGCGGTGCCGGGTCATCGAGCGGTGTCGCCGGCAGGGGCGGCGACGGCGGCGACGCCAGCGACGGGTTCACTGGTGGCGCCGGCGCTACAGGCGCGGGTGGTGTCGGCGGTGGAGGCGGAGGCGGCGCCTACGATGCCAATGGTTCGCCCGGCGCCGTGCCGGCAGGTGGCGCGGGCATCGCCCCTCTTGACAACAACGGGGGCAACGGCGGCACAGTCGGCGGGACCGGCGGCCAGGGCGGTTTCGGCACCTCATTCAGTCCGAACGACAACGGCAGCGACGGGCAGACCGCGCTCTAACCGGTCAGCCACCCAGCTCGCGCGCCACCGCATCGAACGCCCGCAGCGTGTCCAACAGCATCGGTTCCTCAGAGGACTCCGACTGGCTGGAAATCTTGGCGGCCACCACCTCTGCGGCGCGGTTGATGTAGATGACCTGACCGCACATGCCCAGACACAACACGACGTTGCTGCCCGGATAGGGGAACCACACCTGGTTGCGGTACATCCCGCCGGGCATCTCGTTGTCGTCGGGGCTGGCGGCGAACGCCTCCCGTGAGTCGGGCCCACCTTGCAGGGTGTCGGCGATCCACGCCGCCGGCACCACTTGCCGGCCGGTCAATGAGACGCCGTCGCGCAGGAACAGCGACCCGAACCGAATCATGTCGGTCAGACATGCGCTGATGCCGCCGTCGAACAATCCGGTGCCCTCGCTGTCGACGCCGATCGTGGCGTCGCACTGGGCCCCGATGCGGCTCCACAGCAGATCCGACATCAGCTCCGGCATCCGCTGGCCGGCTACGACCTCGCACATCCAGCCGAGGACGTCGGTTTCACAGGAGCGATATTGGAACGGCCCGCCGTGCGCTGACTTCTGCCGCAGGGTGAGCAGGAAATCCCGCAGCGTGGTGGGGCCGTCCGGCCCACTGCGGGGCGCCCACCCGAGGGCCTGGTCGAGCTGGTGTATCTCGGCCGTCGGGTGCAGGTAGTTGTCCGAGAAGGCGATACCTGAGCGCATATCCAGCAGATGACGCACGGTCGCCCCGGCGTAGCCGCAATCCCCCAGTGCGGGAACGTAATCCGTGACCGGCGAGTCGAGATCGATGGCCCCGGCGCCGTGCAACGCGCCCGCGACCGCTCCCACCAGCGACTTGCTCACCGAGAACAACAGGTGCCGGGTCTGTTGTCCCATGCCGCCCAGGTACTCCTCGGCCACCAACGAACCGCGGTGAGCGACGGCCCATCCGTCGGTGGCGGTGGTGGCCATCACGGTGCCGACCCGGGTGGCCACCCCGTCCGTCCGGTTCACCCGGACCTCGGCCAACCCCGCGTCGACCGCCGGTAACTCTGCGACCGGCCCGTCCCCGCGCGCGATCAAAGCAGTCGGCACGAAGTCTTCGACGTGCTGAAAAGACCACTGCGCGTAGGGCTCCGACAGCCAGTTGGCCAGTGAAATGCCGGCCGGGCGGCTCACGCTCGTGCTACGAGTCGAGAGACGATCGCTGCAGTCGGCGTCAGAGGTGTCGAGACGAACTTGGACTTGATGCCCTTCACCCAGCGCTGGCAACGCTCGGTCAGCTGGTAGTCGGGGGTCTGCAGGTGCCCGCGGGTGAACAGCACTCCGAGTTGGGCGCCCTCACAACGCAAGTCGCCGGGCGCCGCCACCCGCATGTAGAACGCCTCGGACCCGTCGAGCAGCGTGGCCCAATCGTTGGCGGGGCGCGCAAACGAGACGCGCCCGTCGTCGTCGATGCGCCACACACCGGTACGTGGCGTCGCGGTGAAGATCTCGAGATCCGGCGCGGTCTCGTTGATGATCAGCTGACTCCAGACCTCGTCTTCGCCGTAGCCGCGCTCCCAGCGCGAGTTGATCGCGTCGATGTCGAGCTCGTACTCCACGTCCATGTATTCGAGCAGGTGGAACAGGAACAGCGGCATGTCGGCGTAGGCCTCGGTGGTCAGGTTCGTCATCGGGCTCGCGCCGCTCAGGCGCGGGTTCACCTCGCCGAGGTAGAGCTCGTCGGAGTCCAGGTCATGCAGCAGGTCCACCTCGAAGTAGCCGCGGTAGCCCTCGCGGCCCAGGACATCGCCCAGCTTTCGCACCATTTCCCGCGCGGCGTGCGTCTGCGCGGGCGGCAGGACCTCGCGCCAGATGTCGTTGCCGCACCAGCCGCCCTTGGCCGGCGTCAGCTCCGGATACCCGACGAGACTCGTCATGGCCGGGCCGATCACGGTGCCGTGCCGCGTCACGGTGCCCTCGATGCACACCTCGACGTTGCGGATGCGCTTCATCACCTTGACTTCCTGACCGGCCAGGTCAGCGGCGTGATCGTCCCAGTCGCGCTGGCCGCGCACGAAGAACGTGCCCGACCCGGCGGCGCCGTAGGCGGCGTTGACGACGAGGTCGTCACCCAGACCCGCCTGCTGCGCCAGCGCCGACAGCTCCTCGTACGAACCGGCTCGCGCGATCACGTTCGGGACACTCCGGACGCCCGCCTCGTCGGCCAGGCGGGTCATGACGATCTTGGAGCCCAGCCGATGGCGCAACTCCACCGGAGCGTGCATGACTTCCAGCCCGGCCTGGCGCGCGAGGGCCTGTGTCTCCTCGTCCATCATCACGAAGCAGGCCTTGCCGCCGGGCCCCCTGCCGGCGATGAACTCGAGTGTCTCGGAATCACGCAGCAGGTGGTTGCACACATCCCCCATCGAGTCGAAGTCGATGCGGTCGCGCCGCCGCGGCACGAACACACGCGAGTGCACGCCCTCGAAGGAGTCAAAGTAGGTCAGGTAGAAGAAGTTTCGAACCCAGCGGTCGATCCCGAGCAGGTTGAAGGGGGTCGGCGAGATGAAGTACAGCGGCACGGTGTTGGTGTGGAAGAACGCACGTACGTCTGAGATGCCGTTCAACTTGCGGCGCGGTTCGGGCCCGCCTGCGTGGGCGGTCACGCCAGCCACGGTGACGTCGGGGGCAGGGGCCTAGCGGTGACCGCGGTGATCTCACATGCGTCCATGCCCACAAGTGTGCACGTGCCTACGGCGCCTTGAAAGCGTGGATTCCCATAGCACTGACTCTCTTGATCATCGTCGCAGGCTCTCGATCACGGACGGCAAGTGTTGATTCTGCGCTGAGGGCGTGGTTTTGCGAGTAGACGTCGCTCTCAGCGCAGACTGAATGCAATCAGCCCAACCTCAGACCGGAACGGCTTCCCGGCTGGGCACGTCAGCCGAACTCGTCAGTTGCAACGCCGGGTCGACGACGGCGTCGTTGCGCAGCAGTTTGACGTCGGCGTGGTAACTCATCGACGTCAACCACGGCTGGCTGGCACCCTGGCGGGGCAGCTGGTTGACCGCGCGCCGCACATAGCCGGCCGAAAAGTCCAGCAGCGGGCGGGTTTCCATGTCCGGGTCGTCGAGCACCGGGCGCGCGGTGTCGTAGCCGTTGGCGTCCATGTGCGCCAGCAGCCGGCAGAAGTGCTCGCACAGCAGGCCGACCTTCAGCGTCCACGAGGAGTTGGTGTAGCCGATCGCGTAGGCGAAATTCGGTACGTCGGACAGCATCATCCCCTTGTAGGCGACCCGCTCGGGCAGCTCGACCGGCTCGCCGTCGACCACCAGCGACATGCCGCCGAACGCCTGAAGATTCAAACCCGTTGCGGTGACGATGATGTCGGCGTCGAGTTCGCGGCCGGATTCCAGCTGGATCCCGGTTTCGGTGAACGTCACGATGCGGTCGGTGACCACCGATGCGCTGCCGTTGCTGATCGCCCGGAACAGGTCGGAGTCGGGTACCGCGCACAGCCGCTGGTCCCACGGGTTGTACGCGGGGCTGAAGTGCTCGTCGACCGGATAGCCCTTGGGCAACCGCTTGGCGTTGACGCTGCGGATGATCTTCTTGGCCAGGCCCGGATACTTCTGGCAGAACTGATACACGGCGCGCTGCTGACCGATGTTCTTACGACGGGCCAGTGCGTAACCGAGCCTGTCGCCGAACAGCTTTCGTGCCGTATTGGCGAAGACGTCCTTGGACGGCACCGGCATGATGTAGGTCGGCGAACGCTGCAGCATGGTGACGTGCCCCGCCCGTTCGGCCATTGCCGGCAACATGGTGACGGCCGTTGCGCCACTGCCGATGATGACCACCTTCTTGCCGGCGTAGTCGAGGTCCTCGGGCCAGTGCTGCGGGTGCACGATCTGCCCGGCGAACCGCTCGCGGCCCTCGAAGTGCGGGGTGAAGCCCTCGTCGTAGCGGTAATAGCCGCCGGCGCAGAACAACCAATTGGCGCTGATCTGCGTCGTCTCACCGGTGTCGGTGCGCTCGACATCGACGACCCACCGTGCGTCGGAACTCGACCACGCGGCGCCGCGCACCTTGTGGTGGAAACGGATGTTGCCGTCGATGCCGTTCTCGGCGGAGGTCTCGCGCAGATACGCCAGGATCTTGTCGGCGGTGGCGATGGCGTCCTCGTCGCGCCACGGCTTGAACTCATAGCCGAAGGTGTGCAGATCGGAGTCCGAACGAATCCCGGGATAGCGGAACAGATCCCAGGTGCCGCCGGTCGCACCGCGCGCTTCGAGGATCGCGTAGCTGCGACCGGGATGCTCGCGCTGCAGGTAGTAGGCGGCACCGATGCCCGAGATACCGGCGCCGACGATGAGGACGTCGACGTGCTCGACCTCGGTGGTTGTAGATATGCGGGACATGACATGGCTCCTGACGCCGGATGCGTGTACTGCGTCCATGGTCTCGGTCCCGGTCGCCGCGACCAAGATAGGATTCGACCATTCCTGGCGGCTTCGTGGTGCAATTTGCACCACTGACTTATGGTGGCTGCATGTCCTGGAAGCGTCCGTCGGAGCCGGTCAGGGAGCTGATCCGGCAGTGTGCGCAGATCACCGTCAATCCGCGTGCCGAGTGGCTCGACGAACTCGACGCCGAAGTGCTCGCGGCCAGCCCGGCGTTGGCGGCCGACCCCGAGCTGGCCGCCGCGGTCGGTCGCAGCAACCGAGCAAACATGTACTTCTGGGGCGCGGCCAACGTGCGCGACCCCGGTGCGCCGGTACCCCCGAACAGCGGGCCGGAGCCGATGAATATCGCGCGCGAGGTCGCCCGGCGCGGACTGACCCCGTTCACCCTCGACGCGTACCGGATCGGGGAGGCAGTGGCGTGGCGCCGGCTGATGGAGATCGCGTTCTCGCTGACTTCGGATCCGGCCGAATTGCACGAATTGCTCGACGTCTGCTCCCGCTCGATCAGCGCTTTCATCGACGGAACCCTGGCGGGTATCGCCGCACAGATCGAGCAGGAACGCGACGATCTCACCCGCGGGACCCATGCCGAACGACTCGAGACCGTCGCCCTGATCCTCGACGGGGCCCCCATCACCCGAAAGCGCGCCGAGGCACGACTCGGGTACGCCCTGACCGGACCGCACGTCGCCGCCGTGATCTGGAGCGACGATCCGGCGGGCGACATGGCCGGACTGGATTCGGCCGCCGAGTCGTTCGGACACGCCGCCGGGGTGCGACCGCTCACCGTCCTCGCTTCCACGGCCACCCGCTGGGTATGGATACCGGCGAGATCGATAGACATTGGCGCGCTGCGTGATTCGATCGAAGCCCGGCCCGATATCCGTGTCGCGGTAGGACCCTGCGCCGAGGGCATCGACGGTTTCCGGCGCAGTCACTTCGACGCCATCACCACCCAACAGATGTTGGCGCGCCTGCAATCACCGCGACGTGTCGCGCGGTTCGCCGACGTGGAACTGGTCGCCTTGATCACCGCCGACACCGACCGCGCCACCGAGTTCGTCCGCCACACCCTGGGCGCACTGGAACAGGCGGGACACGAACTACAGGAGACCGTAAGGGTTTTCGTGCATGAGCAGTGCAATGCGTCGCGCGCCGCGACACGGCTCTATACCCATCGCAACACGCTGCTGCGGCGTCTGGCCCGCGCCGACGAACTGTTGCCGCGTCCGCTGGCCGAGTGCAGCGTCAATGTGGCGGTCGCACTCGACGTGCTGCGCTGGCGCGGCAAGTAGGTAATCCAGTCAGGCGGACATCACGATCGTCGATCAATCCGGTGACGGGCCGCGCCGCCGATCCGACTGATGACACCAGGTGCCCCAGAATGCGGGCATGACGGTAGCTGGCGAACCGACGGCACAGTTCTCGCGGCAGACGTTTCTGCGGGCTGCCGTCGGGACCTTGGCCGCCGGGGCGGTCTTCGGGACCGCCCGCGCCGGTGCCGCACCCAACAGCGCCGACTGGGGCAGTCTGTCGGGAGCCATCGGCGGGCAGGTCATTGAACCGGAGAACGGGCAATTCGGTTCGGCCAAGCAGGTTTTCAACACCAACTACAACGGTTCGACACCGGCGGCGGTCGTCAACGTGACGTCGGCCGCGGACGTGCAGAAAGCGATGGCGTTCGCGGCTACCCGCAAGCTCAAGGTCGCCGCGCGCAGCGGCGGGCACTCCTACATCGGAGCGTCCACGGCAGACGGAGCCCTGGTAATCGACCTGCGCGGGCTACCCGGGGATCCCAAATACGACCCCGCCAGCGGACAGATCACCGTCACGCCCGCAACGCATCTGTTTGCGATGCACCAGACGCTGGCCGCCGCGGGCCGAGGCATCCCGACGGGTACCTGCCCGACCGTCGGTGCGGCGGGACACACCTTGGGTGGCGGCATCGGTGCACAGTCGCGGCACGCCGGACTGCTCTGCGACCAGCTGGCGTCGGCGAACGTGGTGCTGCCCGGCGGGCAGGCGGTCACCGCGTCGGCCACTAGCAACCCCGACCTGTTCTGGGCGTTGCGGGGTGGCGGCGGCGGCAACTTCGGGGTGACAACTTCGTTGACCTACACCACGTTTGCCAGCGAGGACGTCGACGTCGTCAACATCTTCTTTCCGCCGCAGACGTTCGCGCAGGTTCTGCTCGGCTGGCAGAGCTGGCTGCGTACCGTCGACCGCAAGTTCTGGGCGCTGGCCGACGCCACCGTCGACGGGATGGGCACGCAGTGCCGCATCATGGCGACGTCCCCGGTCGGGACCGCCAACAGCGTTGCGGGCGCGATTGTTTCGGCGGTCGGTGTACAACCGACCAGGACCGAGAACCTGACGCTCAACTATCTGGACCTGGTGAAGTATCTGGCCGTGGAGAACCTCAACCCGTCCCCGCTGGGATACGTCGGTGGTTCCGATGTCTTCCCGACGATCAACGCCGGTGCCGCCAAGGGAATCGCTTCGGCGCTCGACACATTTCCACGTGGGGCCGGGCGAGGTCTGGTGATCATGCATGCCCTCGACGGCGCGCTGGCCAGTGTGGCCGGCGACGCCACGGCCTTCCCGTACCGGCGGCACTCCGCGATGGTGCAGTGGTACGTCGAAACGGCCGGTTCCCCGTCGGCGGCCGCCGGCTGGCTCACCACCGCACATCAAGCGGTGCAACCGTATTCGGCTGGTGGCTACGTGAACTACATCGAACCCAACCAGCCGCCGTCGCGGTACTTCGGCGCCAACCTGGCCCGGCTCAGCGCCGTCCGCCAGAAGTACGATCCGGGGCGGATGATGTTCTCCGGCATGAACTTTTGATTCCGCGCCAAGGGATTTTCTGCGATGATGCAGCGTCATGGGCATCACTCGCACGCTGACGATCCTCACCGTTCTCGGCTACGCCACGCTGGCCACGTCGGGCGTCGCCGCAGCCGACGACAGCCTCAACGGCCACTACCGGGCCGTCGTCGACGGCTCCCCTTCCAATCAGCTCGGTGACATCCTGCTGATCAACACCACCTGCGACCCTTCGGGCAACTGCAGTGGTTGGGTGTCGACACCCAAGACCTGGGGCGCCGCGATCAACAAAACCCCGGGCGGCCCATGGACGATCAACCGCACCGACAGCCAGGGCTGGACCTGCCCGGACGGGACCAAGGCAGCGGCGGATCTCGTCTACACGTTCGCCGTAGGAAGTCTGGCCGGTTCGATCACGTCGACAAAAGTGGCCGGCGGATGCGGTGATCCGTCAACGCCCAGCACCACCCACGCGCTTCAGGTCCAGCAGTGCGTCGACAGCCCCACTCGGGGAGTGTGCCCCTGAGCGACGGCTAGTCGGGGTCGACATCGGCGACACATCGCACCGGATAAAGCTCGTACGTACCGCGGAAGCCCTTGAGTTCGACCTCGCGGGGTGCGTCCAGCGCGATATCGGACGCCCCTGAAACCGCCTCCCGAATCGGCGCACTGACCAACACTTCCCCACCCTCGGCCTCGCCCGCGACCCGCGCAGCCATCGCCACATTGCGGCCGAACAGATCGTCGCCGCGCCGCACTGAGCTGCCCATGTGCAGACCGATGCGGACCCGGATGCGTTCCCACCGTTCGGGTTCGGACCGTAGCGCGCGTTGCACGGCCATACTGCAGCGCACGGCCTTGACGGGATCGGAGAAGGCGATCATGAAACCGTCGCCCTGAGTTTTGACGACGTGTCCGCCGTTGTCGCCGACCTGCTTGCTGATCAACTTGTTGTGGCGTTCCAGCAGCTTCACCCAACCTCGATCGCCGAGTTCCTCGTTGAGTTCGGTGGAACCCTCGATGTCCGAGAAGGCGATCACCACGTTGCCGTCGGCTGTCATCCTGGCCAGGTCGGGTCGTTCAACCCGCGCCCAACCCGCCAAGTCCTCCACCGAGTTGCGGACGGTGGCACCTAGGCCCCTGTTGATCAATGAATCCGCGGTGCGCCAAACGGTCCTGACCGCAAGAGGAGCCACCCCGGGCGGCCGTCTACGACGCGGTCGGTCTTGGCGCAGCCGCGCCAGCGCCTTTCGGGCTCCAGTCAATTGCCGCCGCGACACGATCAGCACGATTCCCACCGCGATGAGGCCCGCGAATTCGACGAGAGCGACGATGGCCCACAGCAGTTCCGCGCTCACGGTCAGGTTGCGGATTCCCCAGCGCGTCGCAGCATGCTTTCCGCGTGCCGCAGCACCGGGGAGTCGACCATCTGCCCTTCGAACGCGAACACTCCGCGCTCGGTCTTGGCCGCCGCCAGCACGCGCCGGGCCCAGTCCAGCTTGTCGTCGCTGGGCCGGTAAGCGCTGCGCACCACCGGAACCTGACTGGGGTGGATGCATACGGTCACGTCGAACCCGACGGTGGCGGCGTCGACGGCCTCATCCCGCAAACCGTCGATGTCGCGGATGTCGAGGTGCACGGCGTCCAGCGCGAGCCGGCCGAAGGCGGAGGCCGCCAGCAGGATCGTCGACCGGACGTGCCGGTCGACGTCGCGGTAATGTCCGTCGGGCCACCGGCTGGAACTGCCACCCAGCGAGACGGTCAGATCCTCCGCGCCCCACATCATCGCTACCACGCCGTCTGCGGCGGCGATTTCGGTGGCGAACACCGCACCCCGCGCACTTTCGACCAACGCGATGACGTCGCGCGGCGCCAGCGCTGTGATCTGCGCGGCTGACTCCGTCTTGGGCAGCATCACCGTGGTGTACGGCGTCTCAGCCAGGACTTCGAGGTCGCGAGCGTACTCGTCGGTGCCTGCGGCGTTGATCCGGACGACGGTGCGCGCGGGGTCAAGTGGTGTGTCGCGCAACGCATTACGGGCGGCCGGCTTGTCCGGCTCGGCCACACCGTCTTCGAGATCGAGGATCACCACGTCGGCCGCGGCGGCGGCTTTCGCGAAGCGCTCGGGCCGGTCAGCCGGACAGAACAGCCAGCCCGGTCCGGCATCGCGCAGGCTCATTGCCCCGCCTCGCTCGGCCGCTTCTGCACCAGCGTGGTGCGCACTGCCCGTGCCACGACGTCGCCGTGCTGGTTACGACCGGTGTGCTGCAAGGTGACAATGCCTTCTCCAGGACGGCTTTTCGACTCGCGCTTGTCGGTGCACACCGTCTCGGCGTACAAGGTGTCGCCGTGGAAGACGGGTTTGGGGAACGACACCTCGGCGAAACCGAGGTTGGCGACGATGGTGCCCAACGTCAGCTGCGCGACGGAAAGACCGACCAGCGTGGACAGGGTGAACATCGAATTCACCAGTCGCTCACCGCGAAAGCCCGGCTGTTCGGCGGCCCACGCGGCGTCCAGATGCAGCGACTGGGTATTCATCGTCAGCGTGGTGAACAACACGTTGTCGGCCTCGGTGACGGTACGGCCGGGCCGGTGCAGATAGATGGTGCCGACCTCGAACTCCTCGAACCACAAACCGCGCTGGACGATCCTTGCCCCGACTGTGACATCTGCGACGCGACTCGCCGAGGCTGTGTCGTCAGATTCACCCTCGGAAGGGGCGGCGGCGTCGGTGTCGCTCATGACAACCCCAGCGACCGTGCGATCAACATCAACTGCACCTCCGTTGTGCCTTCACCGATTTCGAGGATCTTGCTGTCGCGGTAGTGGCGAGCCACCGGGTACTCGTTCATGAACCCGTATCCACCGTGGATCTGGGTGGCGTCCCGCGCGTTGTCCATCGCGGCTTCCGACGAGATCATCTTCGCGATCGCCGCTTCCTTCTTGAATGGCTTGCCGGCCAACATCTTTGCCGCGGCGTCGTAGTAGGCGGTGCGGGCGGCGTGGGCACGGGCTTCCATGCGCGCGATCTTGAAGCTGATGGCCTGGTAGGAGCCGATCGGCTGGCCGAAGGACTGACGTTCCTTGGCGTACTTGACGCTTTCGTCGACGCAGCCCTGCGCCACCCCCGTCGCGAGCGCGGCGATCGCGATCCGGCCCTCGTCGAGGATGGACAGGAAGTTCGCGTAACCCTTGGCGCGGGTGCCCAGCAGGTTCTCTTCGGGGACCCGGGCGTCGTCGAAGGTCAGCGGATGGGTGTCCGAGGCGTTCCAGCCGACTTTGTTGTAGACGGGCTCGACGATGAAACCCGGTGTGCCGTTGGGCACGATGATCGTCGAGATCTCCTTCTTGCCGTCGGCGATGGTGCCCGTCACCGCGGTGACGGTGACCAGCGAGGTGATGTCGGTGCCGGAGTTGGTGATGAACTGCTTGCTGCCGTTGATGATCCATTCGCCGCCGTCGAGGCGGGCGGTGGTGCGGGTGCCACCGGCGTCCGAGCCCGCACCGGGTTCGGTGAGCCCGAAGCCGGCCAGCGCGCGGCCGGCGACCAGGTCGGGCAGCCACTGCTGTTTCTGCTCCTCGGTGCCGAACCGGTAAATGGGCATGGCCCCCAGACCGACACCGGCTTCCAAAGTGATCGCCACCGATTGATCGACCTTGCCGAGTTCCTCCAAAGCCAATGCCAGCGCGAAGTAGTCCCCGCCCATGCCGCCGTACTCTTCCGGGAACGGCAGCCCGAACAGGCCCATCTCGGCCATCTTCGCGACGACCTCGTACGGAAAGCTGTGCTCCTCATCGTGTTTGGCCGACACCGGCGCCACCACGGAGCGCGCGAAGTCGGCCACCGTGTCGCGTAGGTCCTCGTATTCCTTGGGCAGGGTCCCCGCCGGGATCGTCGTCGTCATGATCAGTCCTTGCCTTCTTGTTCTGTCTCCGGGACCAGCCGGGCCAGCACCTGCTCGACCTTCACCTGATCGCCGACGCCCACCAGCACCTGCACCCGTCCCGAAATCGGTGCGGCCAGTGAATGTTCCATCTTCATCGCCTCGACCACGACCACCACGTCGCCCTCGGACACCTCACTACCCGACTCGACCTGCACGGCGATCACGCTGCCCGGCATCGGGCTGAGGATCTCGGCCGGTCGCTCGCCGCCGGTGCGGTCGATCTTGTGTTCCTCGGCTTCGCGGATATGCCAGGTGCCGCGTTCGTCGGCGATCCACAGATGTTGATCGGCCTCGGCCCAGTGATAGTCCTGGCGCAGCCCATCGATCGTCACGCTCAGCTGGTGCTCACCGACCTGCACGGTCGCCGGCTTGACCTCGCCGTCGCCGACCTGCACGCCCGCCGCGTCGGGCAGCCCCCACACCGACACCGTCTCGGTGCGCAGCGGGGTCTGCACCTCGGTGCGCACCGGAGCCACCAGACTGACGGGCCGCCACCCGGTCGGTTGAGCCCACAGCTCGCTCCCGGCGCGGTCGGTCAGTGCCCATTGACGGTAGAGGCCGCCCGCGGCAAGCACGTCATCGGGCGCGGGTGCCGGCTCGAAGTCCGCCAACCGCTCGTCCAGCAGGGCAGTGTCCAAATCCCCGGCACGCACCCGTTCGTCGGCGAGCAGGAATCGCAGAAACTCGACGTTGGTCTGTACCCCGAGCACCGCAGTCTGCGAGAGCGCCCGGTCGAGCCGGGCTAGTGCCTCGGCGCGGTCGGCGCCGTGCGCGATCACCTTGCTCAGCATCGGGTCGTAATCGCTGCCCACCACGGTGCCGGACAACAGCGACGAATCGACCCGCACGCCGTCGCCGGAGGGTTCCCGCACATGCAGTACCCGACCTCCCGTCGGCAGGAATCCCCGAGCTGGATCCTCGGCGTAAACCCTTGCCTCGATGGCGTGTCCGGTGAGCTCGATGTCATCCTGAGCGAACCCCAGCTTCTCCCCCGCGGCGACCCGCAGCTGCCACTCGACGAGGTCGCGGCCGGTGATCTCTTCGGTGACCGGATGTTCCACCTGCAGACGGGTGTTCATCTCCATGAAGAAGAACTCGTCGGGCCGGTCACCGGAGACGATGAATTCCACCGTGCCGGCGCCGACGTAGTCGACGCTGCGGGCGGTGCTGCACGCCGCAGCTCCGATCCGCGCCCGGGTCTCGGGGTCCAGCAGCGGCGAGGGCGCCTCCTCGATCACCTTCTGGTGGCGTCGTTGCAGACTGCACTCGCGCTCACCCAGGTGCACCACGTTGCCGTGCGTGTCGGCGAGCACCTGCACCTCAATGTGCCTGGGCCGCAGCACGAACCGCTCCAGGAACAGCGTGTCATCGCCGAACGCCGAGGCGGCTTCGCGCCGGGCGCTGACCAACGCGGCACGTAGCTTCGTCGGCTCTTCGACCAGCCGCATGCCCTTGCCGCCGCCACCGGCAGACGGCTTGACCAACACCGGGTAGCCGACTTCGTCCGCCGCGCTGACCAACTCGTCGTCCGTCAGCCCCGGCCGAGCCACCCCCGGCACCACCGGCACGTCGAACGCGGCGACCGCGTTCTTGGCGGTGATCTTGTCGCCCATCACCTCGATGGCGCGCGCCGGTGGGCCGACGAACGCCACCCCGGCTCGCTCGCATTCTGCGGCGAAAGCGGCGTTCTCGGAAAGGAATCCGTAACCCGGGTGGATCGCTTCGGCACCGGTCCGCGCCGCCGCCCGCAGCACGCGCTGCATGTTCAAGTAACTCTCGCGCGCCGGCGCCGGCCCCAGCCGCACCGCCGTGTCGGCCTCGAGCACGTGCCGCGCTCCGGCGTCGGCGTCGCTGTAGACCGCAGCCGCACGAATGCCCAGCCGGCGCAGCGTCCTGATCACCCGCACGGCGATCTCGCCGCGGTTCGCCACCAATACCGTCTCAAACATGAGTCACATCCGGAAGACGCCGTAGGATACCGGCTCCAGTGGCGCCTGGGCGCACACCGAAAGAGCCAGTCCGACAACCGTTCTGGTGTCGGCAGGGTCGATGATCCCGTCGTCCCACAGGCGGGCGGTCGAATAATAGGGGTTGCCCTGGTCCTCGTACTGCTCGCGGATGGGCGCCTTGAACGCGTCTTCCTCCTCCGGCGACCACGGCTTGCCGTTGGCGGAAAGTTGCTCGCCGCGCACGGTGGCCAGCACGGACGCGGCCTGCTCACCGCCCATCACCGAGATCCGCGCATTCGGCCACATCCACAGGAAGCGTGGCGAATAGGCTCGACCGCACATCGAATAGTTGCCCGCGCCATACGATCCGCCGATCACCACGGTCAGCTTCGGCACCCTCGCGCACGCCACGGCCGTCACCATCTTCGCGCCGTGCTTGGCGATGCCGCTCGCCTCGTAGTCACGGCCGACCATGAATCCCGCGATGTTCTGCAGGAACAGCAACGGAATCCGACGCTTGTCGCACAGCTCGATGAAATGAGCTCCCTTGACCGCGGATTCGCCGAACAGCACGCCGTTGTTGGCGATGATCCCCACCGGGTGGCCGTGAATGCGCGCGAACGCGGTGACCAGCGATTTACCGTAATTGGCTTTGAATTCACTGAATTCGTTACCGTCGACCAGTCGCAGGATCACCTCGTGCACGTCGTAGGGCACCCGCGGATCCGGGGGTACCACGTCGTAGAGCTCGGTCTGCGCATGCCTGGGTTCGACGGTCGGTATGACCTCCCAGGGCGCGGGCTCGCGCGGACCGAAGGTGGCAGCGATCCCCCGCACGATTCGCAGCGCATCCTCGTCGTCCTCGGCCAGATGGTCGGTCACCCCGGAAACTCTCGAGTGCAGATCGCCGCCGCCCAGTTCTTCGGCGGTGACGATCTCCCCGGTGGCCGCCTTGACCAACGGAGGGCCGCCCAGGAAGATCGTGCCCTGCTCGCGGACGATGACGGCTTCGTCGCTCATCGCCGGCACGTAGGCACCGCCGGCGGTGCAGGAACCGAGGACGGCGGCCACCTGCGGGATTCCCTTGGCGCTCATGGTCGCCTGGTTGTAGAAGATCCGCCCGAAGTGTTCGCGGTCGGGGAACACTTCGTCCTGTTTGGGCAGGAAGGCGCCGCCGGAGTCGACGAGGTAGATGCAGGGCAGCAGGTTCTGCAGCGCCACCTCCTGCGCGCGCAGATGCTTCTTGACCGTGATCGGGTAATAGGTGCCGCCCTTGACCGTTGCGTCGTTGGCGACGATCACGCATTCGCGTCCGGCTACCCGTCCGATCCCGGTGATGATTCCCGCGCCCGGGGATTCATCGCCGTACATGCCGTTGGCGGCCAGGGCGGCCAGTTCCAGGAACGGGCTGCCCGGGTCGAGCAGCCGGTCCACCCGTTCGCGCGGGAGCAATTTGCCGCGGCTGACGTGGCGCTCCCTGGCACGTTCGTTGCCGCCCAGAGCGACAGCGGAGAGCTTTTCGCGCAGTTCGGCCGCCAGCCGGTGGTGTTCGTCGGCGAACGACGGGGCCGTCACTGTGGTCACTGTGTCACCAGATCCGAAAGGTTCAGCGGCGGCTGCGTTTTCGCGACGACTTCTTCGACCGACACCTCCGGGGCGGTCTCGATCAGGTGCAGGCCGTCGTCGCGGACGTCGATGACCGCGAGTTCGGTGACGATCCGGTTGACACACCCGATGCCGGTCAACGGCAGCGTGCACCGCTCCAGGATTTTCGGGCTGCCGTCCTTGGCGGCGTGTTCCATCATCACGATCACCTTGCGGGCGCCGTGCACCAGGTCCATCGCGCCGCCCATGCCCTTGACCATCTTGCCGGGGATCATCCAGTTCGCCAGGTCGCCGGTGACCGAAACCTGCATGGCGCCAAGGACTGCCACGTCCAGGTGCCCGCCGCGGATGATCCCGAACGAGGTGGACGAGCCGAAGAACGAGGCGCCGGGCAGCGTAGTGACGGTTTCCTTGCCGGCGTTGATCAGGTCGGCGTCGACGTCCTCGCGACGCGGGTAGGGACCGACGCCGAGGATCCCGTTCTCTGAGTGCAGCACGACATGCACGCCGTCGGGGATGTGGTTGGGGATCAGGGTGGGCATCCCGATCCCCAGGTTGACGTATTGCCCGTCCTCGAACTCCGAAGCCACCCGGGCGGCCATGCCGTCTCTGCTCCAGGTCACTTGGCGCCCTCCCCTTCGGCGTCCGTCACGTTAGCGTGACGTTCGGCGCCGAGCGTCACGCCAGCGCAGCGCTCGGCAAAGTCATGGACGCTCACCGCACCGTCTCCTTCTCAATCCGCTTCTCGGGATCAGGCACATGCACCACGCGCTGCACGAAAACGCCCGGCGTGTGCACCGTCGCGGGATCGATCTCGCCGGGTTCGACGAGTTCCTCGACCTCGGCGATGGTGATCCGGCCGGCGACCGCGCATTCGGGGTTGAAGTTGCCCGCGGCGTAGCGGTACACCAGGTTGCCCAGCCGGTCACCCTTCCAGGCGTGCACGAGCGCGAAGTCGGTCCGGATCCCCCGTTCGAGAACGTAAGTCACGCCGTCGAACTCGCGGGTCTCTTTGGGCGGTGACACCACCGCCACCTCGCCGGAGGAGTCGTAGCGCCAGGGCAGTCCACCGTCGGCAATCTGGGTGCCGACCCCGGCCGGCGTGTAGAAGCCGGGAATGCCCATCCCGCCGGCGCGCAGCCGCTCGGCCAACGTTCCCTGCGGGGTCAGTTCGACTTCGAGCTCGCCGGACAGGAATTGGCGGGCGAATTCCTTGTTCTCCCCGACATAGGACGAGACGGTGCGGCGAATCCTCCTGTTCGCCAACAGAATCCCCAGCCCGATGCCGTCGACGCCGCAGTTGTTGGACACCGTCTCCAGATCGGTCACACTGCTGTCGGCCAAGGCGGCGATCAGCGCCTCCGGAATGCCACACAACCCGAATCCGCCGACGGCCAGCGACGACCCATCGGCTATGTCTGCCACCGCCTCGGCAGCGGTCGCCACCACCTTGTCCATATACCGCAGCGCCCTCCGGTTTCAGTTAATAATCATTAACTAAACGGTGAGAATACCATTTCCCTGCGCAGCGGGTAAAGGCAGGGCAGGGGCTATTCCCGCTCACTGAGGTGCTCGATCGCGCGCTGCCGCATCTCGACTTTGCGGACTTTGCCGGTGACCGTCATCGGGAACTCGTCGACCACCCAGACATAGCGGGGAATCTTGAACTTCGCGATGCTGCCGACGCAGAACTCCCGCAGCCGCTCGGGGGTCAGCTCCGAGGCTCCCGCACGCAACGTGACCACCGCCATGAGTTCTTCGCCGTAGCGCTCGTCGGGCACCCCGATGACGTGGGCGTCGAGGATGTCCGGATGCGTGTGCAGGAACTCCTCGATCTCGCGCGGGGAGATGTTCTCCCCGCCACGGACGACGATGTCCTTGATCCGTCCGGTGATCCGCACATATCCGGCGGAGTCCATGGACGCCAGGTCGCCGGTGTGCATCCACCCGTCCGCGTCGATGACCTCCGCGGTCTTCTGCGGGTCGTTCCAATAGCCCGACATCACCGAGTAGCCGCGCGTGCAGAACTCCCCCGCCTCCCCACGGGGGACCGTCGCACCGGTCATCGGGTCGATCACCTTGATCTCCAGATGCGGCCCCACCCTCCCGACCGTCGCGACGCGCCGCTCCAACGAATCGTCGGTGCGCGTCTGAGTCGACACCGGGGCCGTTTCGGTCATGCCGTAACAGATCGACACCCCGGGCATGTGCATGCGCTCGATCACCATGCGCATCACCTCGACCGGACAAGGGGATCCGGCCATGATCCCGGTGCGCAGACTGTCCAGCCGGTAGTCGGTGAAGTCCGGCAACCCAAGCTCGGCAATGTACATCGTCGGCACCCCGTAGAGGCTGGTGCACCGTTCGTCCTGCACCGCGCGCAAGGTGGCGGCGGGATCGAAGCCGGGTGCCGGGATCACCATGCAGGCACCGTGACTGGTGGCTGCCAGGTTGCCCATCACCATTCCGAAGCAGTGGTAGAACGGCACCGGGATACAGATCCGATCGTGTTCGGTGTACTCGAGTAGCTCACCGACCAGGTAGCCGTTGTTGAGGATGTTGCAATGGCTGAGCGTGACGCCTTTCGGGTATCCCGTTGTGCCCGAGGTGTATTGGATGTTGATCGGATCGGACGGTGTCAGCAGCGCGGTCCTCGCGTCCAGCGCGGCCGGGTCGGCTTGGGCACCAACCAACTCGTCCCAGCGATCACTGCCCATGATGGTGACGGCACAGTCGGGCGCTACGTCGGCCAGCATCTGCGCGTAGTCCGCACCTTTGAAACCCGGTGCGGCAACTACCATCCGCACACCGGACTGCCTCAGCGCATACTCCAATTCGCGCGCTTGGTAGGCGGGATTAATGGTCACCAGGATCGCGCCGATGTGAGCAGTCGCGTATTGCACCAGCACCCATTCCCACCGGTTGGGCGCCCAGATGCCGACCCGATCACCCGCTTCGATGCCGGCTTGCAACAGTCCCGTCGCCAAACCCCGTACGACGTCCGATAGTTCGGCGTAGGTCCACCGCCGGCCCGCGGCGACGTCGACGAGCGCTTCACGACTCGCGAAGGCGTCCGCGGTAGCCGCGAGGTTGGCGCCGATGGTGGTCCCGAGCAACGCAGGTGTGTTCGGGCCACGTTCGTAGGAAAGCGGATTGCGGTCTGCGGCGTCGGTGGTTGTCACGGTCCCTCCGGCCGGTAATCGGGTGTTACGTTAGTGACGATTAACCGACATGTCCAGGAGGGCCGTCATGGCAGCATCCGCCCCGGACGGGGAGCCCGGTCCACCTGAGGCGCCAAATCGTCGCAGCCAGTTGAAATCCGACCGTCGGCTGCAACTGCTCGCCGCCGCCGAGAGACTGATCGCCGAACGGGGTTTCCTCGCGGTGCGCCTGGAAGACATCGGCGCAGCTGCCGGCGTCAGCGGTCCGGCGATCTATCGTCACTTCCCCAACAAGGAGTCGCTGCTGGTCGAGTTGTTGGTCGGGATCAGCGCCCGACTGCTTGCCGGTGCCCGCGCGGTGGCGGACCGCGGCGCCGATGCCTCGGCGACGCTGGACGGTCTGATCGACTTCCATCTGGACTTCGCCCTGGGCGAGCCGGACCTGATCCGTATCCAGGACCGTGATCTCGCCCACCTGCCGGCCACCGCGGAGCGGCAGGTGCGCAGAGCCCAGCGGCAGTACGTGGAGATCTGGGTGGGCGTGCTGCGCGAGTTGAACCCCGAACTCGCCGAGGCCGATGCCCGGTTGATGGCGCACGCCGTTTTCGGGCTGTTGAACTCGACGCCGCACAGCATGAAGTCGGCCGATACCAAGGCGTCGCGGGTGCTTCGGTCCCGCGCCGTCATGCGGGCGATGACGCTCGCGGCGCTGACGGCAGGCGATCTGTAGTGCGCATTCGCTGAAGCGCGGTCAAAGCCCCCTTCGCCGTGCCCAGGTACCCTGCGAAGTGGACATGAACGAGCCACGCCGCACCCAGAATTTCGGTCCCCCTGAGCCGGGGTGGTATTCGGCGTCTCCGCAGGATGCCGCCGATTCGGTGATCGATTACCCGGCCTACGCCGACGAGATGCCGTACGCCTACGGCGGCAGAGGCTCGCCGTGGGCGCCGGGCGCCTACCCACCGAACCCGACCCAACAGTTGCCGTCACAGTATTGGCAACAAGACCAGCCGCCGTCCGACGAGCCGCCGGGAAGCACCCCGCCGCCGGGATCGCCGCGCTGGCTGTGGTTTGTGGCCGGCGCCGCGGTGCTGCTCGTCATCGGCCTGGTCATCGCGCTGGTCGTCACGAACAGTTCGGACACCCAGCAGACCGCCATCGAACCGCTGCCCCCGATGCCCGGGCCCAGCACCACCTTCGCGCCGCCGACCACCCGGACGGCGCCCCCGTCGACCACTCGCAGGCCGCCGCGGACCACCACGACCGAGCCAGGCACCACGGTCCCGCCCACGGCCACCGTGCCGGGCACGATGCAGTCCGTGGTCTACAGCGTCACCGGGGAAGGCCGGGCGATCAGCGTGATGTACATGGACACCGGCGATCTCATCCAGACCGAGTTCAACGTCACGCTGCCGTGGACCAAACAGGTGAGCCTGTCCACGTCGGCGACTCATCCGGCCAGCGTCACCATCGTCAACATCGGCCACAACGTCACCTGTTCGGTGACCGTGGCCGGAGTGCAGGTTCGTCAGCGCACCGGCCAGGGTTTAACCATCTGCGACGCCCCGCTCTGACTGCGGTCGCGGCACCCGCACGAAGAACATCGCCACCAGTCCGGCGAGCAGCACCACGACGATGCCGCCCAAACCGGCCCGATCCGCGGCGAATACGTCGACGAAGACGGAGAACAACCACGGGGCAATGAATGACATTGCTCGGCCAGTCATCGTGTAAAGACCAAAGGCGACACCCTCTTTGCCGTGTTGCGCCAACCGAAGCAACAGGGCGCGCGCAGAGGATTGCGAAGGCCCGATGAACAGACACAGGGACAACCCGCACACCCAGAACGCGAGTGGGCCGGACACGGCCAGCATGGCCATCCCGGCGGTGAGGATGGCGATCAGAGAAGCGACGATGACCGGTTTCGATCCGATTCGGTGATCGACAAACCCTCCCACCGCCGCACCAATCGCGGCCACGACGCACGCGGCAACGCCGAAGATCAGCACGTCACCTTTAGGGACGCCGTAGACCTTGACGCCCAACACCGGACCGAAGGTGAATACCGCCGCCAGTCCGTCCCGCAACAGCGCGCTTGCCACCAGGAAGTAGACGAGGTTGCGGTCGCGGTGCCACTCGGAGGTGATGTCGGTCCACAGCTTGCGGTAGCTACCCAGCAGGGTTGTGGACGGGTGGGGGTTCGCGCCCGCGTCCGGGAGGCGGTGGGCGACGAGAAGCAGCGGCAGGGCCAGGATCGCCAGCCAGGCGGCTGCCAGCAGCATCGCTGCCCGGACGTTGACTCCGTCGGCGATGGGCAGGTGTAGCAAACCGCGACGGTCACCGTCGCCGAACACGAAGCCCAGATAGACCACGATCAGCAGCACGACGGTGCCGATATACCCCGCCGCATAGCCCAAGCCCGAGATGCGACCGGCCGTCTGCGGCGTCGAGAGCTGACGCAGCATGGCGTTGTAAGGGACGCTGGCCAGGTCACCGCATGCGGCGGTCGCCGTCAACAGCGCCAACCCGGCGAAAAAGTAGCCCGGCTCATCCCGGATCAACGCCATCGAGCAGGTCAACACCACCGCCATGCCGGTCAGCACGGCCAGGGCCAATCGCCGTCGACGCGGTGACTCGACCCACGCTCCGATCAGGGGCGCCAACGTCGCGATCAGCACGCCGGCGGCGGCTCCGGCGCGCGCCAGCCAACTCACCGGCGAGGCACCCAACGGTGTGGTGCCTTCTGCCACGCTGGCCGTCAAGTACACCGAAAACACGAACGTCGGTGTGATAGCGCTCAGGCCGGTTTGACCGCAGTCCCACATGGCCCAAGCGACCACCCGCGAGCGCGGGACGGTGACTTGGCTGGTTTGCCGAGATTGAGTCTCTGCGGGCCCGCCCTCGAACTTCTTCTGCAAATTTTCAGTGTCGGTGACGGGCTGGTGACGTGCGGCCGAACCGCGCTCCGAGTCACCCATGACCGCACTCTATGCGTGTTGCATCCGGTCGTTGCGCGCTGGCTACGATCAACCCATGCCGATACCCGCTCCCAGTCCCGACGCGCGCGCCGTTGTCACCGGAGCGTCACAGAACATCGGCGAGGCGCTGGCCACCGAACTGGCCGCGCGCGGCCACAGTCTGATCGTCACCGCCCGACGAGAGGAACTGCTCACCGCGCTGGCCGCCCGTCTGGTGGACAAATACCGCGTCGCCGTCGAGGTGCGACCCGCCGACCTCGCCGACCCGGCCGACCGCGCGGCGCTGTGCGAGGAACTGGCCGCGCGGCCGATCTCGATCCTGTGCGCCAATGCCGGCACCGCCACCTTTGGTCCGGTCGCATCGCTGGACCCCGCCGGCGAGAAAGCACAGGTGCAGCTCAATGCCGTTGCGGTGCATGACCTTACATTGGCGGTGCTGCCGGGCATGATTGAACGACGGGCCGGCGGCATCTTGATTTCCGGCTCGGCAGCGGGGAATTCGCCTATTCCCTACAACGCCACCTACGCCGCCACCAAGGCTTTTGCCAATACGTTCAGCGAATCGCTGCGGGGTGAACTGCGTAATTCCGGGGTGCACGTGACACTGCTGGCCCCGGGCCCGGTGCGCACCGATCTGCCCGCGGAGGAGGAGGCGTCGCTGGTGGAGAAGTTGGTGCCGGACTTTCTGTGGATCTCCACCGAGCACACCGCTCAACTGTCGCTGGATGCGTTGGAGCGCAACAAGATGCGTGTGGTTCCCGGCTTGACGTCCAAGGCGATGTCGGTGGCGAGCGGATATGCTCCACGCGCGATCGTGGCGCCGATCGTCGGGGCGTTCTACAAGAAGCTCGGCGGCGGATAGGCCTACTTCCGGCGCCGCCGACCGGTGCCGAAGATGCCTTTGACGGCTTCGCGGATCGCCGTGTTGATCCCGCTCTTCACGGTGGGGTTCTTCAACACTTCCTCCCACATCGAGGGACCTTTGGGCTCGACCGGAGCCGGCATGGGTGGCAGCTCGTAATCCGTTGGTACCGGCGGATAGTCAGGCACGCGAGCTTGCTCAGCCGAGGGGCCCGGGGAAGGCGGCGGTGCCGCCTCGATCGTCTGACCGTACTTGCTTTGCAACGAACTCGACTTGGCCGCCTCGTGGACCGCGTCCGGACCGATCGCCGCCATCAGCGAGCGGGGCACCCGCATCCGCGTCCAGGCGACGGGAGTAGGCGCACCCTTTTCAGAAAGCACGGTGACGACGGCCTCGCCGATCCCCAATGACGTCAACGCCGACTCGAGGTCGTAGACATCGGTTTTCGGGTAGGTGCGCACGGTCTTGCTCAGCGCCTTCTGGTCGTCGGGGGTGAATGCGCGCAGCGCGTGCTGGACGCGGGCGCCCAACTGAGACAGCACGTCGTTGGGCAGGTCCGTCGGCAACTGGGTACAGAAGAACACCCCGACCCCCTTGGAGCGGATCAGCTTGACCGTCTGCTCGACCTGTTCCAGGAAAGCCTTCGACGCGTCGGCGAACAACAGGTGTGCCTCGTCGAAGAAGAAGACCAACTTGGGTTTGTCTACGTCGCCGATTTCGGGCAACTGCGCGAAAAGGTCGGCCAGCAGCCACATCAGGAAAGTCGAGAAGATGACCGGACGCAGCGACTGACCGCTGAACTCGAGCAGACTGATTACGCCCTGACCGTTTTCGACGCGCAACAGGTCGTCCGGATCGAGTTTGGGCTCGCCGAAGAAGGTGTCTCCGCCCTCGCCGGCGAGGTTGACCAGCGCGCGCAGGATGACGCCTGCCGTGGTGGACGACACTCCCCCAAGGGATTTCAGGTCGGCCTTGCCGCCCTCACTGGTCAGGTGGCTGATGACCTCGCGCAGTTGCTTCAGGGTGACGAGGGGCCAGTTGTTCTCCTTGGCCCAGTGGAAGATCAGTCCCAGCGTCGATTCTTGAGTCACGTTGAGCCCCAACACTTTCGACAGCAGGACGGGCCCGAAGCTGGCCACGGTTGCGCGCACCGGCACGCCGATCCCGCCGGTCCCGAGCGACAGAAACTCGACCGGGAAACCCGTCGGCTCCCAGGTGTCGCCGGTGTCCTTGGCGCGCGCCGCGGTCTTTTCGTTGCTCTCCCCCGGACGGGACAGACCCGACAGATCGCCCTTCACGTCGGCCATGAACACCGGGACCCCGGCCGCACTGAGCTGCTCGGCGATCAACTGCAGCGTCTTGGTCTTTCCGGTGCCGGTGGCCCCGGCCACCAGGCCGTGGCGGTTGATCGTGGCCAGCGGGATGCGGATCTGTGCGGCCGGGTCCGCCGTGCCGTCGACGACGACGGTGCCCAGCTCGAGTGCCTGACCTTGTACGGCGTAGCCAGCGGAAATGCGCTGCGCGGGTCCTGCCTCTGATTCGGTGCTCATCGGTGCCGCGCCCCTTTTCCCCGGTAGTTGCCCGTGCAGGATCACCCTACTTGCCGGGGGCCGACGAGGTCAGAGCCCCGATGCGCCTAATGTTGGGCGTTGTGCGCGACGAATTGGTGTGGATCGATTGCGAGATGACCGGGCTCGACCTCGGCTCGGACAAGCTGATCGAGATCGCCGCACTGGTCACCGACGCCGAACTGAACATCCTGGGCGACGGAATAGACGTGGTGATTCACGCCGAGGAGGCCGCGCTGTCGTCGATGATCGACGTCGTCGCGCAGATGCACGCGCGCTCGGGGCTGACAAACGAGGTCAAGGCGTCCACCGTCGACGTCGCCACTGCCGAAGCGATGGTGCTCGATTACATCGGTGAGCACGTCAAACAGCCCAAGACCGCGCCGCTGGCCGGTAACTCCATCGCCACCGACCGATCCTTCATCGCGCGTGACATGCCCGCTCTCGACGCGTTTCTGCACTACCGGATGATCGACGTCAGCTCCATCAAAGAACTCTGCCGGCGGTGGTACCCGCGGATCTATTTCGGGCAGCCGCCCAAAGGGCTGGCGCACCGCGCGCTGGCCGACATCCACGAGTCCATCCGGGAACTGCAGTACTACCGGCGAACCGCGTTCGTACCCCTCCCCGGGCCTTCTACCAGCGAGATCGCCGCGGCGGTCGCCGGACTCGACGGCCAACCGGACGCGTTGGAGACCATCGATTCGGCCGACGAGCATTCCAGCGGTTAACATCGACGTCGCCGCGTTAGTCCGCGGCCACGGTGGCTGTAGTTCAGTTGGTAGAGCACCAGGTTGTGATCCTGGATGTCGCGGGTTCGAGCCCCGTCAGCCACCCCAAGAGGTCAGAGGGCGTTTTCGCCCTCCGACCTCATGCACCAGACCGGTCGGACCTCCGGTGCCCGCCGACTTCTTAGATCTCTCCGACAGGCGTGAGGTCAACCGCTATTCGAAACCGGCCAACGTAATCCGCAACGCGTTCTCCATCTCGACGTGCATCGGCGACGTCGGCGTGTTGTCCGCGGTGAGCCACCGGTCGATGACGAATCGGACCGTCGCCAAACTCGTGTGGACCAGCAGCGCGGGCCGGATGTCGACCGACGCGTCAACGCCCATCCGGGCCGCGACGTGCTCGACGAACTTCTGTTGATCCTCGTCGCTCACCAGGGATGTCTTCCGGAGCAGATGGGGGGCGGTCGCGACGGCTCGCTGCCAGGTATCCAGGTTGAGATCGCTGGCGTTTTCGGCATGGGTGACAAACAGGTCGATCAACGCCTTCACCGCCGATTCATCGGCCGGCTTGGCGCTGTAGGACACAACGATCTCCCGGACCGCCTCCCGGACCGGGTCGACGAGAAGCCCTTCCTTGGTCGGCGCATGCCGGAAATAGGTGCTGATCGAGATTCCGGCGGCGGCCGCGATGTCCTCGGTCGTCACGACGTCGAACCCACGCTCGGCGAACAAGTCGTGCGCGGTGTGCCGAATTTGCGAGAGCAGCTCTGCGCGGCGTCGGTCCCGTAGCGAATCGGTGTTTGCTGTGGACATGCGATCACCTTCGCGATTCGGGCATTTCCAACACGATCGTGCGATCCAACGCTGGAGTCAAGTGACTGACACTACACTATTGAAAGTGCCTATCAACTAGGCTAGCGTGTTACCGCGAACCCGACTGAGCTGCAGAGTTGCGGGACCGCGGGCACCCCTACCACAGCAGGGCTCGCTTGACGCCGCTCGATCCCTTCTGCTCGGCACTCGCAACGCAACTGGTGGAAAGAGCGCAAATGAATGCGGATTTGTACCCGCGATGACAATGCTGTGGGTTTGCTCAGAGTCTTGCCGGGCACGTTGAGATGACTCTCCAACACGATCCCCCGGTGCGCGACGACGGCGTCGGCGCCATCAAAGAGTGGGGAGTCGGGTACGTCGACCGCCACCCGGTGGCGTCGCTGCGGACGGTCGGAGAACAGTTCGTCCTCGGTGTGCGGACAATCCAATACTTCTTCATCGATCTGTTCACCGGCCGCTTCCAGTGGCAGGAATTCGTCCGGCAGGGCGCATTCATGGCCGGCACCGCCGTGCTGCCGACCGTCCTGGTGTCGCTGCCGATCAGCGTCACCCTGTCCATTCAGTTCGCGCTGCTCGCGGGTCAAGTGGGCGCCACCTCGCTGGCCGGGGCGGCCAGCGGCCTCGCGGTCATCCGGCAGGGCGCTTCCCTGGTGGCCGCCGTGCTGATGGCGGCGGCCGTCGGCTCTGCCATCACCGCCGACCTGGGTTCTCGAACCATGCGCGAAGAGACCGACGCGATGGAGGTGATGGGGGTCTCGGTGATCCGGCGCCTGGTGGTACCGCGACTTGCCGCCGCGATCATGATCGGTGTCGCGCTGACCGGCGTGGTGTGCTTCGTCGGGTTCTTCGCCAGCTACATGTTCAACGTGTACTTCCAGGACGGCGCCCCGGGCAGCTTCGTGTCGACCTTCGCCTCCTTCGCCACCACCGGCGACATGATCCTCGCGCTGCTCAAAGCAGTCATCTTCGGCGCCATCGTCGCCATCGTGTCGAGCCAGAAAGGGCTGTCCACCAAGGGCGGACCAACCGGTGTGGCCAACTCGGTCAATGCCGCGGTGGTCGAATCGATCCTGCTGCTGATGATCGTCAACGTCGCAATCAGCCAGCTCTACATCATGTTGTCGCCCAGGACGGGGCTGTGACATGACCGCCTCTCCGTACCTGCCGCTGGCGCCGATCAGCACCCGGCTACTTCGCGCCTACCGCAGGACGACGAAACCGATCAGCCGGCTGGGCCACATGCTCGTCTTCTTCTTCCGCGCCCTGGCCGCCATCCCGCTCACCCTGCGCCACTACAACGGCGAGTTCCTGCGCTTGCTGTCCAACATCACCTGGGGCAACGGCTCGATCGTGGTGGGCGGCGGGACCGCCGGTGTCGCAGTCGTTTTGGGCGTCACGGTGGGTGCGCTGGTGGGCATCGAGGGGTACAACTTTCTCGACCTGCTCGGGCTGGGACCCGCAACCGGGTTCGTGTCGTCACTGGTCAACACCCGGGAGCTGGCACCGCTGATGGCCGCGATGGCGTTCGCGATGCAAGGCGGTTGCCGGTTCACCGCGCAGCTGGGATCGATGCGCATCGCCGAAGAGATCGACGCGATGGAATCGATTGCGATACGGCCCATTCCGTATCTGGTGACGACCCGGTTGATCGCCTCGGTGATCGCGATGGTCCCGCTTTACGCCGCGTGTCTGGCCATCGGCTATCTCACCACTCAGGTGGTGGTGCAGATCAGCAGCGGCGGCTCCACCGGGTCCTATCTGCACTACTTCTCGCTGATGCTGGCCGGCCAGGACATCTTGTACTCGCTGTTCAAGGCGATCATCTTCGTCTGGATTTCCGCGACCATCCAGTGTTACTACGGTTTCTACGCCAGCGGCGGCCCCGAGGGCGTCGGTGTCGCGGCGGGCCACGGTATGCGGGCCAGCATCACCGTGATGATCATGGTCAACATGCTCCTCACGATGGCGCTGTGGGGAGTCGACTCCGGCGCAAGGTTCGGTGGCTAGGTTGAAGAACCAGCCCAATTCCTTTGACGTCGACGGACGTGGCCCGACTGATCGGCAGCTGCTCGGCTGCGGGGTGGCCGTGGTTCTGGTGGCAGCCCTGCTCACCACGGGACTGTTGTTCAAGTCCACCGGCCGCCTCGATGACTACATCCGGGTGATCGCCGATCTGGTCAACGTGGGCGACGGTCTGCCGCAGAAGTCGGACGTCAAATATCACGGCGTGCTCGTCGGCATGGTCGACGACGTGGTGCCGGCCGCGCACGGTAAGCCGAACTTCGTCCAGATCAACCTGAAACCCGAATACGCCAAGTCGATTCCGGCCGCGGTGACCGCTCGCGTGGTTCCCAGCAACGTCTTTGCGGTGTCCTCCGTCCAATTGGTCGGAACCGGCCCGGGAGCCATTATCCGGCCGGGCGCGCACATTCCGGAAGACAAGAACCTGCCGACGGTGTTGTTCCAGACCACCGTCAGCAAGTTGCGCGACCTGCTGGCCGCGGCTGGGCGCGGCCGCGACGACAGATCTGTGGGCATCCTCGCGGCGCTGGGGGCCGCGACCGATAACCGCAGAGTCGCCCTGCTCAACAGCGGAACACAGTTGAATCGCGCTCTCGACCAACTCAATTCGATCGTCAGCACCGACGCCGGCCCCTCGACGGTGTCGGCGCTTCTGGACGCGGCGCGGGGACTTGGGGAAACCGCCCCCGACCTGCTCGACGCGCTGCACGAGGCTGTCGAACCGATGCGGACCTTCGCCGAAACACGCGCGCAATTGACCAATTTGCTCACCGGCGCCGACTCCACGATGGGCACCGTGCACCAGTCCTTCGACCATCACATGGACCAGCTCATCAGGATTTCTTCCGACCTGACGCCGGTGCTGGGCATCCTGGCGCTGAAGTCGGACAACTTCGTGCCCGCGGTGATCAAGCTGGACAACCTGGCCACAAAATTCCTGCAGGAAGTCTGGGACCCGGTGCTGGGCGTCGGCAACATGAGGGCCAGGCTGTCGTTCACCCAGACTTTCGCCTACACCCGTGCCGACTGTCCGCGCTACGGAGAACTGAAGGGACCCAGCTGTTTCACCGCGCCGTTGGTTCCCAACAAGCCTGATCTGCCCGAAGTGCTGCTCCCGCAGAACTACCATCCGCCCCAGAGTCTGGCGCCACCCCCCGGAACCGTCATCGGACCGGACGGCAACCTGGTGGCTGTGGGGCCGCCGTATATCAACCCGAATCCGAGCCTGGCCGACCCCAATCCCGCTCTGCCGCCTTTCATTTCCCCGTCACCACCGGTTCGCACCGATGCCAATCCGGACGATCCGGACCCGTCACCGCCGGCGCATGGCCCGGTTGCGCCGCCACCCCTGCTCGGGCCGCCGGCGCCGGGGTCGGTGACGCCGTCATCTTTCGGTGGCAACGTCGGGCCGGTCGGCAGTGACTACGAGCGAACGATGTTGGGCGTGATCACCGGTCGGCCCGCCACCGCCGCCACCGAACTGTTGTTGGGACCCGTTGCTCGCGGAACCACGGTGTCCGTGGTTCGTCAACCGCCGACCGGGGAGGCCAAGTGAAGTTTCGTGGCCCCCTGATCGGCCTCACCCTGTTCATGGTCGTCGCGCTGGCCCTCACCTGGATGGTGTATGTGAGCCTGCGCCGCGACGTCGGCGGCACGACGGCGCAGTATTCGGCGATGTTCACCGACGTGTACGGGCTTCGTGACGGTGACGACGTGCGGATGGCCGGGGTGCGGGTGGGCCGGGTCGAAAAGGTCGAGTTGAGCGGAAAACTCGCGAAGGTTTCCTTCGTGGTGCAAACCGATCAGCACCTGTTCGGCAACACCGTGGCCTCGGTGACGTACCAGAACATCGTCGGGCAGCGCTATCTCGGTCTGTCCCTGGGCACCGAGGGCAACAGCCGCGTACAACTCGCGCCGGGCAGCACCATCCCCCTCGAACGCACCGAACCGTCGTTCGACGTCACCGCGCTGCTCAACGGCTACGAGCCGTTCTTCAGTCTGCTGAACCCGCGCGACGCCGACAACCTCACCAAGGGCGTCCTGGAGTCGCTGCAGGGCGACACCTCCTCGATCGCCACCCTGATCAGTCAAACATCAACGCTCACCGAGACTTTCGCCGGGCGAGACCAGGCACTCGGTGACGTCATCACCAATCTCAACAAGGTGGTGGTCAACCTCGCCGCGCAGAATGCCAGCTTGGACGGTGTCCTCACCCAGACCCGCGACGTGGTGAACGCCCTCGACCGGCGACGCCCGGAGCTGGTGGCTTCGATGGGCTCCATGTCGCGCATGTTGCAGAACCTGTCCACGATCGCCGACGAGGACTACCCGGCGCTGCGCGAGTTCATCGACCGTCGGCCCGGTGCCACCCGGCACATGCTCGACATCGAACCGCAACTGGCCTTCTTGGGCGACAACGTTCCGTTGTTGCTCAAAGGCCTGGTCCGCGTCGGCAATCAGGGCGCGTTCGGGAATGCCTACCTGTGCGACGTGAACGCGTTCGGTTTCTTCCCGGGCCTCAACGACGTCATGCCGATCATCGTCAACGCGGCAACGCCGGGAAACAAAGCCAAGCACACACCCAAGTGCCGGAACGTCGGCGATGAGTGAGCCAACCGCGCGGCGGCGACTCGGTCCGCCCAGGCGGCGCCCGCTGGAGACCTACAGCAAGACGTGGCTGGGGTCCATCGCTGTCGCGGTGGTCGCGGCGCTGATCGGCGCACTGCTTCTGGTGCACGCGCTCGGCGCCGGCTACCGGCACTACACCGCGGAATTTCTGCAGGCGGCCGCGCTGCGGCCGGGAAACCCGATCACGGTGGCGGGCATCCCGGTTGGCGAGGTCACCAGCATGAAGCTGGTCGGCGACCATGTCGAAGCGGGCTTGAAGATCAAAGACGACGTGGCGCTGGGCAAGGACTCGAAGGCTTCCATCCGGGTCACCACCATTCTGGGTTCGCGCTACCTTGCGCTGGAACCCAACGGCTCAGGTTCTCTGGCCCACAACACCTTCGATCTGGCGCACACCGACGTTCCCTACGATCTGCAAGCCGCACTGCACGACGCGACAACCACTTTCGAGCAGGTCGACTCGGATCGGTTCGCGCAGTCGTTGGCGGTGCTGGGCAAGCAACTCGAGGGACTGCCCGCGGTGGTACCACAGGCGATGGCCAACATCGATTCGCTCTCGACGATCATCGGCCAGCGGCGTGACCAACTCGGCCAACTACTCAGAAGCACCGAGCAGGTCACCAATACCTTGCGCCGGCAACAAGGCAGCCTCGGCACTGTGGTCAATCAGGCACAGGATCTGTTGGGGCAGTTCGTGGCCCGTCGGGCGGTCTTTCACGCCATGATGCGATCCCTGACCAATGTCGTCGACATGATGAACCAGATAGTGGTCGACGATCGGGCGGGGGTGGACACCCTGCTCAACGACACGCGTGACTTCACCGCGCTGGTCGCCCAACATGACGACTTGCTGCGCAACATCTTGCAGGTCACCCCGATCTTCGTGCGCGAGGCCGCCAACCTCAGCGGTGACGCCAATGCCGTCAGCTTCAACGCCCCCAACGCCCTACTCATCGACTCGTGGATGTGCGCGATCAGCGGCCGCGCCCAGCAATTCGGGATGATCCCCTATTTCAAGGACTGCAAATGACCGGCCGGGTCATCGCTCTCGTCGCCGTCGTGGCATCGGTGATCGCGACCGTCGGCGTCGGATGGTGGTACCTCACCAAGCCGGAGCCGATCACGGTAACAGCTCAATTCGACAGCGCCACTGGACTATACGAGGGCAATGTGGTCGCCGTGCTGGGCATGCCGGTCGGCAAGGTCACCAAGATCGTCCCGAAGGGCGGCTACGTCGAAGTCCAGTTCACCGTCGACCGGAACGTCACCGTCCCGGCGGACGTCCAGGCGGTGACGGTGTCGACGTCCATCCTGACCGACCGGCAGATCGAGCTCACCCCGCCCTACCGCGGCGGTCCGGTGCTGGCCAACCACGACACCATCGGCTTGACCCGCACCAAGACGCCCGTCGAGTTCAGCCGCGTGCTCGCCGTCCTGAACAAGGTGACCAAGTCACTGGAAGGCGACGGCCACGGCGGCGGGCCGATCGCCGACGTGATCAACGGCGGCGCCGAAGTCGTCAACGGCAACGGCACCAAAATCAAAGGGGCACTCGAGGAGCTGTCCAAGGCTCTAAGGTTGAGCAGCGATGACGGCGCTCAGACCCGCGCCCAGGTCACCACGATCGTCAAGAACCTGGCGTCGCTGTTCAACGCGGCCGCCACCAACGACGGCAAGCTGCGCGAATTCGCCTCGACCATCCATCAACTCAGCCAGATCCTGGCCGACGAGGACATCGGCGGGGGGAGCACCGGCCGGAAGCTCGACCAACTGATGCAGCGGGCCAACGACCTGCTGAACGCCCATCGGGCCACCCTCCGTCAAGCCCTGCTCAACGGCAACGTGCTGGCCAAAACGCTGGTCGACGAGCGGCGTGGCCTGGCCGAAACGCTGGATGTGGCTCCGTTGCTGGCCGACAACGCCTACAACATGATCGACCGCGAGAACGGGGCCGTGCGTGCGCATTTCCTGACCGACCGGATGATCTTCGACAGCCAGATGACCAAAGAGATTTGCAACCTGATGGGTCTGCGACAACTCGGCTGCAGCACCGGGACCATACAGGACTTCGGACCCGATTTCGGTCTGACCTATGTGCTCGACGGCCTGGCCGCGATGGGGCAGAAGTGACCGGCGCACGCGGGAAGACCGCCGCCGCGCTGGCCGCCGTGGCGATCGCCGCTTCCGGATGTGCCACCAACGGCCTTGCCAGCCTTCCGCTTCCGGCCCCGGGAATGGGGTCGGGCGGATACCTGCTCACCGCGGTGTTCTCCAATGCGCTGAACCTGCCGATGAACGCCAAGGTCAAACTCGCCGGCGCCGACGTGGGACAGGTCGAATCGATGGTCGCGCGCAACTACAGCGCGGTCACGACGCTGCGCATCCGTGAGGGTGTCCTGCTGCCGACGGGCAGCACCGCGGAGTTGCGCACCGCGACCCCACTCGGCGATGTATTCGTCTCCGTCCGGCCGCCGGCCGAGATCCGCCCGGCCACAGCGATGTTGAAGGACGGCGACACGATCGGCCTGGAGTCGACGGCGGCCGCGGCGACCGTCGAGTCGGTACTGAGTTCGGCGGCAATCCTGGTGAACGGCGGCGCGGTGCGCAACTTCACCAACATCATCAACGGATTCGGCAGAGCCACCGGCGATCAGGGACACGCGTTCGGGGACCTGATCCGCAAATCCAACCAGTTGCTCGGCACCATGGATTCACGCTCCGCGCAGATCTCCGACGCGTTGACCGAATTGTCCAGCCTCAGTGAGCAACTCGACGCCAAGAATCAGAAGCTGACCGAGCTGATGACGGCTGCCAACCCGGCGATGAACGCGTTGTCCGCCAACACCACGGAACTCTCCAACATGATGGTGCAACTCGGCGACACCAGCCGGCTGTTGTCCAGGTTCCCGTCTCTGGGGGGCACCGACACCAGCGGGCGCAGTGTGATCCGCGACCTGAACACGGTCGCCGGGGCCGCCAACGACGTTGCGGTAAGCCCCGACACCAGCCTGCTGGCGCTGAACCGGCTGCTGCCGGTATTGATCAAATCCACTGCCGGGAACTCGATTTCCGTTCACATCAGCCTCGACCAACTGGTCCTGGGGTCGATACCCGACATCGGATTCCCCGGCGATCGCGGACTGCACGGACCCAACAGGTTCACCTGGAATCAGTTCATCGGGACGCTGAAGTACACGTTGTGGCGGTTGCAGGAACGCGTTGTCGGGCGAGGACCCGACGCGCCCCAGCTGCCGGTGATACCGGACCCGAACATCCCGGCTGGAATCCTGCCCGCCCCGCCCGGTCCGCTCTCTCCGGGACCACCGCCGTGATCTCCTCGGCCTCGAGCACCGTGGTCCGCGCGGTACGGGCCGCACACCGCCGACAGGTTTGGTTGTCGGTGGCGGGTCTGGCGCTCATCCTGGTCGTCGCGACCACCTATCTGCTGATCGGCGCGCTGCGGGTGAAGCCTTTCGCGTCGTCCTACCGAATTACGTTGCAGCTGACCGAATCCGGTGGACTGCTGCCCAATCAGGACGTGTCGATGCGTGGGGTGCGGATCGGTCGGGTCGATTCCCTGCAACTCACCGACCGCGGCGTCAACGCCATCGCCAGCATCGACGGCACGGTGAAGGTGCCCGCGTCGGCCGTGGCGCACGTGTCGGCGCTGTCCCCCGCCGGAGAGCAATTCATCGACTTCCAAGCCGAATCCGACGCCGGCCCGTACCTGCACGACGGCAGCATGATCGGGCTCGACCACACGACCGTTCCGGTCAGCCTGGCGCAGTTGCTCGGCGACGCCGACGGCCTGCTGGCCCAGGCCGACCCGCACAAGATCGAACTGATCAAGCGCGAACTCAGCATGAGCAAGGAGGGCCCCGGCAAGCTGGCTGCCATCGTGGACGGCGGGACGTTCCTGCTGTCCACACTCGATTCGGTGCTGCCCGAAACGGTCAGCGTCCTCAAGAACAGCCGGGTGGTGCTGACGCTGGCAGCCGACAAGAACGCCGGATTGGCCGCAGCCACCGTCGACCTCAATCGGACGCTGGCAGGCGTGGCCAGAATGCAGGCGGGGTATCGGCGCCTGGTTGATCGGTCACCGCAGACGTTGGCGGCGATCGACAACTTGTTCACCGACAACTCCGAGACCATGGTGCAGTTGCTGGGTAGCCTGGCCACCGCCTCCCAACTGCTGTATCTGCGAGTGCCCGCACTCAATGCGCTGTTCCCCGACTACCGGGGGTCGGTGCTGGACGCGGTGGCGAGCGCCTTCCACGATCACGGCGTGTTCGCGACGGCCGAGCTGTACCCCCGTTACGCGTGCAATTACGGCACGCCGGCCTATCCGCCTTCTGCCGCAGACTATTACGAACCGTTCATGTACACCTACTGCCGGGACGACGATCCGGGCGTCGGGATCCGGGCCGCGAAGAACGCACCGCGTCCGGCCGGCGACGACACCGCCGGCCCGCCCCCGGGCGCGGATCTGGGCCGAAGGACCGACCCGACCCCGCGGGGCCGCTACACGATTCCCACCCCCTACGGTGGCCCGACCCTGCCGATCGAACCGCCGCACTAGGCCCGACACACACAACCCGAGGAGAACATCATGACCGCGACAACCGAGGAAGGCGTCGACCTCAAGAAACCTGTCGGCGCAACGGAAGAACTCGACGACGTCGAAGACACCCCCGACGCGGGTGAGGACCTCGCCGATCCGGACGCCCGGGACACCGACGAGACCGACGTCGAGGACGAGGACACCGACGCAGAAGACTCCGACGAAGACGACGGGCCGCTGCTGAAAGGGAAGGGCGAGAAGGCCAAACGCACCAAGCGACCATGGCGCGCCTACCTGCGTCGCAGCATCATGCCGCTGTTATTGGCTATCTCCCTTGCGGTTTCAGGCTTCCTGGGCTGGCAGCTCTGGCAACAACATCAGGTGCAGGTGGCCGCTCAGGAGGCCCGGGAAGCCGCGATCAAGTACGCCGGGGTACTGACCAGCATCGACTCCAACAACGTGGACGAAAACTTCCGGCAAGTGCTCGACGGCGCGACCGGTGAGTTCAAGGACATGTACACCCAGTCCAGCGTGCAGCTCCGACAGTTGCTGATCGACAACAAGGCCACTGCGCACGGTGTGGTGGTGGACTCCGCGATCGCCTCCCAATCGGCCGAGAGGGTTGTGGTGCTGGTCTTCATCGATCAAACCGTGGCCAACATGGCCGTGCCCGACCCGCGCATCGACCGGAGCCGGATCAAGATGACGATGGAAAAGGTGGACGGTCGCTGGCGGGCCGCCAAAGTCCAGTTGCTCTAACCGAATCGGAGCCACCTGTGTTCAGAAGGACAGTAGCGATATCGATACTGCTGGTGGCCATGTCCGCTGTCCCGCGCCCCGCGACCGCGGGGGCGTCGGCCGAGTCGTTCTGCGGCGAGCTCGGTGGCGGCTGGGACGGCCAGTACTGCCACACCGCGGTAACATCCGAACGAAACGCCGTGCGCGACATCAAAGTTGCGGTACCGGCCGAACTCGTCGACAACCCCACGACCGGCCCGGTGATCCGCGACTATTTACGCACCCTGGTCGCCAATTGGCGAAAAGCCAACACGCTGATGGCGGCGGACAGCTACGGCGAGGAGAACTACCAGGTCTTCCAACACAGCGACCTGCTCAGCGCGGTCTTCCACGAGGATTATCACGCCGACGGGCCCAAACCCAACAACGCCTACCGCACCTTCACCTTCGACATGGCGCGCGGCCAACGGGTGCAGTTGTCGGACCTGGCCGGCGGTTCACTGGGCGCGATTGCGGGTCCGGCCCAGCCGTTCATCGAAGCTGCGCTGAATCAGGCTGCGCCACCGCATGATCCGGGGACTTACCCGTTCACCGTCGACCGGTGGACGCCCGACAAGGTCTACTCCGGCGCCTACCGCGCGTGGGCGCTGACCCCCGACGAACTGATCCTGTACATGCCCGACTACCCGGTCGGGCACGACGAACCCGTGAATTACTCGCCGGGGATGCCGCAGTGGTTTATGGACGGCGGCACAGTCGAGGCGCACATCCCGCTGTCAGCACTGGGCGGCGTGCTGCACGTCTGAGTCGGGCCCGCGATCACCTAGCTGGCGTTGGCGTTGCCGGCCCGCCACTGCTCCCACGGAATGTTCCAGTCGCCGAGGCCGTCGGTACCGGGCAGGATGCTGCCGACGGTGTTGACGATCTCGACGATGTCGCCGCGCTTGCTGTGGTCGTAGAACCACACCGCGTTGCTCGGGCTCACGTTCAGACAACCGTGGCTGGTGTTCGAGTGACCCTGGGCGCCCACCGACCACGGCGCGGAGTGCACGAAGATTCCGCTGTAGGAAATCTGTGTGGCCCAGTCGACGTCGGTGCGATACCCGTTGGGCGAGTTGACCGGAACGCCGTACGTCGACGAATCCATGATGATGTGCTTGAACCGGGCGCCGACGGTGTAGATGCCGTTGTTCGTCGGCGTGCTGTCCTTGCCCATGGACGTAGGCATGGTCTTGACGACCTCACCATTGATCCGCACCGTGATGATCTTGGTGTTGTCGTCGACCGTGGCGATGAACTCGTCCCCGATGGTGAAGTGCATCTTGACGTTGTCCTCGCCGAACATGCCTTCGCCGAGGTCGACGCCGTAGGTGTTGACCGCCACGTCGACGGTGGTGCCGGGCTTCCAGTAATGCTCTGGACGCCAACGGACTTCGCGCCGGTTCAGCCAATAGAACGCACCCTCGACCGGCGGATTGGTGGTGATCTTGATGGCCTTTTCGGCGGCGGCACGGTCGGCGATGTTCTCGTCGAACCGGATGGCCACCGGCTGCCCGACGCCGACGGTCTCGCCGTCGCTCGGCACGACGTAGGGCATGGTCAGGTGCGCCGGTGAACTGGTCTGGAAGGTCATCTGCCGGTTCGCGGCGCCGCCGAGTCCCAGCGCCTTCGCGTTCAGTGTGTAGCGGCGGTTGTAACCGAGTTGTTCGGTGGACTGCCAGTGCAGCCCGTCGGGGCTGAGCTGACCGGCGATCTGCCGACCGCTGTCGTTGGACAGGGTCACCGACCCCAGCACGCCGTCGGCGACGCTCACCGTCACCGGCGCGTCCACGGTCACCCCGACGGCGCCGTCGGTGACCGAGGCGGTCAATTTCGGGACCAACAGGTCGGCAAACGGCGTGCCCTTGTTTTCGATGACCTTGGGGGCTGCCGGCGCCTTGCCGCCACTGCTACAGGCGACACCGAACACAGCAACTAGGACCATGGCCACAGCCAGCCACGATCGACGTCTGCGCAAAGGCGTCATCAAGTGACCTTCCCCATTTTGTTCACCTACAACGGTCACCGCTGACCAGGATTGTTTCTAGTATTGTAGTGCCTTCTCCCCACCCACCGAGTCAGTCCGGCCGATTGCGGCTTTCCGTGCTGCAGCTCACTGTGAGGGATTTCCCTCCGCGACGCAATGCCTGTTATTGTCGATAGCCGGTCTCTGGCCGTGCACGCGCCGTTAGCTCAGTTGGTAGAGCAGCTGACTCTTAATCAGCGGGTCCGGGGTTCGAAACCCTGACGGCGCACTTCAAGTCGTTTTGCCCTTCCCCTTCATCCGAGTGAAGGGGGAGGTGTATCCGACGGAGGCAGCAACGTGAGTTGCCGGATGCGCCTGGACCGGGCGCGAGCATCAGCGGCTCGTCCGCACGTGTCTCTTGCCTCCCGACAAAGGCGCTCGGAGGTGTCCTGATAAACCCCTTGCCGCAACTGGCGGTAAATCCGTTCGAGTTCGAGGTCGATGACTTGCCGGTCCGAGCTTTCACCGGGGACAACTGGCGGACTGGCGTCGTTGCGACTCATACGCACCGAATACCAGGGCCGGAGCACTTTAAACCGCCGAAAATTCGTTCGAAAGTTTCGGATTAACAGTTGCACATACAAAGTATTCGCCCTGCGGATTCGGTGCAGAGCCGGATCTCGGTGTATGCCGTAGGCAAACGGGTACCTCCCGCGGTATGGACAGCGCCACGCTGAGGCTGCCGGGCATCGTTCTCGGTGTCGGCTTGGGCGGGTTCGTCGACGGCATCCTGCTCCACCAACTGCTGCAGTGGCACCACATGCTCACCAGCGCTGACACCGCGCGCATCAACATCGCTTCCTATCCCGCCGACACCGTGCACGGCCTGAAGGTAAACACCTTGTGGGACGGCCTCTTTCACACCTTCACCTGGCTCGCAGTGCTCATCGGGCTGGCGCTGCTGTACTCACGGTTGACCCGAACCAGGCAGCGGGTGTGGACGGCTCGCCCCCTGTGGGGTTGGGTGCTGGTCGGCTGGGGGCTGTTCAACCTGGTCGAGGGGACGATAGACCATCAAATCCTGGCCATCCACCACGTCCGCAGCGGTGCCCATCAAGCGTTGTGGGACATCGGGTTTCTGGTGTTGGGTGCGCTGCTCGTGCTCGGCGGTTGGCTGCTCCAACGCAGCACTCCGACGGCCTCGGACACGACGTGACGCTCCTCGCCCACGGACCTGTCAGCCACGAAGGCGGCACCGCTCTAGCGGCTGGCATCGCCTTCGCGGTAGCCGTCGGCTATGTCGCGCTTGCACTGGCACGAAGCCGGGAGCCGCGCGGCCGGAACCCGTGGCGGACGTGCAGTTTTCTCCTCGGCACGGGCCTGCTGATTCTCGGCGTCGAGTCCGCGGCCACCACCGGATTCGGTCACCACATGCTCGGACACTTGCTGATCGGTATGTTCGCGCCGACGGCGCTGGTGCTGGCGGCACCCGTCACGCTCATCCTTCGATCGGTCACCCCGCGCTACGGCCGACTCCTCGTCCATGCGCTGCGCTCCGCACCCGCGCGGACCGTCTCCCACCCCGCTGTGGTGCTGACTGCAAACCTCGGCGGCCTCGTCCTGTTGTACTTCACTCCGCTGTTCACCGTGGCGAGCTCCAATACCCTTGTGCACCAGTTGGTTCACCTGCATTTCTTCCTCGGCGGGTATCTGTTCGCGTGGCTGATCGTCGGTCCCGATCCGGGGCCGGACCGCCCGTCGGTACGCAGTCGCATCGTCATCCTCGGGGTCGCGGTGGCAGGGCATTCGGTGATCTCCCAGCTGCTGTACGGCGGGTTCTTCGTTTCCGCGCCTATCCCGCCCGACGAGCTGCGCGACGCCGGGACGCTGATGTACTACTGGGGTGATATCGCCGAGATGCTGCTGGCGGTGGCGCTGCTGTCGTCGTGGCGAAGGGCCTCGGGGGTCCCCGGCGTCAAAGCCCAGCGGATGGGCTCTCCGGTCCGGTCACCATGGCGAACAGCCTGCTGCCCAACAGCCGAACCGCGCTCACGGCTGACGACACAATCACAGCTTTACGGTACGAGCCGTGCCGCAGATTACTCGAAGTCGACGTTGCGAAACTAACTACCGGCTATGCGAAGACAGCCGGCGCATGCCACGAACTAGGACTCGCAGGCGATACCGTCTCCGTCGCGGTCCAGCTTCGAACTGTACGCGGGGTCATCCTTCGTTATGTTGTACCGGCCGTCTTTGGCAGCGGCCTTGCAGTTGGCGTACGGCGGATCAGCCTGTGCGACAGGCGCAATGGTCACCCCGACGCTCAGTCCCGTAGCAATGGCGACCACTACGGCCGCGAGAATGCGTATCTTCATCTCGAAACACCCTCCCTGTGTCGGTTGGCGAGATTACGACACGCGGGGGCCGCCCGCGCCGAAATCGGCAAAAAACAGGGAATTTGCTGATGACCGCGTCAGACAGGCGCCACGATGCGCCGGGCCGCCTCGATCAAACCGGCACGCCGAGCGGCGACGACTTCGGGATCGTCGGACCGCGCGTCCGGGTGCGGCGACTGCGCCCACGCCAATCCCACGCCGAACAACAGCACGAGCAACTCCATCGGCTGCCAGGACGGGTCGACGTGGCCGGCCGCCTGCGCGGCCTCGATAGCGCGGATGTCGCGGGCGGGGACTGAATCCCATTCCTCGGCCGGGGGCGGGTTCAGAGCAAGTCCTTCCAACTGTGCCCAGGTGAGCATGCGCAGATGCTCGGGACGCCGCCGGGCGAGGTCGTAGATGTCCCCCACGAACTCCGGCACCGCGTCCGGGCGCAGGGCGACCGAGGCGAAGAACTCGGCCCCGTCAGCGGCGACCACGCTGCGAAACAGCGTCTCTTTGTCCTTGAAGTGGGCGTAGAGCCGTTCTTTGCTGGCCTCGGCGACGCGGGCGATGCGGTCGATGCGGGCGCCGGCCAGACCGTAGTTGGCGAACTCGGACCGCGCGGCGCTCAGGATCGAGTCGCGAAGCTCGTCGGTGGTCCGCACGGTCAGATCATACCCCATACGAACTAGTTCGTTTGTTATGCTGCCATGCATGGCCCCTCCTTTCCCTTCTCGGATCGACCAGCTCGCGAAGCAGCCGATCGACCTCGACGCCGTGATGACCCACCCGCCCCGCGTGCAGACGCTGCGCAACGCGCTCGACAAACTGCAAGACGGCATTGCCCCGTTGATCGACCTGTGGCGTCCTTTCGTGGACGGTTTGGACACCCTCCCCGCCGACGGCCGATTTCTGTTGGTAGGCAATCACACTCAGTTCATCGGCGGCGAAGTGCTGCTCATCCCGCACTTCGTGCGGCGGGCCGTCGGCACCCGGGTCCGCCCGCTGGCCGATCGACGCTTCGCTCAGCAGCCCGGTTTCGGCCACGACGTGATGACCGCCTACGGCGGGGTCATCGGTGCACCCGAGACGGCGCGGGAACTGATGCGCCACAACGAGACCGTCCTGGTCTTCCCGGGCGGCGGGCGCGAAATCGCAAAGTTCAAAGGCGAGGAATACCAGCTGAGCTGGCACGGTCGTTCCGGGTTCGCCCGGGTCGCCGTGGAGAACGACTATCCGATCGTCCCCGTCGGCTTGGTCGGGGGTGACGACGTCTACAAGAGCCTGATCACCCGCGACAGCACGCTCGGTCGACTCAGTAGCACCCTCAGCGCCCGGTTCGGCGGCGGAAGCGACATGGCCGTGCCGCTGATGCGAGGCATCGGGCCCACCTTCATTCCCCGCCCGCAGCGGATGTATCTGCGCTTCGGCGAACCGATCGTCACCACGAAACCCGAGGGCGAATCGCCGGAGAGCTGGGTGGCCACGGTCCGAGAGCAAACCAGGCACGCGTTGGAGAAAATCCTGGCCGACCTGCTGGCCATCCGCGCGGACGACCCGTTCCGCGAACTGAATCCGCTGGCGTGGTCGCGCGCGGCCTAGCCGTCCTAACCTGACCGCGATCCCGAAAGCAGCCGGCGCGCAACCAGATCCAGCACGTAACCGATCAATCCGATCACCACGATCACCGCGACCACCTGCCCGTACGCCAGCTGGTCGCGTGCGTTGAGGATCTGATAGCCCAAACCCGAACGCACCCCGAGCATCTCGGCGGGCACCAGCACCACCCAGGCGATGCCCAGTGCGACGCGCAGACCGGTCTGCAGGTGACCGCGGATCGCGGGCAGCACCACCACGGTGAGTTGTTCGACCCGGGTGGCCCCGAACGACTTTGCCACCTGTAGGTAACCGGGGTCGATGGCATGCACGCCGGCGGCGGTGTTGATCAGGATCGGCCACACCGACGCCGCGGCGATCAGAAAGATCACCGGTTCGTTGCCGATGCCGAAGAGTGCCACCGAGATCGGTGCCCACGACAGCGGCGAGATCATGCGCAGGAACTGCACCACCGGGCGGGTGGCCCGATCGGCGGTGTCATTCAACCCGATCAGCAACCCGGCGGGGATGCCGATGACCGCACCGACCAGCAGCCCAACCAGCAAGCGCCACAGGCTGACACCGGTGTCGGGCAGCAGGACTCCGCGGTGGTGCAGGTCGGCCAGCGACTTGACCACACGCAGCGGCGTCGTCTCCCGCAACAGTGACTGGGCCGGGGCCAGGACCCCGGTCGCCAACCACCACACCGCGACAGCCGTGCCGATGGCCAGCACCGGTGGCCACCAACGCTGAGCCAGCGCGCCGGCCGTGGAATCTTCGGGCTTAATGGTCGTGGTGTCCGAAGTCATCGCGGCTGTACCTGTTCCGTTCGGGTCAAATCAGTAGGGATACCGAAACTTTCGGGACCTCCGTGTGCGCTCAACGCGGAGCGTACGAAGGTGTCGTCCACCAGATCGGCGTGCACGGCCCCGGGATCCAGCCGCTCTAGAAACCGCCGGTCACCGTCCACGACGGTGTCGTGCATGGCCTCCACGAGGCGGCGAGTGAAGCTGGGAAACGGAAAAGGCTGATAGCCCAACCGCTGCGGCTGCCAGTCAGGATGAGCGATCCGATAATCCTGCGGGCGATAGCTGAGCGCGGTCTTGATCGCCGGGAGCGGCTGCGGCAGATACGCGCCCTTGGACAAGGCGGCGGCCGCCGCGGCTCGGTCGGCATTGATGTGTTGCTGCGCAACCACAATCGAGTCGACCAGCGACGCGGCTGCCTGCGGCCGGTGCTCGATCAGGTCCTCGTGGGCCAGCACCACGCAGCAGGCATGGTCACGCCACACGTCGCCGAGGAAGGTATGGATGCGACCGATCTTGCGCACCTGGGCCATAGCGTTGAACGGGTCGGCCACCACGTAGCCACTGATCGACCGGTTGGCCAAGGCCGGCACCATGTCCGACGGGCTCATCACGATCAGTTCAACGGTCCGCGCGCTGCGCGAGGCGCTGCGGCGCACCACCGGCACCAGGTCGTGGGCGCGCAGCAACTGCTGCAGGATGATGTTGTGGATTGACCACCAAAACGGTATCGCCACTTGCGTTCCCGCCAACTGGCCCAGGTCGGTGATGTCGGGCGCCACGGTGAGGGCCGAACCGTTGGTGTGGTTCCAGCTCAGTATCCGCACCGGACTGCGCAGCAGGAAGCGCAGCTGAATCGCGGTCGGCATCAGCATGTGCACCGCGTCGACCTGGCGAGTGACGAAGGCCTCGGCAAGCGATGCCCAGCTGCGGAACAGCACCGGCTTGGCCGCGCTCACCACACCCGGCTGATAGAGGCCGGCCGCGTGCGCGATCAGCAGCGGCGCCGCGTCGGTGATGGGCAGATATCCGATCCGTAGTTGCCCACTGGTGTTGGTGCGGTCGATGCTGGCGGCGTGCGCCAGATCAGCCACCCCTGCCACGCCTCCCACTGCGGCCAGGGCCGCCGCGCCGGTCAGCAGGGACCGCCGCGAGATCAGGCCGTCCGTCACCGCTCGACCAGGCGATAGTGGTCGAGGATCTCCTCGCGGAGCGGCTGGCTGCCGGGCTGCCATTCCCGCCGGATCCGCCCGTCGGGACCAAGCAGCACCACGCGGCTGGCCAGCAGCAGGGCCTCGTCGACGTCGTGGGTGACCAGGACGACGGTGACGCCGAGTTCAGCGGCGAGATTGCTCAGCCAGCGCTGCAGATCGGCGCGGATGGCGGGGTCGAGCGCGCTGAACGGTTCGTCCAGCAGCAGTAGCCGTGGCCGGGTAGCGACCGCGCGGATGATGGCGACGCGCTGCGCCTGCCCACCGGAAAGCTGGTCGGGGTAGCGGTCGGCGACCCGGTCCAGATCGAATCGGCGCAGCAGCTCTTGCGCGTAGTCCCGTTGGAACGTCGCTTTCTGCGCGGCGAACCGCCCGGCCAGCAGTACGTTCTCCCCGGCGGTCAGCCACGGTAGCAGCAGCGGCTGCTGGAACACCACGCCGCTGTGCGGTCGCGCCGAACCGCCGTCAGCCCATTGGACCGTTCCCGACGTGAGTTGCTCCAGGCCGGCGATCACCCGCAGCAGGGTGGATTTCCCACTGCCACTGCGTCCCAGGATGGCCAGGAAGTCGCCGTCGTCGATGGTCAGGTCGACGTCGGCCAGCGCGTGGCTGTCGGCGTCAAAGTGCTTGTGGCCACCGACTATTCGCACAGCGGCAGTTCCCACGTTCGTTCCTTTCGACGGTGGCGCCGTCCCGAGGGACACGGCACAGGCAGCACGCTGCCACTGGATCCTGCGACTTGTCCACGCGTTGCGGTGTGCGCGTAACCCGAAGCGACTCCCAGGCTCCGTCGCGGTTGTGCCGCCGCCGCACTCGGCGACACTTGTCGAACGGTGCGAACTGTGTTGACCTACAACATGTTTGGCTTGCTCCGGACCGCACGCTGACGCAATTGCCCGTACCGTCGGCCGCCTGGAGCCGCAAGATGGGATCGCGCTGATCGCAACGAAGCGTGAACCGACCCCGTCGAGTCCGACGCGGGTCTGTCGCGCCGCGCCGGCCGCAGGTACTTTTTCATCACACAGCATGCCGTCGAAGGAGCCGCAATGGGGTTCATCCAGCCGAACCTGCCCGTCGTCGACGTTCCGGAGTGGAGCCGGCGGACGCGATCGGAGCGGGTCGTGCCGATGATGCGGCACATCGCGGAGAACGGCTTCGGCACTCCGCTGGTGATGCACGTGATGTACGGAGTGAAGATCGTGCTGTACATCCTGGGCATCTGGGTGTTCGCCTGGACCACCGATGGCATCGGTGGCTTCACCGATCTCACCGCGTGGTGGACCGAGCCGATCGTGTTCCAGAAAGCCGTGCTGTTCACGATGCTCTTCGAAGTCGTCGGACTGGGTTGCTGTTTCGGCCCGCTGGCCGGGCGGTATTTCCCGCCGATCGGTTCGATCCTGTACTGGCTACGGCCCGGCACGATCCGGCTACCACCCTGGCCCGGCCGGGTTCCACTGACCAAGGGCCACAATCGAAGCCCGCTCGACGCGCTGCTTTACGGCGCGCTGATCACGTTGCTCCTCCTCGCACTGGTGTCCGACGGGGCCGGGCCTATTCCGGCGTTGGGCACGCAGATCGGCGTGCTGTCACCGTGGCAGACGGTCGCGATCCTGTCCGTGCTGGCTGCGCTCAGCGTGCGGGACAAAGTGATCTTCTTGGCCGCCCGCGCCGAGGTGTATGCACCACTGGCGCTGGCCTTTCTGTTCACCGGTGCCGACATCGTGGTCGCAGCCAAGCTGGTCTTCGTCGTGATCTGGATGGGTGCGGCGACGTCGAAGATCACCCGGCACTTTCCGTTCGTGATCTCGACGATGCTGGCCAACAACCCGTTCATCCCGTCTGGGATTCTCAAGACGTCGTTGTTCAAGCGCTACCCGGATGATCTGCGCCCGGGTGCGGTCTCGGGCTTCATCGCTCATTTCTCCACTGCCATCGAAGGACTGGTGCCGCTGGTGCTGTTCTTCTCGCACGGCGGGTGGCCGACGACCATCGCCGCGCTCGTGATGATCGTGTTCCACTTGAACATCCTGCTGGCGTTCCCGATGGGGGTGCCGTTGGAATGGAACGTCTTCATGATCGTCGGGGTGCTGTGGCTGTTCGTCGCGCACGCGCCGCTCGGGCTGTCCAGTGTCGGTAACCCGCTGCCGGTGGCCGCGTTGTTCGCCGTCATGGTCGCCACCGTCATCCTCGGAAACCTGTTCCCGCGCAAGATTTCTTTTCTGCCCGGGATGCGGTACTACGCCGGCAACTGGGACACCACGCTGTGGTGCGCGAAGCCGTCCGCCGACGAGAAGATCCGCCTCGGCGCCCGCGCGCTCGGGCCGATGCAGCACTTGCAGCTCGAGCGGCTGTACAAGAGCAAAGACGCCACCCTGGTCCCCCTGCACCTGGCATACGCGTTCCGTGGCATGAACACGCACGGGCGTGCGTTGTTCACGCTGGTGCACCGCGCGCTGGCCGGGTACGACGAGGACGACTACAACCTGTGCGAAGGCGAGACGCTGTGTGCGGTGGCGGTCGGCTGGAACTTCGGCGACGGGCACATGCACAACGAATGCCTCATCGAGGCGCTCCAGGAGCGTTGCGGATTCGAGCCCGGCGAGGTTCGGGTGGTGATCATCGACGCCCAGCCCATCCACATCCAGCGTCAGGAGTACCGCCTCGTTGACGCCGCGACGGGCGAATTCGAGCGCGGCTACATCGAGGTCGACGACATGGTCACCACCCAGCCGTGGGTCGATGATCTCCCGGTGCACGTCACCAGTGGCACGGGCCTGAAGGCATGACGACGGCTCTGGTCACCGGCGCCTCGACGGGTTTGGGCCGCGAATTCGCGGGTTTGTTCGCGGCTGACGGGATCGACGTGGTCGTGGTGTCCAGCGAGCGCAGCGCGGCACAACTGGCTGAATTGGCCGACGAACTGCGGTCCCGCCATGGTGTCCGCGTCGACGAGATATCGATGGACTTGTCCCGGGCGGGTGCCGGGGCAGAGCTCGTCGCGCGCGTCGACGAACTCGGTGTCGACGTCGAGTACCTGGTCAACAATGCCGGTGTCGGGATCTTGGGTCTGAAGATCCAGGAGTGCGATCCGGCGGCGATATCGAAGATGATTCGGCTGGACGTGGTGACGTTGACCGACCTGACCACGTTGTATGCCGCGCGGATGGTGAAAGCGGGGCGCGGAGCCATCCTCAACGTCAGCTCGATCGCCGCCTACGTCATTCCGCATGGGCTCGAGGCGGGCTATGCCGCCAGCAAGGCCTATGTGCGCAGCTTCTCCGAGGCGGTGGCTGCCGACCTGCACGGCACCGGCGTCACCTGCACGCACCTGGCGGCGGGTCCGACCCGCACCGAGTTCGGGCGCACCGCCGGTGTCGGGGACTGGTCGCGCCTGGATCGGTTCATCATGGACGCCGCGCCGACGGCCCGGGCCGGGTACGACGCGATGCGGGCCGGTCGGGTCATGGTGATGCCGGGAGTGGGCAACAAGATCATGCGCGCGGCCGCGCCGCTGTCGCCGTCACGTCGGCTGAAGGCGCGGATTTCGGGTTACTTCGTAGCGCGTCGGTGAAGTTCCGGCGTCGAGTGCGCGGCTGGCGTCCCACTTGGCGGGAGGCGCGCGGGGTCAGCGGTTCCTGATCTTGTGGATCACCACGATGACGGCGACGACACCTGCCCCGGTCAGCGACACCGTCACGATCGGCTTGTTCAGGAACTCAATCACCTTGGCCTTGACGTCGTCGGCCAGACGGCGGGGATTGGCACGCTCGGCAAGCGAGTCGACGGTCGCCGCGAGCTGCTCGCGGGCCACATCGATCTCCTGCTTGATGGTGTCGGGATCGCGGTCCGCCACGTGTCTGTCCTCCAAGTCAGGCTGGTGCACTGACGAACTACCCTAGAGCAGCTGAGGCAAACCCCGACGCACCGGTGAACCGAAAGGACTCCGCACGTGACTGAGACCGCCCGCCTGGCTCCCGGTGACAAAGCGCCCGCGTTCAGCCTGCCCGACGCTGACGGCAACAAGGTGTCCTTGGCGGACTTCAAGGGTCGTCGCGTCGTCGTGTACTTCTACCCGGCCGCGTCCACGCCCGGCTGCACCAAACAGGCCTGCGACTTCCGCGACAGTCTGTCTGAATTGGACGGGGCCGGGATCGACGTCGTCGGCATCTCCCCCGACAAACCGGAGAAGCTGGCGAAGTTCCGCGACGCCGAGAAGTTGACGTTCCCGTTGCTGTCCGACCCCGATCGCAAGGTGCTGACCGCCTACGGCGCGTTCGGTGAGAAGAAGATGTACGGCAAGACGGTCACCGGCGTGATCCGGTCCACCTTCGTCGTCGACGAGAAGGGCAAGATCGAGGTCGCGCAGTACAACGTGAAAGCGACCGGACACGTCGCGAAGCTACGGCGCGATCTGTCGGTTTAATACACTCGACCCCGTGGGGGAAATAGCCGGCTATCACAGCGTCGGACCGGAGCCGTGGCTCACGACGATCGGTGACATCTCAGTCTCCGAGCACTGGGTGTCGACGCCGAGTGGGCCGCACCCGATCCGCGGCTCGGTGTGGACAGTGACAGACATGTCGCGCTACGAGGAGAGCATCTCAACCGTTGGTGTCGTTCTCGCGGTGGTGTTCGTGTGGTTTTGCCTGCTGGGCTTGCTCTTTCTGCTGATGAAGGAACGCAGGCTCGGCGGATTCGTTCAGGTCACCGTGCAAGGCAACGGCTTCTACCACTCCACGTTGATTCCGGTGACGGGCCCGCACTCGGTGATGAACGCTCACCAGGCGGTGAACTACGCGCGATCGTTGGCCGCTGCCGCCTGAGTGTGCGCAAGATTCGCCAGCAACAGCGCCTCGGCGATCGCCGCACGCTCCAGCACCCCCAGGTGCAGGCTTTCGTTGATGCTGTGCGCCTGGGTGCCGGGATCCTCCACCCCGGTGACCAGGATCTTGGCCTGCGGGAACGCCTCGGCGAACTCGGCGATGAAGGGGATCGACCCGCCCATGCCCATGTCGACGGCGTCGACACCCCACGCTTGCCGGAATGCCGCTCGCGCGGCGTCGTAGACCGGACCGTCGGCGTCGATCGCGTAGGGCTGGCCGATCTCGCCGCGCACGACGTCGACCTGGGCACCCCACGGCGTGTGCGCGCGCAGGTGGGCTTCCACGGCGTCCAGGTGCTGCACCGCGTCGCCGCCGGGTGCCACCCGAATGCTGATCTTGGCGCGGGCCCGCGGAATCAGCGTATTCGACGCTGCCGCAACGGATGTGGTGTCGATGCCGATCACGGTGATCGCCGGCTTGGCCCACAGTCGTTGCGGCACCGAACCCGAACCGATCTCGCTCACCCCGTCCAGCAGACCGGAGTCCCTGCGTGCGCGTCCGGGCGGATAGTCCGGGTAATTCAACCCTTCGGTGTCCAGTTCATGCAGACCCTTTACCGCCACGTTGCCGTCGTCGTCGTGCAGGCTGGCCAGCAGTCGCACCAGTACGCTCAGCGCGTCGGGGATCACGCCGCCCCACAGCCCGGAGTGCAGCCCGTGATCCAACGTGGCGACCTCCACCACGCAGTCGGCCATGCCCCGCAGCGAAATCGTCAGCGCCGGCACCTCAGTGCTCCAGTTGTCCGAGTCGGCGATCACGATCACGTCGGCGGCCAGGGCGTCGCGGTGGGCGGCCAGCAACCTGCCCAGGGACGGAGATCCGGACTCCTCCTCGCCCTCCACGAAGACCGTCACACCCACCGGCGGCTGACCGCCGTGCGCCCGAAAGGCCGCCAAATGTGTTGCTATTCCGGCCTTGTCGTCGGCGGTGCCACGGCCGTACAGTCGCCCGTCCCGCTCGGTCGGCTCGAACGGCTGCGACAGCCATTGCCCGCGGTCGCCTTCGGGTTGCACGTCGTGATGGGCGTACAGCAGCACGGTCGGCGCCCCCGGCGGCGCCGGATGGTGCGCGATGACGGCTGGGGCGCCACCCTCGCTGACGATGCGCACATCGTCGAAACCGGCCTGCGACAACAGGTCTGCTGTTACCTGCGCGCTCCGGCGGACTTCGTCGCGGCGCGCCGGGTCGGCCCACACCGACTCGATCCGCACCAGATCCTCCAGGTCGCGCCGCACCGACGGCAGCACCTCACGCACCCGCTCCACCAGATCAGTCATGGTTCCGAGGCTAGCCACCGCCGTGAGTTGTGGGCCTTCTGATCACCGATAGACTCAGCTGCCATGGAGGCCGAAGGCATCGAGCCGCGTGTCGCCGCTCTGGAAGGCGAGGTCCGGGAGTTCCGGCATGCGGTGGCGGGCAGTTTCAACGCAATGCGGCAGGACTTCGTCGATCTCCGGCAGGAGTTCAACACGCTGCGCGACCACGTCGACCGCGGGTTCACCGAGATGCGCGGCAAGTTCGACGCCGCGGCCGCCGGCCAACAGCAAATCGTGGGACTACTTCACGTAATCGTCGCCGAGCGCCGACGCGAGCAGTGACTTACCCAGACTCATTCAGGTCAAGTCGGTGACCGCCCCCGGTCCCGACCCGACGGCTCCGCTCTGGCGGGCAGCTCAGCTGTTCCGGCTCCTGGGTTGCCTGTATGCGCTGGGCTTCCAGATCGCGGTCAACTCCGATCTGCGCCACCCGGGGTGGGGTTGGACCCTGTTCGCGGTGCTGATCGGCTGGAGTGTCGCCTGCGCGGTCGCCTACCTGCACGGGTTCGGCCGGCGCCCGGCGTGGGTGGTCGCCGAACTCGTCGTCGTCGTGCTGCTCATGCTGTCCACCGAGGTGGTAGCGACCGGGCAGTGGGCGCACAACAATCAGACGTGGCCGACGACGTTATGGGCCAGCAACGCCACTATCTCTGCCGCGTTGCAGTTCGGTCCGACCGGGGGCATGTTGACCGGGGTTGCGGTGACCGCCACCAGTGAATTCGTCAAGGGCTATGTCAGCGTCAACCTGGGCCGCAACGCCACCGTCATTGTCGAGTTGGCGGTCGGTCTGGCCGTCGGACTGGCCGCCCGGACCGCGCGTCGCGCCCACGACGAATTACAGCGCGCGGCCCGCCTCTCGGCGGCGGTGGAAGAACGCGAACGGTTGTCCCGCCAAGTCCATGACGGTGTCATCCAGGTGCTCGCGCTGGTCGCCAAGCGCGGCCACGAAATCGGCGGCGCCGCATCCGAACTCGCAACACTGGCCGGCGAACAGGAACGCGCGCTGCGCAAATGGGTCACCTCGACCGACATGGAAAGCGACTCGGACACCGTAATCGACCTGCGCGGGCTGCTGCGCCGGCGGGAGTCCGACCGCGTGTCGGTGAGCCTCCCGGGAACTCCGGTACCGCTGGCGAACGTAGCGGCGCAGGAACTCGATGCCGCGGTGGGCAATGCCCTGGACAATGTGCGGCTGCATGCCGGTCCGCAGGCACGCGCCTTCGTTCTGCTCGAAGATCTGGGCGATTGGGTCGCAGTCAGCATCCGCGACGACGGGACAGGCATCCCGCCCGGCCGACTGGAGGAAGCGGTCGGCGAAGGACACGTCGGCATCGCGAAATCGATTGTAGGTCGGTTGAATTCGCTTGGCGGCAGTGCGGATCTGAGTACCGATGTCGGTGACGGCACCGAGTGGGAACTGAAGGTGCCGCGCGGAAAGGGACGGTATGGCTGAACAGAACGACCCTACGGTGATGGTGGTCGACGACCACCCCATCTGGCGCGACGCGGTCGCGCGCGACCTTGCCGACGACGGCTTCGATGTGGTCGCCACGGCCGAGGGTGTGGCCGCCGCGCGCCGTCGCGCAGCGGTGGTGAAGCCGGACGTGGTGGTGATGGATATGCGCCTGGCTGACGGCGACGGTGTACAGGCCACGATGGAGGTGCTCGAGGTGTCGCCGTCGACGCGGGTGCTGGTGCTGTCAGCCTCCGACGAACGCGACGACGTCCTGGAGGCCGTCAAAGCCGGCGCGACCGGTTACCTGGTCAAGAGCGCTTCCAAGGCCGAGCTGGCCGACGCCGTGCGCGCCACCGCGGCCGGACGGGCCGTGTTCACCCCGAGCCTGGCCGGCTTGGTATTGGGTGAGTATCGGCGCATCGCACAGAGCCCGGACTCCGGGCCCGCCACCCCCAGCCTCACCGACCGGGAGACCGAGGTGTTGCGCTATGTCGCAAAAGGGTTGTCGGCGAAGCAGATTGCCGAGAAGCTGACCTTGAGCCACCGCACCGTGGAGAACCATGTGCAGGCCACGTTCCGCAAGCTGCAGGTCGCCAACCGGGTGGAGCTGACGCGCTACGCCATCGAGCACGGTCTCGACCAGTGACAGGTTTTGGGTAGTCCTACTCATCCGAACACCCGAGGCGCCGCGGCAGGGTGGGTACCCATGACCCAATCGACTCAGGCTGTTATCAGCCGGCTTTCCCAGGAATTCGACGTCCTGTCGCGTCAGATGTCGCGAGTCTCCGGTGAGCTGGGCCAGCTCAATCGGCTGATCTCCGATCCCGCGGCCACACCCCCGCCGCCGCCGGCACCGGTATTCGTCCCGCCGCCAACGCCCGCCCAGGCCGTCCCCTACTGGCAGAACTACTGGCACGGTTGGGCACCAGCGGCAACCGCCCCGCGCCCCCCGCTACCACCGCGCCCATCCGCTCCCCCGCCCGCGCCCCCGCCGCCCGTCCCGTCGGACAACGCCGAATCCAATTGGATCGGCAAGCTGCTGGCCGTTGCCGGTGTGGCCGTCACGCTGATCGGCGTGGTCCTGCTGCTCGTCCTGGCGGCGCAGGCCGGCCTGCTGCGACCGGAAATCCGGGTCGCCGGCGGCTGCGCGTTGGCGACGGCACTCGTCGCTGTGGGCGCCCGGTTGCGTGGTCGTCCCGGCGGACGGGTCGGTGCGATCGCGTTGGCGGCCACCGGCATTGCCGCGGCCTACCTGGACGTGATCGCGGTCGTGACGATCTACAAATGGGTGCCCGCATCGATGGGGCTGGTGCTGGCCGCCGTCGTCGGCGGAGCGGGCCTGATCCTGGCCCGGCGGTGGAACTCCGAACATCTGGCGCTGCTCGTGCTGGTCCCGTTGATGGGCCTGGCGCCCGTGCTCACCCGCGGTGTCGACCTGCTTCTCGTCAGCTTCATGCTGGCACTGTCGGCCGCCGCGCTGCCGGTGCAGGTGGGCAAGGACTGGATCTGGATGCACGCTGCCCGGATGGCGGCGACGACGTTGCCGCTGTTGCTGGCGTTGGTAGCGGTCAGCAGGCACGACAACGCCTGGCTGGTCGGTGGCGCCTGCGGCGTCGCGGCCCTGCTCGCCATCGTCAGCGGCCTGGTCCTATTGCCCGGCACCACCCACGCGACGGCACTGGCGCTGGCGACCGCGGCGGGCACGCTGCCCGTACTGGCCAGCGCAGTCGGAGTCAATCACGTTCTGGCAGCTGTCCTTTCCGCGGCGCTGGCCGCCGGGATGCTCAGCGTCACCCTGCTCGGCAACCCGCCGCGTGTGGTCGGCCAGATTTGGTCGGCGTGGTCGGCGATCGCAGCGTTGATCGCTGTCACCGTCGCGTTCGACGGTTACGTGGCCGGCCCGTTGCTGCTTGCGCTGGCAGTCGCGGTCGGCATCGCCGGGCGCCGAGACGTCGTAGCACGCTGGGCTGCAGCGGGATTCGGCCTCATCGGTACCGGCCTGTTCTACAGTCACGCACCCCTGCGCGCGCTGGTGCGGGCCACCGCGATGCCGACTGCGGTGGCGGTGTCAACCCTGGCGGCCAGTCTGCTCGTCATCGCCGCGGCGGTCGTGTTGACCCGCGCCTTCCTAACTTCCGATGCCGCGGGTCTGCTCGTCGCGGGGGCGGGGTCGCTGATCGTCTATGCCGTCACCGCGTTCACGGTGACCGCCGGTGTGCTGATCGGCGGCACGGGCGGCGGCTTCCTCGCCGGACACATGGCGGCCACCATCTGCTGGATCGCCATGGCCGCAGCGCTTTTCGTCTACGCGCTGCGACGGGGACAGGACCACCGTCATGAGGCGGTCACCGCCGGACTGGCACTCACCGGGGCGGCCACCGCCAAGTTGTTCTTGTTCGACTTGGCCACGCTGGACGGCATATTCCGGGTGGCGGCGTTTATCGTCGTGGGCCTGGTGCTGCTGGGCATGGGTTCGGGTTACGCTCGCAGCCTCGCCTCGGCCCGCACTGAGATAGCCAGTTAACTGCCTTGCTCACCCAGATTGAGAATCTGCAGCCTGCGTGCGAGTGCAGCGCTGCAGATTTTCAATCTCGGGCGCTATCTAAGTGGCCGGGCTGAGCGTTCGCGCAGTGCGGTGAGCGTGCGGCGCTCCGCGACGTGCTCGGCCTCAGCGAGCGCCGCCGCCTCGTCCGCCGGATCGGCGCGCAGGAAGCTGCCACTACCGGGCCTGCCGCCAGCGCCCAGCTTGTTCATCTTCTTGGGCACCGGTGCCCGCTGATACTCGAGGGGCCTCGCGCCCAGTGGCTGATGCAGTTCGATGTAGGCGCCGTGCGGCAGCCGCTTGATGATGCCGGTCTCCACACCGTGTTCGAGCACCTCGCGGTCGCTGCGCTGCAACCCGACGCACCACCGGTAGGTGATGAAGTAGACCAACGGCGGCAGGATCACCATGCCGATCCGCCCGATCCAGGTGGTTGCGTTGAGCGAGATGTGGAACGTCAACGCGATGATGTCGTTCATCGCCGCCAGGGTCAGCACCAGGTAGAAGCTGATGGCCATCGCCCCAATCGCGGTGCGCACCGGCACATCTCGCGGCCGCTGCAGCAGATTATGGTGCGCAGTATCACCGGTGAAGCGCTTCTCGAGGAAGGGATAGCTGGTCAGCAGGACGAAGACCAACCCCATGATCAGCGCGACCCCGACGGTGGCCGGCACCGTGTAATGGCCGATGTAGATCTCCCAGGCCGGCCACAATCGCTGCAGGCCGTCCGGCCACATCATGTAGAAATCCGGCTGCGAACCGGCCGACACCTGAGAAGCCTTGTAGGGTCCCAGGTTCCAGATCGGATTGATCTGCAGCAGCCCGCCCATCAGGCCCAGCACGCCGACGATGCAGGTTAAGTAGGCGCCGGACTTGACCGCGAACGTCGGCATCACCCGCACGCCGACCACGTTGTGCTCGGTGCGCCGCGGTCCGGGGAACTGGGTGTGCTTCTGGAACCACACCAGCGCCACGTGCACCCCGATCAGCGCCAGGATGATCCCGGGCAGCAACAGCACGTGCAACGCGTACAACCGTGGGATCAGGATGGTGCCCGGGAAGTCACCGCCGAACAGTGCCCAGTGCAGCCACGTCCCAATCACCGGCAATCCCAACGTGATCGATGACAATGCAGCGCGCAGGCCGATGCCGGACAGCAGGTCGTCGGGCAGCGAATAGCCGAAGTATCCCTCGAACATGGCCAGGATCAGCAGCAGCGACCCGATCACCCAGTTGGCCTCGCGCGGTCGGCGGAACGCGCCGGTGAAGAACACCCGGGCCAGGTGCACCATGATCGACGCGGCGAAGAGCAGCGCGGCCCAGTGATGGACCTGACGCACGAACAGCCCGCCGCGCACTTCGAACGAGATGTTCAGCGTCGACTCGTAGGCTCGGGACATTTCCACGCCCCGCAGCGGCTGGTACACGCCGTCGTAGGTGACTTCGGTCATCGACGGGTCGAAGAACAGCGTCAGATAGATGCCCGTGATCAACAGGACGATGAAGCTGTACAAGGCGATTTCACCCAGCAGGAACGACCAGTGCGTGGGAAACACCTTGTTGAGCTGACGGCGCAGTGCGGCAGACGGGTGATACCGGGTGTCGATTTCTTCGAGGTCCACGGCGACCATCCCCTCATTACTACAATGTGTAGTACCACAAACTGTAGTACTTGAGGCCGCGGGAGTAAATAGGTGCGCGAGCAGACGCAGAATCGCACGAATTGCGCTCGCTCAGCGCGATTCTGTGTCTGCTCGCGAGAGGTAGCTAGGGACTGGTCTCCAGGATGGCGACGGCGGCCGCGGTGTCGGCCTCATGGGTGAGCGACACGTGGATCGTCACGTCGGCCAGATGCTTGGCGATCTCCCCGCTCAGCCGCACCCGCGGCCGACCCCACATGTCGGTGACCACCTCGATGTCACGGTGGATGTCCTCGGGCAACACCGGCCGCTGCGCGAACCGCGAACCCGACCACGCCTTGATCACGGCTTCCTTGGCCGCCCAGCGCGCGGCCAGGTGACGCGCCGCCGACGAGCTCTTGTCGGACGCGTCGCGGCGCTCACCCGGCGTGAAGGTCTCGGCGAACACCGTTCCCGGTTGGTCGACCTGCTCGGCGAAATCGGGAATGGACACAAGGTCGATCCCGATTCCGACGATGCCCATGGGTGGTGAGGTTAACTGATGTGCCGGCTTATTCCGCAGACACCTGGTAGGCCCCGCCCTCACCCAACCGGGCGGCCGCGCTCAGCAACATCGACGCCTCCTGCGGCTTCTCCGGGCCGCCGTGATCGAAGCGCCGGTCCGGCGGCCGCTGGTACATCGGCTCACCCCCGGCGATCGCCGAGGCCAGCCGGCGCCGACCGGCCAACAGGCGACTGTCCGCACGCTTCTGGTAATCCGCGCGCTCCGCGGGCTCCAACGAGGCGATGAACGCCTGCGGGTGCACCAGTGCCACCAGACCCGACACGTGGCCGAACCCGAGGCTGGTCAGCAGTCCTGCCTTGAGCGGGAATCTGTCCCCGAGGCGCAGCGTGTCGCGCAACCAGACGAAGTGCGCCGAGCCGGCCAGTTCGTCGTCGACGCAATCCAGGCTGCGGTTGGGTGGAATGACCCCGTCGCGCAGCATCTGGCACAGCCCCATCGTCTGGAACACCGCCGCGCCGCCCTTGGCGTGACCGGTCAGGCTCTTCTGCGACACCACGAACAACGGCGCACCTTCGGAGCGGCCCAACGAGTCGGCGAGCCGCTCGTGCAGTTCGGTCTCGTTGGGGTCATTGGCCAGCGTCGACGTGTCGTGCTTGGAAACCACCGCGATGTCATCGGCGGTCACGCCGAGCTTGGCCAGCGACCGCGCCAACTGCGAGTCCTTGCCACCGCGGCCCGCACCCAACGCGCCCAGGCCCGGGGCCGGGATCGAGGTGTGCACACCGTCCGCAAACGACTGCGCGTAGGCCACCACCGCGAGCACCGGCAGTCCCATCCGCTGGGCCAGGTCGCCGCGCGCGAGCAGGATGGTGCCGCCGCCCTGCGCCTCGACGAAGCCCAGCCGGCGCCGGTCGTTGGGCCGGGAGAACTTCGAGTCGTCGATGCCGCGGCCACGCATCATCGAGGTGTCGGCGGTGGCGGCCATGTCGCCGAAGCCGATGATGGCTTCCAGCGTCAGGTCGTCCACCCCGCCCGCGACCACGAGTTCGGCCTTGCCCAGCCGGATCTTGTCCACACCCTCCTCGACCGACACCGCTGCCGTCGCACACGCCGCGACCGGGTGGATCATCGAGCCGTAACTACCGACGTAGGACTGAATCACATGCGCGGCAACGACATTCGGCAGCACTTCCTGCAGGATGTCATTCGGCTTGTTACGGCCGAGCAGGTTGCCGTGATACATGGTCTGCATCGAAGTCATGCCACCCATGCCGGTGCCCTGGGTGCTGGCCACCAGGCTCGGGTGCACGTAGCGCATCACCTCGGCCGGGCTGAAGCCGGCGGACAGGAACGCGTCGACGGTGGTGACGATGTTCCACAGCGCCACCCGGTCGATCGACGTGGCCATGTCCGGGCTGATGCCCCAGACGGTCGGGTCGAATCCGGTGGGTATCTGCGCGCCGACGACGCGGGACAGCTTGGTCTTACGCGGCACCCGGATCTCGGTGCCGGCCCGGCGGGTGACCTGCCAGTCGCTGGAGTCGGGTGCCGGCTTGATCACCGTGTGCTCGGGGTCGAACTCGGCGAAGGACCGCGCCTCGGCTTCCGAGGACACGACGAAGCTGAAGTCCTTGTCCAGGAACACCGAGACCAGCAACGGCGACGCGTGGTCGGGGTCGATCGCGCCGTCGTCGACGAACTCGCGGATGCCGCAGCGCTCGACGACGGTGTCGTGGTAGCGCTCGACCAATTCGGACTCGTCGACCAGATCGCCGGATTGTGTGTCGTACCAACCCGGTTGGGGGTCGTCCTCCCAGCGGATCAGCCCGGTGGTCCAGGCCAGTTCCAGCACGCCGGCCGCGGACAGTTCGTTCTCGACCTCCATCTCGAAACGGGTGCGTGACGAGCCGTAGGGACCGAGTTCCGCACCGCCGACGATCACCACCAGGTCGGCGGGGTCGACGGCGAGGTCGTCCCACTGCGGGGGCGGCACCGGGGTGTAGCCGCGCGGCGGCGACGGCAGGGCCGCGATGGTGCCTTCGGCCGGAGCGTCATCAGTGGAGGTCGCCTCGGCGGACATCTCCTCACGCGCCTTGGCGGCCAGCTCTGCCATGTCCAGCTCGACTCCAGCCAGCCCACCGGTGAAGTCGGCCTTGATCGGCGCACTCGACGCGGCGACCTTGGATTCCACGTCGCACAGTCCGAGCAGCATCGCCGCCATCTCGTCGGTGGAATACGTTGTGACGCCAGCCTCTTCGACGGCGGTGACGATGGCGTCGTTGTGACCCATCAGTCCGGTACCGCGGGTCCAGCCGATCAGCGCGTGCGCCAGGCTGACCCGTTCGGCCCACGAGGTCTCGGCGTGCCAGCGAGTCACCACCGCATCCAGCGCCGACTTGGCTTCACCGTAAGCTCCGTCGCCACCGAACATTCCACGGTTGGGCGACCCGGGAAGCACCACGTGCAAACGTGAAGCGATGTCGCGTTCGGCGCCGATCTTCGACAGTCCGCTGATCAGCCGTTGCGCGGCCCACAGCAGCACCTTCATCTCCATCTCGGCGCGGGCACCGACCTCGGACAGATCCCCGACGACGCGCGGTGCGGCGAACGGGAACAACAACGTCGGGGTTTGTGCATCCTTGATGTGGATCGATTGCGGCCCAAGACTTTCGACCTGCTCCGTGCCGACCCACTCGACCAGGGCGTCGATGTCGGAGTAGGACGCCATGTTGGCCGGCACCACCCACAGCGCCGCACCGTAGCGGGCATGGTCGCGGTAGAGGTTGCGGTAGAACGCCAGTCGCTCGTCGTTCAACTTCGAGGTGGTGGCGACCACGGTGGCACCGCCGTCGAGTAACCGCGCGGCCACCGATGCAGCGATCGAACCCTTGGAAGCGCCTGTCACGACGGCGATTTCGCCGCTGTACGGCCCGGCGTCGGGGTTCTCGGCACCGGCGGCGATCCGTCCGTACAGCGAGGCGTGCACCTGCCGGCCCGCGGCCAGGGACTTACCCTGCCACCAGGTGGCCTGGGTCGCCACGACGTGTCCGGCACCTTCGAACCGCTCGGACAGACGCACCCAGTCGGCGTCGATGTCACCCTCGTCGGTGAGCCACAGCTTGACCAAATCCTCACGGGCACTGGCCCAGCGGTCGTCGAAGACGATCGCCTTCTTCGCGTCGAACACCGGTGCCACCAAACGTGGCCAATCCGCGCCCAATTCGGCGGTCACCAAGTCGATGAGCTCGGCGTCGGTGGCCGTCGGTGCTGTGCTCACCGGGTCGTCCAGGCCGAGCTGACCCAGCACCAATCGGGCGGCCGAAGCCAGCACGCCGTCACGGCCGGTGATCTGGTCGGCGAATTCGTTCAGCGCGGCCGAGTCGACCGTTGCACCGCCGCCACCGCCTGCCGAGGGCAGCGAAACCGACACGCCACGGCGCCCGGCGACGGCGGCCACCGCCGCATCGATGACCTTGTCCACCGCGGCCGCGTCGGCCAGCGCACCCTCGTGCAGGTGCCCCATCGCCCCGCCGCGCACGCTGGTCCCCTCGCGGGTACCGAGGGCGACCTCGACGGTGACGTGCTTGGCCCAACCCTCGCCCAATTCCCAGGTCTTGGTGACTCGTTCGGTGATCGCACCGGGCCGCTTGCCCGAGGGTCCGAACGCCGTACGCAGTTGGTCGTTGATCGCGTCGGAAAGCACTGGGCCGTATGGCTTGTAGGTGCGGGCCAGCTTGGTGACCTGCGCGCGCAGCCCGGCCAGGTCGGCCTCCGCGGCCCCGTCGATGGCGCCCAGGTTCAGCTCGGAGCCCAGGTCCACCAGCAGCTGGTTGCGCCGTGACGACGCACCGTCGGTGATCGATTCGATGGAGTCCAACGGCTCGATCTGGTCGATGCGCATCTTGGCCGAGATCGCGATCAGCGCGACGGTGGCGTCTGCGGCGTCGAAACCGATGTCCTCGGGGCGTGGGCCCCCGGACGGAGCGGCGGCGGGCGCCGGTGCCGGCGCGGCCTCGACGGGAGCGGCCGCCTCGGGCTCGGGAGCCGACTCGCTCACCGGCTCGTCGTCCGGCTCGGGGTCGGTGTCGGTGGCAAACAGCACCGCAGCGTCACGCTCGGCGTTGAGCACTTCGATTGTGCTGTGGGCGTATTCGGGCAGCTTCAAGGTGTTGGTGGCCAGTCCCGCCACCGTCGGCGCGGTCTTCACACCGATCTCGACGAAGCGCTCCACACCCAGGCCGCCGGCGGCTTCCTCGGTGAACAGCAGATCCTGCGTCTCGATCCAGCGCACCGGACTGGCGAACTGCCAGGCCAGCAACTCGATCAGGACGACGCGCGCCAGATCGCGCGGTCGCTCACGCCAGGCGTCGTAGTTCTCCAGGATCTCGTCGAGCGGTTCGGCGGGGACCAGATCCCGGATCTCCTGGATGAAGTCGCGGTCCAGTGTGAACGGCCGCGGCACCAGGTTGGGGATGTAACGCCCGATGATCACCTCGGGATCCTTGTCGCGCGGCATCAACCGCTCCAGTGACCGCCGGAATTCGTCCACACCGACGCGCAGCACCCGGGAGTGGAACGGCACGTCGACACCCGGAACCAGAATGAAAGAGCGCTTGCCGCCGGTGATTTCGCGTCGCCGCTCTACTTCAGCCTCCAGCTCCTTCAATCCGCGCACCGTGCCGGCGATCGCGTACTGCGAGCCGCGCAGGTTGAAGTTGACGATCTCAAGAAATTCGCCAGTACGAGCCGCGATGTCGGCGACGAACTGCGTGACTTCGTCGTCCGGCAGGTCGATCTGGGACGGCCGGATGGCGGCCAGCCGGTAGTTGGACCGGCCCAACTCGTCGCGGGGCACGATGTCGTGCATCTTCGAACCGCGGTGGAACACCGCCTCCAGCAACGCATCCAGTTCGAAAACGCCGCTGACACAGGCCAGCGCGGTGTACTCCCCGACCGAGTGGCCGCAGGTGATCGCACCGTCGACGAACGCACCTTGCTCACGCATCTCGGCGACCTGCGCGGCGGCCACCGTCGCCATCGCCACCTGGGTGAACTGCGTCAGGAACAGCACGCCGTCGGGGTGGTGGTAGTGCACGCCGCTGGCGATGATGCTGGTGGGGTTGTCCCGCACCACGTGCAGCACCGAGAAGCCCAACGTGTCGCGGGTGAACTTGTCCGCCTCGTCCCACACCTTGCGGGCCGTCTTGGAGCGCGCCCGTACGTCCATGCCCATGCCTTTGTGCTGGATGCCCTGGCCGGGGAACGCATAGACCGTCTTGGGCGAGGCCAGCCGGGCACTGGCCGACATGACCAGCTCCGAGCCGACCTTGGCGGTGACCTCCAGAACCTCTGCGCCCAAGTCGATTCCGACCCGCTCGACGCGGAAGTCCACCTCGTCACCGGGCAGCACCATGCCCAGGAACCGAGCGGTCCAGCCGACCAGCCGCGCCGGCGGGCGCGCCTGCCCGTCGGTCGCGGTCACCGCGTGCTGCGCGGCGGCCGACAGCCACATGCCGTGCACGATCGGCGAACCCAGCCCGGCGAGCAGCGCCGCGGGCTTGTCGGTGTGGATCGGGTTGTGGTCCCCGGACACCACGGCGAACGGGCGCATGTCGACCGGGGCGCCGACGGTGACGTCGCGGCGGCGCCGGCGCGGGGTGTCGGTGGCGTTCTCCGAGACCGCGCCACCGGCCCGGGCCGGGTCGGCGAGTTCGGCGGTACCGGTGCGGCCCAGGATCGCGAAGCGCTCCTCGAGCGCGGCGATGATCGCGCCGTCGCTCCCGGTCACGGTGACCGACACCGGCACCACACGGCCCATGTCGGTGTCGGTGGCCTCGGCAGCCGTTGCGACGACGGTCAATTCGGCGTCGACAGTGGGCAACTGGGCGGACAGCCGAACGGCGTGGTCCAAGTGCACCAGGCTGAGTAGGCCCTCCACCACCGGCACCCCGGTCTCGGTCAGCGCGGCACCGATCGCGGCGAAGACCGCCGGCCAGCAGTGACCGACGAGCGCGTCGGGCACGGTGGTCAGGCTGGGCGCCAACGGCTCACCGAAGGTGGCCGTGACGCCGGTGTGGTCGGCGACCCGTTCGGGGTCCCAGGCCACGGTGAGCGTGGCCGAACCGTCCTGCACTGCCGGCAGCGACGCGGGGCCGTCGACGCCGGCCGCGATGGCCAGCACACAACGCATGGCCGCGCTGGCGTCCTCGGTGGACACCACCGGGATGCCGCCGTCAACGGTGTTGGGCGGCAACGTGAACGGGATTTCGATCCAGGTGCCGGATACCGGCACACTGAGCACGACCCCGTCGCCCTCGGACTTCACCGCGAGCCTGGCTCCGGTGGATGTGTGTGTGGCGGTGCGGTTTTCGTGCACCTGCCAGTCGCCGGGCGCGGCGATCCGGTGCACCGGGTTGGTGGTGGTGCGGCCGGCCCACACCACGTCGGGTGCGTCGAGCACGGCGGCCAGCGGTCCGCGGACATCGGGGCGGCCCAGCCGTCGCGAGGTCACGTCGGTGGGCTCCATGCCGGTGGCCAGCACGTCGTCGATCGCGGCCTGCTCGAAACGGTCCAGCAGCTCACCGACGGGTTCGTCGACCCGGGTGATGCCCGACACCGCGGCGGGGCCGGGGATGATGCACACCTGGTCGGCGTCGTAGCGCGCGTCGTGCGCCTGCCACAGGGAGTCACTGCGCCACCAGCGCCGCACGTCCTTGTCGATGACCGGGACGAAGTTGACCGGCTTGCCCAGCGTCTTGCACAAGGTGACGAAGAACGGCACGTCGGCGGGATGCAGCTGGACCGTCTCGGCGTCCGGGTAGTGCGCAACCAGCGCGGTGATGGCCTGCTCGGGGTTCTCCAGCACCGCGGTGTCGGAGAAGAGCGTCTCGATCGGGCCGGATTCCTTGGCGTGCAACCGCGCTTCGGTGCGCTTGAGCATTTCCTCGAACCGGTCGCGCCAGGTGTCGGCCAGCCACGGGCTGCCGGGTGCGGCGGTGTCGGCGGTCGAATTGCCTTCTCCGATGGCAAGTTCCACGTAGCGGCGCAACCACTGCAGGTACGTCATGTCCGCGACGTCGCCGAAATACGGCTTGGCGGTCTTGGCCATCGCGGCGATGATCTCGTCGCGGCGTTCGGCGACCGCGTCCGCGTCACCGGCCACCTCGTCGAGCAGCTGCCCGCACCGGGATGCGCTGTTGTCGATCTCGTGGATGTCGGCGCCGAGCTGGCTGCGGCTGGAAGCCATGCCGCCCTGGGCTTTTCCGGCGCTGATCCACTGGTCGGTGCCCTGGATGTCGACGAGCATCTGCTTCACCGAGGGTGAGGTGGTGGACTCCAGCGTCGCCATCGCCGCGGTGCCGACCAGGATGCCGTCGATCGGCATCGACGGGAAGCCGTAGGCCTTCGCCCACCGACCGGACAGGTACTCCGCGGCCCGCTCCGGGGTGCCGATGCCGCCGCCGACGCAGACGGTGATGTTGGCGCGCGAACGCAGCTCCGAGTAGGTCGCCAGCAGCAGGTCGTCGAGGTCTTCCCACGAGTGGTGACCGCCGGCGCGGCCGCCCTCGACGTGCATGATCACCGGCTTGGTGGGCACCTCGGTGGCGATGCGGATCACCGAGCGGATCTGCTCGACGGTCCCGGGCTTGAACACCACGTGGCTGATGCCGATGTCGTTGAGTTCTCCGATCAGGTCGACGGCTTCCTCGAGTTCGGGGATACCGGCACTGACCACCACGCCGTCGATCGCCGCGCCGGACTGGCGGGCCTTCTGCACCAGTCGCTTGCCGCCCAACTGCAGCTTCCACAGGTAGGGATCTAGGAACAGCGCGTTGAACTGGTAGGTGCGGCCCGGCTCGAGCAACCCGGAGAGCTGCTGGACGCGGTCGGCGAAGATCTCCTCGGTGACCTGACCGCCCCCGGCCAACTCGGCCCAGTGCCCGGCGTTGGCCGCGGCGGCGACGATGTTGGCGTCGACGGTGGTCGGGGTCATGCCGGCCAGCAGGATCGGCGAGCGGCCGGTCAGCCGGGTGAACTTGGTCGACAGCTTGACGCGGCCGTCGGGAAGCCGCACCACGGTCGGCGCGTAGCTCGACCAGGCTCGGGCCACCTCCGGCGTGGCTCCGACAGTGAACAGGTTGCGCTGGCCGCCCCGGGTTGCCGCGGGCACGATGCCGATGCCCAGGCCGCGGATCACCGGGGCGGTCAGCCGGGTCAGGATGTCCCCCGGTCCCAGGTCGAGAATCCAGCGGGCTCCGGCGTCGTGCACCTGGGTGATCTCGTCGACCCAGTCCACCTTGCGGACCAGGATGGCTTCGGCCATCTCCCGGGCCAGCGCGACGTCCAGACCCACCTTCTCTGCCCAGCGACCGACGATCTCGATGCCGTCGGCCAGCCGCGGGGTGTGGAAACCGACCTCGACCTTGACCGGCTCGAAGACCGGCGCGAAGACGTCGCCGCCGCGCAGCTTGTTCTTGCGCTCGGCTTCTTCCTTCTCGGAGATCTGGTTGCAGTACAGCTCGAAGCGGGACAGCTGCTCGGGAGTTCCGGTGATGACGACGGAGCGGCGTCCGTTGCGGATGGACAGCACCGGCGGGAGCACGGTGCGTACGTCCTGGGCGAACTCGTCGAGCAGCCGTCCGATGCGTTCCGGGTCGGCGTTGGTGACCGAGACCATCGGCGGGCGGTCGCCGAGTACCGAGATTCCCCGTCGGCGGGCGACGAGCGTTCCGGCGGCACCGACGAGTTGGGCGATGGCGAACAGCTCGACATCACGGGCGCCGCCTGCCTTGAGCGCCTCGACGGCCAGCACACCTTGGGAATGTCCGGCAACGGCAACCGGCGGGGTTTCGACCAGGTCCATGCCTTGCCGGCCCAGCGCGCGAATGGCCGCGACCTGGGTGAGCAGCACGCCCGGCACGGACACAGCCGCCGACGTCAGGTGCTTCTCCGACGGGACGGCATCTTCGGCCGCCAGCGCGCGGACCCACTGCAGCGGTTCGAAGCCGATGGGACGTACCACGACCAGTTCTCTTGCGACCGGCTCGAGCAGCAGCTCGACCTCACCGGCCAGTGTCGCCAACTCGGATTCGATGCCGGCCCCGGAGACCAGCTCTTCCAGGGTCTCCAGCCAGGCACTGCCCTGACCCCCGAACGCGACGGCGTACGGCTCGCCGGCTGTCAGACGATCAACCAGAGCATGGGTGTTGTGTGGGCCGCTGCCGTCACGGTCAGCGGAAACCCTGTCGTGCTCGTGGATCGTCACCTTTTGTCTCCCTACATGCGTCTCTGCGTCTGGCTGCGTCGACCGGTTCCGGGACCCGTCCCCCGCCGAGTGCCTGGCAACTTCGGGCGATTCCGCGTCGAATCACAGCCGTAGTCGTCTGACCGGTGCTGCGTATGGGCGGCGGCACGTCGTCGAGCGGGGCCATGCGCTGCACGCGGTCCTAATAAGGGTGTCATGTGAATCTCTACGAATTCTTGGAGGTGATTGGTTACTGGCGAGTTCTACGCGCGGGTAACCGTGTCGTGGGTAACACCACGTTTGGCCACCGATGCTGACGTTGCCGACAAACGTCCTGCATGCAGGTGGTTACGGTTGAGTAGCTATAACGTCGCTGTTCAAGGCAGTATTGTTACCAAATCGTTATCTCAAAAATTTCGCCCTCGGCCGTCGCGTATTTCCGCGCCCGCCGGCCGGCTGCGCATCCGTCCGTCCGCGAGCTGAGCGAACGAGTGTTTGCTGGAATGCCTGCTAAAAACTCTCAGCAGTCTTAATAAGTGGTCCGGGTCACGCCCACTGGCCGAACTGGGGCTTGAGGATCTCGTTGATGTCGACGCCCACCCCGCCGACTGTGCGCTTGTCTATTTCGACCTGGTGCAGATGCGCCGCGGGGTGGGTGTAGCCCTGGGGGGATCCCCAGTTGTGCTGCCAGAAGAAGGTGCCCAGTCCGTCGTTGACCGCCCAGTCGATGGTTTTCGAGTTGGCGTACACCCCGGTGCGCTGATGTCCCACGACCGACTCCCAGGACCGCAGATACGGCACGATCTGGTTCTTGTACTGCTCGTATGACGGGTTGTCGTCGATCGAGGCGTAAATAGGAGCATTGGAGGGACCTCCGGCAGCCGCGTGCAACTCCATCCCACGTTTGGCGTGTTGCACGCCGGCGGCCGCACCGCCCAGCCAATCCGAGGTGCTGCCCTTGCCGAATTGATAGCAGGACACGATCTTGAGGCCGCTGCCGTGCAGGTCGCGCGCCTCGGCCAGCTGGATGGGCTTGCCGAGCATCCACGCGCCGCCGGGCCTGCGGTCCGAAACGTACCGGATTGCCCCGATCGCGCCGGCCGCCCTGATCTCGCTGGCGGGGATGACGCCTGCCGCGTAGTCCAGCAGCGTGCCGAGCGAGCCAGAAGCTGTAGGCGCGGCCACCGACGCCGCTGCGCCCAGGGCCAGCAGGCCGGGAGCCGTGGCCGCGATCCTGAGCACGTCGCGACGAGAGACCGGCATAGGCCAGAGGGTACGACACAAACATCACAAGACACGGCGGCCACACCAGTCACTGCGCATTTGATTGACTCTGCGCACAGGGCGCCAAAGTGCGAGTAACCCCCACCCTCAGCGCAGACTCAACGCCCGAAGGCGACACAGCACGCCTGGCCTGCCGGGCACCTTCAAGTTGACTCTGCGCACAGGGCGCCAAAGTGCGAGTAACCCCCACCCTCAGCGCAGACTCAACGCCGCGAAGGCGTGCTGCGACGCGCCTGTCACTATAAAGTTAGTAAAGTTAGCTTCGGGCATGCGCGAACAGGGGCTCCGATGGATCACGACCAGCTGATCGACCTCGCCCGCCGTGCGCTGAAACTGGCGCGCGACAAGACAACCGATCTCGCGCCGACCACACACCGCGTCGCCGCGGCCGAGTACACCTCCCGCGAGCGGCATGACCGTGACCGGGCAATGGTGCTCAACAGCCCGCAACTGGTCGGCTATGTCTCCGAACTGCCACGGCCGGGCGCCTACTGCACGAAGACCGTGCTGGGCCGGTCGATCCTGCTGACCCGCACGGGAGACGGTTCGGTCAAGGCGTTCGACAACGTCTGCCTGCACCGGCAGTCCCAGGTCGCCTCCGGATGCGGGGTCGCCAAGCGGTTCACCTGTCCCTACCACGCCTGGACGTACGACAACACCGGCCGTCTGGTCGCGGTGCCGGGCCGCGAGGGTTTCCCCGACACCACGCCGAAGTCCGACGGGCTGACCGAGCTACCGGCCACCGAATTCGCCGGATTTCTCTGGGTGGCACTGGATCCCGGCACGACGCTGGATGTGGCGGCGCACCTGGGACCGCTGGCCGACGAACTCGACTCGTGGGGCATCGGACGCTGGTCTCCCCTGGGCGAGAAGGTGCTCGACACCCCGATCAACTGGAAACTGGCGGTGGACACCTTCGCGGAGAACTATCACTTCGCCACCGTGCACGAGAACACGTTCGCGACGATCGCCCGCAGCAACTGCACGGTGTTCGACGCCTACGGGCCGCACCACCGACTGATCTTCCCGCTCAACACGATTCTGGACCTGGAGAACGTCCCCGAGGACAAGTGGGTTCCGTTCAACAACCTGGTCGTCATCTACGCGATCTTCCCCAACATCGTCATCTCGGTGACGATGGCCAACGGCGAGTTGTTCCGGGTGTATCCCGGCGACCGGCCCGGCCGGTCGATCACCGTGCATCAGAACTCCACTCCCCTGGACATCTCCGACGAATCCGTGGCAGCCGGCGCGCATGCTGTCTTCGAGTACGCGCACGCCACCGTCCGCGACGAGGACTACAAGTTGGTGGAGGCGTTGCAGGCCAACCTCGAATCCGGTGCGCGAGAACACCTTCTGTTCGGCCGCAACGAGCCGGGGTTGCAGCACCGTCACATCGCTTGGGAACAGGCGCTGTCAGCCCGTTGACAGTGCGGTGATCAGATCGTCGAGAATCGTTGCCAGCGTGTCTTGTTGAGCGCTGCGCAGTTTGTCCGCCGACGCCACGGCCTCATCGCGTCGGCCGGTGGCCACGAGCATAGAGATCTCATCCACCGCGGCCCGCAGTCTCGGATCGTCCACTTCGGTTTCCAGTACCTGCAGCAGTTCCCAATCCCGGTACAGCGCCAGCGAACGTTCGTTGAAGGCGAAGGCGGTCACTTGCTCACCGGCCAAGGTTCCGCGGTATCGGTACGGGCCCTCCATGTACTCGATCGGCAGGCCGTGCGCCGGCGCCGGCACCAGCGGCTCGCCGACGATGTCCAATTGCAGTGCGGCGCAGGTGATCCTGTGGCGGTCGGGCAGGTACCGGGCCTTGGCGGGCGGGCGAATCAGCGACCGGATCGACTCCGGCCACCGGACGTAGCTGTCGACGACGACGTCGAAGTCTTCGATGCACTGCGGCGGAGTCCCGTCGGGATAGCTGGTCGTGATCCCGGTAAACGGCTGCAGCGCATTGCCTTCGGTGCGCAGGAACTGCCGCCAGATGCTCATGTCGACGCCGTTGTCGAAGTTGATGGTGCGCCATTCGTGGGATCTGGTGCGCGGCGGCTCGCCGGTGCCTCCACCGGCGTATTTGGGGAACCACTGCCGGTCGACGTGCCCGCTGGTGCCGCTGACTCGTTCGTCGCGTTCGCCCCAGCGCAGCGTCCCCGTCATCGCCATACCGGTTTGGAAGTAGGAGTAGGTGTCGTCCTGGCCGAAGCAGGCGATCTTGCCGTTGTGGACCGAGGCGCCCAGCGGGGTCGGCGACCGAGTCGGGGTGACGTGTAGGTCCAGCCGCATGGGCTGCCCGTGCTGGTCGGTGCCCAGCAGGCTGACGTCGTAGGTGTAGGGCCGCAACTTCCCGTCGGCATCGCGTGATGCCGTCCAGGTGGCGGTGCCCGAGCCGGTGTCATACTCCAGCCCGAGGTACCCGACCGCGCTGGACAGTTTGGGCTTGGCGCCCGGTTCCATGCTGGCCGGCGGCATGTCGTAATCGGTGAATGTGCCGTACTCTCCGGTGTCCAGGTCGAACAGTGCCAGCGTGTAGAAGTCGGCGACGATCGATCCGCCGGGGCGGTTCCTGTTGAAAATGGTCAGGAACGCAAGCGACCGACCGGTATCGGCGCTCAGTTCACCGGCGATGAACCAGGTGTCGGACTCCTGGCCGGGATGCTGACCCTCGGCGGCGGGGAAATCGAGTTGCTCGTCACCAGGTACGAGCCGGAACGGATAGCTGCGCCAATCATTCGTCACGTTCCACGCCTCATCCCGCTTTTTTGGCAATGTTAACATCAATAGCGAAAATGACCGTCTGCTTGCCCTGAGGTGGTGCCCCGATGACGGCGAACCCCCGCTCGTACGACGAGTTGTTCATCGGTGGCCGCTGGCGCAAACCGGCTGCATCCGAACGTCTTTCGGTGATATCCCCGCATACCGAGGAACCGATCGCTCAGGTCCCCGCCGCCGGACCCGACGATGTGGAGGCTGCTGTCGCGGCCGCACGACGGGCATTCGACCACGGCCCGTGGCCGCGACTGTCTCCGCAGGAGCGGATGCGCAAGGTCGAGGAACTGGCCGGCGTCTACGGCCGTCACATCGACGAAATGGCCGATCTGATCACCGCGCAAATGGGCTCGCCGCGCAGCTTCAGCAGGCTGGGCCAGGCGGCGGGGGCCGCCTCGATGATCCATCTGGCGCTGGCGACCGCCCGCGATTTCCCGTGGGTGGAGCGACGCCGCGGCGTGCTCGGCGAGGCTCACCTGCGGCGCGCCCCGGTGGGCGTGGTCGGCGCGATCGTCCCGTGGAACGTGCCGCAATGCCTGATCATGCCCAAGCTGATCCCCGCGCTGCTCGCGGGCTGCACGGTGATCATCAAGCCGGCGCCCGAAACCCCTTTGGACGCCTTGTGGTTGGCCGAGATGATCGAACAGATCGATCTGCCCGAGGGCGTGGTGTCGGTCATCACCGGCGGTCCGGAGATCGGCGAGGCGTTGGTGCGGCATCCCGGCGTGGACAAGATCGCCTTCACCGGGTCCAGCGCCACCGGTCGCCGCATCGCCGCGTTGTGCGGCGAGCAGCTGAAGCGGGTGAGCCTGGAACTCGGCGGCAAGTCGGCGGCGATCGTGCTGGACGACGCCGACATCGGCAAGACTGTCGCCGGACTGAAGACCGCCGGCCTGATGAACAACGGCCAGGCCTGCGTCGCGCAGACCCGCATCCTGGTCAGTGAACGCCGCCACGACGAACTCGTCGAGGCGCTGGCCGACATGATGACGACGCTGACCGTCGGGGATCCCGCCGACGAGAAGACCGATATCGGACCCCTTGTCGCACAACGACAACAACAACGGGTGCAGGACTTCATCCGGTCCGGGCAACAACAGGGCGCGCGACTGGTGGTCGGCGGCGACAACAGCCCCGAACCGCGGGGCTGGTACGTGCGGCCCACGCTGTTCACCGACGCGTCCAACGACATGCGCATCGCCCGCGAAGAGATCTTCGGCCCGGTCCTGACGGTGCTCACCTACACCGACGAGGACGACGCGGTCCGGATCGCCAACGACAGTGACTACGGATTGGCCGGCTCGGTGTGGACGGCCGACACCGCGCACGGTCTCGAGATCGCGGGGCGGGTGCGTACCGGCACCTACGGCATCAACATGTACATGCTCGACATCAGCACCCCGTTCGGGGGTTTCAAACATTCGGGGCTCGGGCGCGAGTTCGGCCCCGAGGGGCTGCACGAATATGTGGAGTTGCAGTCGATCGCGTGCAACGGAAAGCTACCTCCGCTACCCAGCTGAGCTATGCCGCCAGCACCTCGAGAGTGACCTCGGCGGGACAGCAGAGCTCTCCGCGTTGGTTATAGACGCCGACCTTCAGGTCGATGAGAAATTGTGAATCATCACCAGAGGTGTTGCAGCGCTTGGCGATAACGTTTCCGCGGCCGATCATCGTGTCGCCGGCATAGATCGAGCCCAACAGCGACATCTTGCGTCGCAGGACTCGGCTATAGGGACCCGCCCAGTCCGTGCCTACCCGGTCGACGAAGCCGGCGATATGCATCGTGTTGACGAAGATCGTCGGATGACCTTGAAGCTCAGCATATTCCGGATCGAAGTGCCCGGGGAAATAGTCCCAGGTCGCGCCCGCATTCATCACCACGCGTTCGTAGCTGATCTCGTCCACGACAGCAGGCAGTTCGACGGGGACGATCAACCCATGCCAGTCGAACCGGCGCTCGTGCGGTCCATCAGCCATCCGTCACCTCCCGCGGGTTGAAGCGGAACAGAGTATTGCGGTTCAGCGCGACCACGGCCCCGTCGTCGCGTCGGAAAGTGTCCAGCGTCTGAACGAAATGTCCGACACCGAGTTTGGTGGTTTTCTCCGCCGACACCGACACCACCTCCTCTACGATCGAGAGTCGATCGCCTTCGACCACCGGGATCAGGAACTCGGCTTCGTTGGACGCGTTGACAAAGGTCTTGCCCGGCAAGGGAACCCGGATCGCCAGTCCAGCCGCCGGCCGCTCACCGTCGGCGGACCACGGCTGCGGAATCAGCCAGCCCATCAACAATGCGGGCGGACCGACCAGCCCGCCCCACGTCCGGGTCGCGAAGTCCGGGTCCCAGTACGCCGGATTGCTGTCGCGCACGAGCGCGGCGAAGTGCTGGATCCGCGCCCCGCTGACCGCAGTTCCCGCCATCCTGGCCTCGGTGCGAAAACCCACCATCTTCAGCGCGTCCTCGTAGGTCCCGAACGCGTACCTGTAATTGATGTCCTCAGCCATCGACCGTCAGAGTATCTCCTACGTGCCGTCGTTGCCGGGGGTGCCGGGGGGGCCGGGGGGGTTTCCAGAGCCACCGACGGAACCGGAGCCGCCGGCGCCACCGGCGCCTTTCTGACCGTCCGCCCCGTTGCTCCCGTTGCCACCTGCGCCGGTGCCGGCCAGACCGCCCTCGCCGTACCACGCTCCATCGGCGCCATCCGTGCCGCTACCGCCAGCACCGCCGAAGCCTGACAGGCTGTCACCGCCATCACCGCCACCGCCCCCGCGTCCGCCGGTGCCGCCGTTACCACCAGTGCCGCCGTCAGCGCCATGGCTACGGGGATCTCCCGCGATACCGTTGCCACCATCGCCGCCGAAGCCGCCGTAGCCACCACTGCCGGCAATGCCGCCCGACCCGCCCTCACCGCCAGTGCCGGTCCCATTGGCCGCGCCGCCGGACCCGCCGCGACCGCCGGTGCCACCGGTGCCGCCGACTCCGCCGTTGCCACCGCGCGCGCCGTCTTCGGCGTACTGCGAGGGAGAGTTGCCGCCGTGGCCACCGTTGCCACCCTTGCCGGCGTCGCCGGCATTGCCGCCACGACCGCCGTCCCCTCCGTCGCCTGACCCCAGTGCCTGGCCGCCGGTGCCGCCGATGCCGCCGGCACCACCCTTGCCGCCGACCCCACCGTCACCGCCGACGCCGGTATGGGGGTCGGCGCCGATGGTGAGGCCGAAGCTGGTGCCGCCGTTGCCGCCGTCGCCGCCATCGCCTCCGGTGCCGCCGTCGCCGCCGCTGCCGCCATTACCCGAGATGGCACCGCCAGCACCGCCGGCACCGCCATTGCCGCCGGCAAAGCCGTTGGAGCCGTCCCCGCCGCGGCCGCCGGGGTCTCCATCACTACCGGTGGTGCCTAGTGAGCCGGACCTGCCGGCCGTGCCGTTACCGCCTGCACCGCCATCGCCACCGTTGCCGACCACCCCGCCGTTACCACCCGCACCGCCGTTGCCGGCGCCGCCACCACCACCGTCACTACCAGCACCACCGTTGCCGCCGTTACCGGACGGGCCGGCCGCCGGCGCACCATCGCCGCCGTTACCGCCGGCACCGCCGCCACCCCCGGCACCATCGGCACCCGTGGCCGCTTGAATGGGATGGTTGGCTTCGCCACCCACGCCGCCGACGCCGCCGATAGCACCTGCAGTGCCGTCGGCGCCGGTGCCGCCGTTACCGGCGAGGCCGGAGGCGGAGTCGCCGCCGTTCCCGCCCCGGCCGCCGAGACCTCCGGCACCACCAGTACCGCCGACACCGCCGACCCCGTTAGCTGAAAGGTCGGAATGCCCACCGTTACCGCCCTTGCCGCCTACACCGGCTCCGCCCGCGCTGCCACCGTTGCCGCCAGCACCGCCGGTGCCTGATCCGAGGGCCGCGCCGCCGGCTCCGCCGAGGCCGCCGGTACCGCCCGCCCCGCCGGTGCCGCCGGCGCCCGCTGTACCACCGGGGCCGAAAACGGAGGTCCCGCCGTCGCCGCCGAGCCCGCCGACCCCGCCTGCGCCAGCCGACCCGCCGAGACCGCCAGCCCCGCCGTTGCGTGTCCCTTGGGCCGCGCCGCCAGCGCCGCCAATACCGCCGACTCCGCCGTTGCCGCCGGTCCCGCCGCCACCCCCGGTGCCACCGGTATCGGTGGAGTTATTTTCGCCGGTGCCGCCGCCACCGCCGGCACCACCGTCACCGCCGCTGCCGCCGTTGCCGCCGTTGCCGCTGTTGCCAGAGATCGCTCCGCCCAAGCCGCCGGCACCGCCGTTGCCGCCGTTGCCGCCCGTGGTGCCGGCACCTCCGGCGGTGCCCGCACCGTTGACGCCGTGTGCGCCAGTGGCGCCGGTACCGCCACCGCCGCCGTTACCGCCGTTGCCGCCGTTGCCGACCGACCCAGCGTTTCCACCGGCTCCACCATTGCCGCCGTTACCGCCGTTGCCACCGCTGCCACCGCCGGAGCCACCGTGACCGCCGTTACCGGAGATCGCGCCGCCCGCGCCACCGTTGCCGCCGCCGCCGCCGGTGCCACCAGCTGAGTAGCCGCCGACTCCGCCTGCACCGCCGTTGCCGACCGACGCGACGTCACCTCCTAGCCCGCCGTATCCACCACCGGCGACGCCACTCCCGCCGGCACCACCGTCACCACCGTTTCCGGAGATCACACCGCCGCCGCCGCCATTGCCGCCGCCGCCGCCGACGCCGCCGGTGGCGCCGCTGTTACCGCCGTTACCGCCGCGGCCACCGTTACCGACCGACCCGCCGTCACCGCCGGTCCCGCCGTCACCGCCGTCACCGGCACCGAGTCCGACACCGCCGCCGCCGCCGTTACCACCGTTACCGGACGGGCCGGCCGTTGCGGCACCGTTGCCGCCGTCGCCGCCCGCCCCTCCAGCGCCCCCGGCAGCGGACGTACCCACGGCGCCTTTGGCACCGTCGCTACCCGACACCACACCACCCGTGCCGCCAGACCCGCCTTGGCCGCCAGACCCGCTGGCGCCGGCGTGGCCGCCATCAGCACCGTCCCCGGCGGCCCCGCCAGCGGAGTCACCGCCGCGGCCACCGGCACCACCGCTGCCTCCCATTCCGGAATCGCCGCCGGCACCGCCGTTGCCGCCGTCGCCGGTGCCACTTTGGTCGCTCCCACCGGTCCCACCGAAACCGCCGTCACCGCCGGCCGACCCCGTACCGCCGGCACCGCCGACCCCGCCGACACCGGACCCGTTGGCCGCCCCGCCGGCACCGCCAGCCCCGCCGGCCCCGGCGTTACCGCCACCACCACCGGCAGCGCCGGACCCGCCCGAGGAGCCCTCGGCGAATACGCCGTTGTTGCCGCCGTTCCCGCCGTCGCCGCCAAGTCCGCCCTGGCCGGCGGCACCGCCGGCACCGCCGGCACCGCCGTTGCCCGACCCCAGCGCGGTGCCGCCAGCGCCCCCAGCACCAGCGTTGCCGCCGTCGCCGCCGGCACCGCCAACCCCGCCCGGGTTACCGGAGCTGAAAAGGCCACCCGAATCGCCGGAGCCACCATTGCCACCGGTTCCGCCACTACCGCCGTTACCGCCGGCCCCGCCGTTGCCTCCGTTACCTGAGATCGCGCCACCCAGGCCACCGGCCCCGCCGTTGCCGGCGCTGCCGCCTATGGTGCCGGCACCGCCCGCGGTGCCGGTCCCGACGCCGCCGGAGGTGCCGGCAGTACCGGAAGCGCCGTTGCCTCCGACACCGCCCTGCCCGCCGTTGCCCACCGACCCGCCGTTACCGCCGGCCCCGCCATTGCCGCCTTGCCCACCGAGGACGCCCTGGACGCCGTTCGCGCCGTGGCCGCCTTGGCCGCCGTTGCCACCGCTGGTCGCCGCCGCACCCGCACTGCCGGTGGCGCCGTCGCTGCCACCCGTACCGCCGCTGCCAACCAATCCGCCGTCACCGCCGGCACCGACAGCACCGGGATTACCGCCATCACCACCACGCCCCCCGTCGGGAACACCACTAGCGCCGGAACCACCCGAGCCACCGTCGCCGGCTTTACCCGCCGCGCCGCCGGTACCGCCGTTGCCGCCGGTGCCGTTGATACCCGCGCTGCCCGAACCACCCGCAGCGACGCCGCCGGCATTACCCCCGGCGCCGCCGACACCACCGACCCCGCCGTCGCCACCAGCACCGCCGTTCTGTCCTGCTGCGCCCGCAGTGTCGGCCGCCGCACCATCCACACCGTCCCCACCAGCCCCGCCGCCGCCACCGGTCCCGCCGAGCCCGCCGGTCCCGCCGTCACCGCGCAACGACCCACCTAAGCCGCCAGTACCACCGGCACCACCGGCACCACCGGCACCACCATTGGCACCCGGATCGCCGGAATTGACCCCGCCTGCACCGACCGCGCCTGTCGCGCCGTTGCCACCGGCGCCACCGGTGCCACCGGTGCCCAGGTTGCCGCCGTTGCCGCCCGACCCGCCTTGCCCACCCGTGCCGGGCAGATCACCCGGCGCCGGGACGGTCGCACTGCCACCCTTACCGCCGGCGCCACCATTGCCCGAGGTCCCGGTCGGCAACTGACCAGCCGCGCCCTTGGCACCAGTGGCGCCACCGCCGCTGTCGCCACCGGCACCGCCCTGGCCCACCGCGCCCGCGTCGCCACCATTGCCGCCGGCACCACCCGCACCTCCAGTGGCCGCGTCGATCCCGGCACCGCCGGTACCGCCGTCGCCGCCGGCGCCGGCAGTGCCGCCCGCACCGCCGGTGCCGCCGACCCCGTGGGCCCCGTCGCTGTATCCGGCAGCCTGATGCCCGCCGCCGACGCCGCCGGCACCACCCAGCCCGCCGGTACCACCGGCACCGCCGTCACCACCGTCAAACCCGATTCCGCCGGCCGTGACCGCGTCCGCCCCATCGACACCGGCCCCGCCGGTGCCACCGACCCCGCCGGTCCCGCCCCTGCCGCCGTTCCCGCCGTCACCGCTCAGTGCGCCACCCAGACCGCCGGTCCCGCCGGCACCACCCCTACCGCCCACCCCGCCGACCCCGCCCGGGTCGTCAGGGTTGACCCCATCCACCCCGGCCGCGCCAGTCGCACCATCACCGCCCGCACCACCGGCGCCGCCATTGCCGCGGTTGCCGCCGGCACCGCCCGCGCCACCGTCGCCGCCACTAGCGCCGGCCGCGGCGGCATGAGAACCCGCCCCGCCGGCGCCACCGTTACCCATCACCCCGGTCGGGGTGGCCCCGGCCACGCCATCATTGCCCACACTGCTACCACTGCCGCCCGTGCCGCCCGCGCCGCCGAATCCGGTGTTGCCACCAGCCCCACCAGCCCCACCCTGACCCGTGAGCGAGCCGCCAGAGGCCCCGTCACCGCCGTCACCAGGGGTCGCGCCGTTACCGCCGTTGCCGGCGTTACCGCCGGCACCCGAGACCGCTGCGGTGCCATCAGCGGCCTGT
>NZ_JCALDY010000002.1:0-289952 GCF_059813095.1 Mycobacterium sp. NGS22
GCCCAGGCGCGAGATCACTTCCAGCGCAAGCCGTTCCATTTGCTCTCGATCTTCGGCGACGTCCGCGCCGACGGGATTGAGCAGCAGCATCTGTGCGCCCGCGTACATCACCTCTGACAGACCTCGGGCCACCTGCGCCGGGGTGCCGGTGACCGCGACATCCTCCAACCCGGACCGGCTCCCGTAGATGCGTTGCAGACCGGTCTGCGCGCGCTCGCGGGCCCGGTCGGCGTCGTCGTCGACCATCACGTACACCCGCTTGGCGATGGTGAACCCGGCGGCGTCTCGGCGCTGCTCGGCGAGTTCGCCGCGCACGATGCGCACGGCCTCGGTGAAGGCGGCCGTGGTGGAGGACCCGGCCCCGATGAAGGCGTCGCCGAGGCGCGCCGCCCGCACCAGTGCCGCCGGTGCGCGCCCGCCGAACCAGATCGGGGGATGTGGGCGTTGCACGGGTTTGGGCTGGATCGGCAAATCGTCGACGTCACGGAACCGGCCGTGGAAGTTCACCCGTGGCTCATCGGACCAGGCGGCCCGCATCAGTTCCAGGCCTTCGGTGAAATACCTTACGTGCGTTGACTTCTCGACCCCGAACGCGCCGAACCGGCGCGAACCCCCGCCGGCCACCACACCGAGGTCCAGACGTCCCTGGCTGAGCCGGTCGACGGCGGTCACGGCCGACGCGAGCTGCAGCGGATCGTGCAGCGAGGTCACCAGCACGGCGACCCCCAGCCGCAGTCGTTGCGTGCACGCCGCGGCGTAGGCCAACAGTTCCAGCGGTGCCAGTAGGGGGGACTCGCCGACGGCCTGCTCGAGCGTCCACCCGCCTTCGAATCCGAGTTCCTCGGCACGCGCGAGATAGGCGCGTAACTGAGCAGTCTCCAAATCCGCTGAGCCGAGTTGGGGAATCGAGATGGAGAACCTCACCCGGTCCACCGTACGGGTGGCGCGTCGGTGCGGATCGGTAGGCTTCAAAGATGTTCGCCTTCATGCCAACCCTGCCAGGAATCGATGACGTGCGGGCCCTGGTCAACCGGGTAGACACCGCCCGTCACCACGGCGTACCCAACGGTTGCGTGCTGGAGTTCAACCTGAGCAGCATGCCGCCGGAGAGCACCGGGTTCGACCCGATCACGATCATCACCGGCGGCGGGCGGCAACTGTCGCTGCGCGAGGCGGTCGCGGCCATTCACCGTGCCACGGAGGACCCACGGGTGGCCGGGCTGATCGCGCGGGTGCAGCTGCCGCCGTCGCCGATCGGTGCGGTCCAGGAACTGCGGGACGCCATCGAGGCGTTCAGCGCCGTCAAGCCGTCGCTGGCCTGGGCGGAGACCTTTCCGGGCACGCTGTCCTACTACCTGGCCTCGGCGTTCCGTGAGGTCTGGATGCAGCCGTCGGGCGAGGTCGGGCTGATCGGCTTCGCGTCCCAGGCGTTGTTCCTGCGCGATGCACTGGACAAGGCCGGCATCGAAGCGCAGTTCATCGCGCGGGGCGAATACAAGTCGGCGGCAAACCTTTTCACCGAAGGGGGCTTCACCGAAGCGCACCGGGAGGCCGTGACCCGCATGCTGGAAAGCCTGCAGTCCCAGGTCTGGCAGGCCGTCGCCCACTCCCGCGACATCGACGCCGGCGCGCTGGACGAACTGGCCGACCGCGCCCCGCTGCTGCGGGACGACGCGCTTGCCTCCGGCCTGGTGGACCGGATCGGATTCCGTGACGAGGCCTACGGCCGAATGGCGGAACTGGCTCTCGGAGAACATGATTCGTCGGCTGCGGAAGAAATCGACCCGGACGAGAAGCCGCCCCGGATGTATCTGGCGCGTTACGCCGGTACGGCCCGGTCGCGGTTGGCGCCGCCGGTGCCGTCCATCCCGGGTCGCCGGCCCAAGCCGGTCATCGCCGTGGTCAACGTGGAGGGTGCCATCGTCAACGGACGCGGTGGGCCACAGGGTCTTCCGTTCGGCCCGTCGAACGCCGGCGGCGACACCATTGCGGCAGCGCTGCGGGAGGCGGCGGCCGACGACGCAATCTCGGCGATCGTCCTGCGGGTGGACAGCCCCGGTGGTTCGGTGACTGCATCGGAGACGATCTGGCGTGAGGTGAAGCGCGCCCGCGAGCGCGGTAAGCCGGTGGTCGCCTCGATGGGTTCGGTGGCCGCGTCCGGTGGTTACTACGTCTCGATGGGCGCCGACGCCATCGTGGCGAACCCGGGGACCATCACCGGTTCGATCGGTGTGATCACCGGCAAGCTGGTGGTCCGGGATCTCAAGGACCGGCTCGGCGTGGGCTCGGACACGGTGCGCACCAACGCCAACGCCGACGCCTGGTCGGTCGACGCGCCGTTCACCCCGGAGCAGCAGGCGCATCGGGAAGCCGAGGCGGATCTGTTCTACACCGACTTCGTCGAGCGGGCCGCGCACGGCCGTAACCTGACCACTCAGGACGTGGATGCCGTTGCGCGCGGCCGGGTTTGGACCGGATCCGATGCCCTCGAGCGCGGTCTGGTCGACGAGTTGGGTGGCCTGCGGACCGCGGTGCGCCGCGCCAAGGTGCTGGCCGGACTGGATCCCGACGTCGAGGCGCGGGTGGTCAGTTACCCGGGGTCGTCGCTGCTGGACATGCTGCGGCCACGAGCGTCGTCGCAGCCGGCCGCGGCGTCGCTGCCCGAAGCCGTCGGGGCGTTACTCACCCGCTCGGTCCTGGGGATCGTCGGCCAGGTCGAGCAGACGATGAGCGGTGCCAGCGTGCTGTGGTTGGGACAGTCGCGGTTTTAGAGGGCTAACCGGCCAGGCGGGCGCTGATGAAGATGATCTCGCCCAGCGGGTCGTCCTCGCTGGGGTCGGGGACACGCAACCCGTGGCGTCGGAACAGTTCGGTGCGGGTCACTCCGTCGGCCTCCCAGCCCTTGGCGCGCAGATAGTCGACCACGTGGTTGCGTTCACCGGCGTAGACCAGGGATGCCATGTCGATGTCCACGCCGTGGTCGCGTAACGACGGAGACATGTCCCGGACCTTGTCGGCGTCGAAATCCACGATGCCAGGCACGAATTCGGTGGCGATGGTGCTGCCCGGGACGCTGAGCGCGGCGATGTTGTCGAACAGCCGGTCCTGGGCGTCGGGCGGCAGATAGATCAGCAGACCCTCGGCCAGCCATGCCGTCGGCTGGCTCGGGTCCAGGCCGGCTTCGCGCAGCGCCGTCGGCCAGTCTCCGCGCAGATCGATGGCGACGGTGCGCCGGACAGCGGTGGGCTCGGCGCCGAGGTCGGCCAGCGTGGTCGTCTTGAACTCGATCACCTGCGGTTGGTCGATCTCGTAGACCACCGTCCCGTCCGGCCACGGCAACCGGTAGGCGCGGGCGTCCAACCCCGAGGCCAGGATCACCACCTGACGGACCCCGGCGCCGGTGGCTTCGGCGAAGTACTCGTCAAAGTACTTGGTGCGCACGCCCATTCCGTCGATCATCGCCTGTACCCGCTCCGGGGTGATGTTCTCGAACGCGTCGGGGTCGAGTTCACCGTCGAGCATCTTGGTGAAGAAATCCACCCCGACCGCGCGTACGAGTGGTTCGGCGAACGGGTCGTCGATCAGGCCGTCGGGGGACTTGGTCACCATCGCGCGCCCGGCCGCGACCATGGTCGCGGTGGCGCCGACGCTGGACGCCAGATCCCAGTTGTCGTCGTGAGCGCGTGGCATGCCTACAGGGTCCCACTGACGTAAAGCATCTCGACCACCGGTGCATCCTCCTCCACCACGGCCGGCGGAAGACCGTTGGCCGCCCGCAACTCGGGAAGCGGGATAGCGGTCATGCGCCAGCCGCGCTCGGACAGATACGCCGAAGCTTCGTTGCGCTCGCCGAGGTAGATGAGATTGCCCATGTCGATGTCGAAACCGTTTGATCGCCAACGCTCGGAAACCTTGTGCATGTGCTGTTCGAGTTGGCTGTCGTCGACGGGCTCGGTTCTGTTCATGCCCTCGGTGGCCAACCGGCTGCCCGGTGCGCTGAGTTCGGTGATCGTGTCCAGCAGCCGGTCCTGGGCTTCTGGCGGTAGGTAACCCAACAGCCCCTCCGCGCTCCACGCGGTGGCCTGGGTGGCGTCGAATCCGGCTTCGCGCAATGCCGTTGGCCAGTCGTCCCGCAGGTCGACGGCCACGGTGCGCCGGTCCGCACTGGGTGCGGCACCCAGCTCGGCCAGGGTGCGGGACTTGAACTCGATGACCTGCGGCTGGTCGATCTCGTAGACCACGGTCCCGTCCGGCCACGGCAGCCGGTAGGCCCGCGCATCCAGCCCGGAGGCCAGGATCACGGCCTGTTTGATGCCCGCCGCCGTCGCCTCCAGGAAGAACTCGTCGAAGAACTTGGTGCGGACCGCCATGTTCTCCGCGACGTTGGCGACGCCGCTGAACGGGCGCTGCGGATCGTTGTCGAGCTCGGCGACGGTGGTCTCCCCGGACGCCAGCCGAGTGAGGAGGTCCACGCCGACGGCGCGCACCAGCGGCTCGGCGAACGGGTCGTTGATCAGCGGGTTCTCGGCGCGCGTCGCCATCGCGCGGCCGGCGGCCACCATGGTCGCGGTCACCCCGACACTGGAGGCAAGATCCCAGGTGTCGCCGTCGTATCGTGCTCCGCTGGAAGTCATGGGATGCCTCATTCGCTCGTGACCAATTGATACTTAGCCAACATAACAAATCTTTCGCACCGAAACCGGTCCCCAAGCCTTCGCTGCACGGCAACCTGGAGCCATGACTGACCCGAGTTCGTTTCGGTTGGCAGGCAAACGGGTGCTCATCACGGGTGCCTCTTCGGGCGTGGGTGCGGCCCTGGCCAGGATGGCGGCTGGCCAAGGGGCGGTGGTGGGGCTGATCGCCCGCCGGAAGGACCGGCTGACCGAGGTACTGGCCGACTGCCGCGCCACCTCGCCGGATTCGGTGATGTGGACGGCCGACCTCGCCGACGCCATCACCGCCAGCCGGTTGGCGCTGCAGGCCTGGCATGCGATGGGTGGGATCGACGTGCTGGTCAACAACGCCGCCATCCCCAAACGGCGGGCCGTGACCGCACTCAAGCCCGACGAGGTCGAGGCCGTCCTGCAGGTCAACTTCGTCGCCGCGATGCGGCTGACGCTGGCCCTGCTGCCGCGGATGCTGGCGCGGCGGTCGGGGCTGATCGTCAATGTGGCCAGTATCGCCGGGCGCCTCGGCATCAAAGGTGAATCCGCTTACTGCGCAAGCAAGTTCGCGTTGTGCGGCTGGAGCGAAGCGATGGCGATCGATTTGGTGAACACCGGCGTCGCGGTGAAGTTGATCCAGCTCGGCCCCGTCGACACCGAGATCTGGGACCAGCCCGACAACGACGAACCCTTCTACCGCGGGCCCAAGGTCGCGGCCGACGAAGCCGCCCGGGGCATCATCGCAGCCCTCGGGACCGATCGATTCGAGCATTACGTGCCCGACCTGAAAGCGGTGGTCGACGCCAAGAACGCCGACCTCGACGCATTCATCGCCGGTGCCGCGGCCATGGGACGGCAGTGAAAGCGCTCGTCTACGGTGTGGCGCCGGAGCCGGTCCAGGTTCCCGACGACGCCGGCCCACTGGTGCGCAACCTCGCCCATACCCCGACGGCTTTGCGGCAAGTGCCCGATCCGGCTCTGCTGCGCCCGGATTGGGTGATCACCCGGCCGCGGTTGACCGGCATCTGCGGATCGGATTCCAAGCAGATCCTGATGGACTTCGGCGAGGACGACGCGGACAACGCGATGGCGGCGTTCTGTTCCTTCCCGCAGGTCATGGGCCACGAGGTGGTTGCCGACGTGATCGAGTTGGGACCCGGCGCCCGGGGACTCGAGGTCGGCCAACGCGTGGTGCTCAATCCCTGGCTGTCCTGCGTGCCGCGCGGCATCGAAAAGCTCTGCCGCGCTTGTGAAAACGGCGACTACAGCCTGTGCTGGAGCTTCACCGACGGGGACATCAAGGCCGGCATCCACACCGGTGTCTCGGCTGAGGTCACCGGCGGCTACGCCGAGTTGATGCCCGCCCACGACAGCATGCTTTTTCCGGTGCCGGACTCGCTGCCCGACGACGCGGCCGTGTTCGCCGACCCGTTCTCGGTGTCCCTGCACGCGATCACCAGACATCCGCCACCTGCCTCGGGACGCGCGCTGGTCTACGGCGCCGGGTCGCTGGGGCTGTGCGCGGTCGCGATACTTCGGGCGCTCTATCCGGACGTGGCGGTGGCGGTGGTGGCTCGTTTCGACGCCCAGGCCGAGCTGGCCCGCGGGTTCGGGGCCGCCAAAGTTGTTGCGCACGAACCGCGTCTGGCCGTCATCGAGGAATTGGCGGCCTGGGGCGGGGGCCGGTTACGGCAGCCGCTGCTGGGGTTGCCGATGGCCCATCCCGGCGCGGTCGACGTCGTCTACGACACCGTCGGCAAGCCGGAGACCTTCGAAGTCGGGGTGCGGGTGCTGACCGCGCGGGGAACGCTGGTCAAGGCGGGGGTGCACGCGCCCGGGCGGTGGGAGTGGAGCCCGCTGTACTTCAAGGAGATCAGCTGGGTCGGGTCCAACGCGTTCGGCGTCGAGGAGGTCGACGGGCAGCGCAAGCACGCCATCGAGCACTACCTCGACCTCGTGACTGCCGGCCGAATCGACCTGCGCCCCATGCTCACTCACACCTTCCGTTTGGAGCAATGGCGCGAGGCCTTTCTGGCGATCGCCGATCAGGGCCGTAGCGGCGCGGTGAAGGTGGCGATCGATCAGCGCTGATCGTGAGCCATCGTCTGCGCGTTACGGCGATCACCGCATTCGAGCTGCCGTCGGCGCCGGCTACCTGCAGCGTCGAGACGATATTCTCCGACTATTGAGTTCCGGTACATTTCCCGCTCGATCGCGGAAGTGCGCTTCGGGCAGGCGAAGTGGCGGCCGCTGATGTCGCGACCGGCTAGGCCGGGCGGGTGGCGCGGTAATACACCAACTGTCCGAGTAGGCGATGCGGCTGCACGCCGACCTGCGTGCACTCGAATCCGGCCGCCCGCAACAGGTCCGGGATGGGGCAGGCGGCATGGTGGTGTTGGTGCCGCAGCAGTCGTGTCAACAATCCACTGTGGGTATGGGCTTCACCACCGATATCGACCAGGTGCAGGCTGCCGCCCGGACGCAGCACCCGCAGAACCTCGGCCGCTGCAGCCGGTTTCGCATCGTCGGGAAGATGATGCAGCATCATCGACGAGAGCACCCGGTCGAATTCGCCGTCGGCATAGGGCAATCGCTCGGCATACGCCTGGTCGAACCGAATCCCGCTCAAGCCGGTCGCCTTGCGTCGCGCCCGGTCCAAGATCTGCGGGTCGGGATCGGACCCGACGGCATCGATTCCGGGCCGGGAGCGCTTGGCCGCGATGATGACATTGCCGGTGCCGCAACCGATTTCCAGGACACGCTGGCCGTCGGCGAGTTCGGCCTGAGCGACGAGCCGGGGATAGACGCGGGTGAGTCCCATCAGCGGGGCGATCAGGTCATACGCGGGCAGCAGGGCAGGATGAGCCGTGGCCGGAAGATAGTCATGTGAATGATGTTTGGTCACGGCATCCATTCTGTCGCGCTGTAGCGCCGAACAATTGGGTGATTGTCGTCCAAATAGGGACTATCTTTGGTTTCATGTCCACCCGCCTCAGCCGGCACCGCGGTGGTGTGCCCGTCTATCGGTACCGAAGTGATCCGGACACGCCTCCCGTCTCGGTAGCCCGTCGCGACGAACTCGTCGAGCCGCACGCGCATATCCACGATTTTCCCGCCCTGTGGTACACCCCGGTTGCGGGCGTGGTTCGGGTGGTCGCGCCCGGCAAGGTGCTCGAGCCACAACAGATAGTTGCGGCTGAGGACGGGTTCGCGGTGTTCTTCGATCCGGCGGCTCTCGGCGGTGATGCGGGGTCGCCGTGGCCGGCCTGGCAGACACATCCGCTGCTGTTCCCGTTCCTGCACGGTGAGGCCGGCGGGGTGCTGTGTCTGGAGGTGCCCGCCGACCGGCGATCGGTGTGGGATGCCGCAATCCGCGCGATCGCCACCGAGTTGAGCGAGCGTCAGGAGGGTTACCGCCAGGCCGCCCTGGCGCACCTGACGCTGCTGCTGATCGAACTCGCCCGCCTGGCCCACGACGTGGTGGCCGATCTTCGTCGTAACGGCGAACCGCTGCTGGCCGAAGTGTTCGCGGTGATCGACGAGCGCCGCGGTGAGCCGCTGTCGCTGCGGGACGTGGCAGCCGAGGTCGGACTGACACCCGGGCACCTGACGACCGTGGTACGCCGTCGCACCGGGCGCACCGTGCAGGAGTGGATCATCGAGCGCCGGATGGCGGCGGCACGCGACCTGCTCGCCGAGACGGATCTCCCCGTCGGCGAGGTCGCCCGGCGGGTCGGCATATCCGATCCCGGGTACTTCAGCAGACTCTTCAGCCGTACACACGGCGGCACCCCTCGGCAGTGGCGCGCCGGCCAGGGCGCCCATCGAGTGTGAATCGCCCGACGCGCCCCCGGCGTGTCGGGTCGTAGAAGTCCCGCTCGGCGGCGGTATCCGTTGACAGCCCGACTCGAACACTGTTCTAATCAGAACGTTGTTCGGAAGAAACAACGCGGGAGGCGGCGTGGCGGCACCGGTGCTGCGATACGGAGCCCTGGACCGCGCGCATCTGACAAGGCATCTGTGGCAGTTGGCCAAACGAGTCGGCGTCAACCGGGTCACCATGCGCGCGTTGGCCGCTTGAAGCCGGAACCAGGCCGTCGTCGGTGTACTACCACGTGCGCGACAAGTCCGAACTGCTCGACCTGCTGATCGAATCGGTACTCGCGCAGATCGAGGTGCCGCCCCACGGCGATTGGGAGTCGCGTCTGGTCGCGCTCTACACCAGTGCCTGGACCGTGCTCATCGAGGTGCCGGGCATCGCGGCCCTGCTGTTGGACCATCCGCACACCGCCGCGGCGACCGAGATGGACCGGGCATCGCGGGCCATCCTGCACGAATCCGGTTTGCCTACTCCGCAATTCGAAGCGGCCCACACTGCGCTGTACATCCACCTGCTGGGGTCGGTGCAGCTCGCCCACCTGAATGCGGTGGACCAGCAGACCTTCACTTATGGGCTGCGGCTGATTATCAACGGGCTGCGCGAGGAGATCCGATGACCGACACCACAATCGACCTCGCCCATCCGGCGATCTGGGCGTCGCAGTTCCCCGAAGACTTGTTCGCCCAATTGCGCGCCCGCACCCCGGTGTTTCACCAGCAGCTCACCGAGGACGTCAAATCCGCTGTCGGACGCGAATTCTGGGTGTGCACCAGGCATACCGACGTGGCGCGAGTGCACCGCGATTACGAGTCGTTCACCGCAACTCGCGGCCCGCTGATCCAGGACATGCCGCTGTTCGACATCTATCCCGCGATCGTGAGCCTGGACCCCCCCGACCACACCGTCCGCCGCAGGGTGATCACCCGGGCGTTCACGCCACGCGCGGTGGCCAAGCTGGAAGACGGGATCCGGGCCCGGGCCAAGGCGATGGCGGGCGCGCTGCTGGACGCCGGCGGTGGCGAATTCGTCGATCTGGCAGCGGGATTGCCGATATCGGTGATCGGTGACATCGTCGGCATCCCCGAGCAGGACCGGTCCCATGTCTTCGGTCTGATCGATACGGTGCTCAAGACCGCGGGCGGGCAGCTGTCGATCCCGGGGGGCGACGACCTGATGCCCTTCATGGAACTGTTTCAATACGCCAGCGATCTGACCGCCCGCAAGCGCGCCGATCCCGTCGACGACATCTGGAGCGCACTGTGCACCACCGAGATCACCGCGGAGACGGGGGAGACGTTCTTACTGCCGGCCAACGAGTTGGAGATCTTCTTCTTCATCCTGGGGTTGGCGGGCGCCGACACCACACGAAATGCATTGTGCGACGGCATCAGAGCGTTCATCGCCAATCCCGAACAGATCGCGATCTACCGGTCGGATCCCGACGCGCGTCGCACCGCGGTCGAGGAAGTGATCCGATATTCCACACCCATCATGTTCTGGGTGCGTGGGGCGACCAAGGACGTCATCCTCGGTGACACGCCGGTCCCGGCGGGCGCACGCGTGGTGACCATGTTGCGCTCGGCCAACCGCGACGAAGACGTCTTCGTCGATCCCTATCGCTTCGACATCCGTCGTGATCCCAATCCACATCAATCCTTTGGCGGCGGCGGTGCCCATCACTGCCTGGGTGCCATGCTGGCCCGGGCTGAGGTCAGGGCCGCCCTCGACGAAATACTGTTGAACACCAACGAGATTGAGCTCGAGCAGCCGAGGCTGCTGCTGCCGAACATGGCCAACAACATGACCGTCTACGAGTCACTGCCGGTCAGCCTCAATTAGAGCGGTCCGATGTCCAGCCACTGGTCGACGTCGAACCGGTCCTCGACGGTGCGCAGGGTAGCCCCGCCACGACCCGGATAGTGCGCCGGCACGACAGCGGCGCCGGCCGCGATCGCCTCGGTGAAGATCCGGCGCCGGGTGACCGCGGCGGCGTCGGCGTCCACGTCGAACGCGCACGCATCATCGGGTCGACGTATTTGCAGCGGACTGTGCGTGAGGTCGCCGACGAAGACCGTCGGCCGGCCCGCATCCAGCCACAGCACCGACGAACCCGGCGTGTGCCCGGGGGCGGGGAGCAGTCGCAGCGACGGGCTGATCTGATAGTCGTCGGACCACTGGACGATCTGGTGGTCGACGGGCAGGACGCTGTCCTCGAAGACGAGGCGGTGACTCAACTGTTCTTCTTCGGTCAGTGCCGCGGTCGCGTCGGGGTGGAAGTAACGGTAGTCGGCTTGGGGTACCAGGTAGCGGGCGTTGGGAAACGTCGGCACCCAGGAATCGTTGTCGCGCATGGTGTTCCATCCGACATGGTCGGAATGGAGATGGGTGTTGACCACGACGTCGACGTCGTTGCGGTCGACCCCGGCCGACTCCAGTGCGGTCAGGAACGGAGTGTCCAGGTGATCCAGCGGCGGCAGCTGCGGGCGGGCGCGGTCGTTGCCGACGCCGGTGTCCACCACGACGGTCAAACCGTCGACCTCGACGATCCAGCTCTGGACCGCGATATGCCACCGATCGGTGCCAGGGTCGAAGAAGTGCGGCACCAGCAGGTCGGCGTTGTCGTCCCATCCCTGCGCCGGCGTGTGCGCGAAGGCACCGGTGGGCAGGTCGAACCGCAGTTCCACCACTCGCGTCAGGCGGGCGCGGCCGAGCTGTACCGGGATCATCTCCCTCCTCGCGGTGAGCGTGAATTACGCGACGCAAGTGCCGCGTGTCGCGTCGCAGAATTCACGGTGGGCGCGTAAAACAACGCGGTTCAGGAGTTCGCTCGCAGGTAGCTGTACACCCCGGCGAAATTGCGGTTGACTTCCTCCGGTACCGGCACCGGCCCGCCGAGCGCCCTTGCACCCCAGGCTATTTGCGCGGTGCGCTCGACCAGGGCGGTGATGTGCAGCACCTTGTCGGGCCGCGGGCCCACCGCCACCAGACCATGGTTGGCGATCAGCGCGGCCCCGCGGCCCTCCAAAGCCTTGACCGCATTGGCACCGACATCTGGCGTGCCCGACGCGGCGTACTCGGCGCAGCGGACATCGCCACCGCAGTAGACCGCGAATTCGTCGATGCAGGCCGGAATCGGCTGGTGCGCAACGGCGAACATGGTCGCCCACACCGGATGGCTGTGGATGACGCTGCCGATGTCGTCGAAGGCGTGGAAACACGCCAGGTGCAGCGCCATCTCGGTGGACGGCATGCGGCCTTCCTTCGCGTGCAGCACGGCGCCGTCGGGGTCGACCAGCACCAGGTCGTCGAGCGCCATGTCCGCGTAGTCGACCGACGACGGCGTGATCACCAGGTTGCCGTCGGGGCGGCGCGCCGAGATGTTGCCGGCCGTCCCTTCGACCAGGCCCCGGCGCAGCATGTCCTTGGCCGCGGCCAACACCGCGGCTTCGGTGTCCTCCACGAACTTCATGAGCCCAGCACCTCCGGGTTGACGATATGGGCGGGTCTCGCGCCGGACAGCAGTGCCTCCAGATCGTCGGCAACCATCTGCGCCTGCCGGGCCTCAGTGTTCCACGTGGCCCCACCGATGTGCGGGGTCAGCACGACGTTGGGCATGGCCGTCAGCGGGTGATCGGTGGGCAGCCATTCGCCGGCGAAATGATCCAGGCCGGCGGCGGCCACCTTGCCGCTGCGCAACGCCTCGACCAATGCGTCGGTGTCGTGCAGCTGGGCGCGCGCGGTGTTGAGGAAGACGACACCGTCGCGCATAGCGGCGAACTCGCGGGCGCCGATCATCCCGGCGGTGTCCTCGGTGACCGGCGCGTGCAGCGAGACGACGTCGGATTCGGCCAGCAGCTCGTCGAGGCTGTGCTGAGCCTCATCGCTGTACGGGTCGTAGGCGATGACCCGCAGGCCCAGCCCGGCCAGCCGCCAGCGGGTGGCCCGGCCGACGGCGCCCAAACCCACCAGTCCGGCGGTCAGTCCCGAGATCTCGGGGCCGCGGAACCGCTGATACGGGATAGTGCCGTCGCGAAACATGTTGCCGCTGCGCACATCCGCGTCCGCGGTCAGCAACCCGCGGGTGGCGGCCAGCAGCAACGCCACCGTCAGCTCGGCGACGGCGTCGGCGTTGCGCCCGGGGGTGTACAACACCGGGACGCCGGCGGCGGAGGCGGCGGGCACATCCACGTTGTTGGGGTCGCCGCGGGTGGACGCCACCGCCCGCAGACCCAGCTGCAGCACCGGTCCCTTGACCGAATCACCTTCCACCACAATGATATCGGCAGCTTCAGCAGTGATCCGCTCGGCCAGTTGTTCGGCGCTGTAGATGCGGAGCGGCTCGAGCTCACGTATCCATGGGTCGTACACCACGTCGACCAGCCGGCGCAGTTTGTCGAACCCCGGTCCGCGCAGCGGGGCGGTTACCAGGGCACGCGGTCGAGGGGTCACGTCTGCCAATGCTGGCGTACCGTGACGCCCGTGTCACGCGAAGACGTCACGATCGGCATCGACGTCGGCACCACGGCGGCCAAAGCGGTCGCGGCCGACGAGAACGGCCGCGTGCTGGCGCGGGTGCGGATCCCGCATCAGCTGAGGGTGCCCGAGCCCGACCAACTCGAACACGACGCCGACGAGGCGTGGCGCCAGGGTCCGGTGGTGGCGTTGCACCGACTGGCCGAACCCGCGACGCGCAGGGTGCAGGCGGTGGCGGTGTCGTCGATGGTGCCGTCGATGACGGCCGTCGACACCGCGGGCCGTCCCGTCACACCGGGCCTGCTGTACGGCGACAGCCGCGGCCGGGTGCTCGACGCGCCCGAGCAACCGGTCCCGGCGGTGGGCGAGGCGGCCGAGTTCCTGCGCTGGACGGCGGCGCAAGCGCCGGAAGCCGCCGGGTACTGGCCCGCGCCGGCGGTGGCCAACCACGCGCTGGCCGGCGAGGCGGTGGTCGACTTCGCCACCGCCATCACCACGCTTCCGTTGTTCGACGGAACGGGATGGAACCCCGCGGCGTGCGCCGACTGCGGCGCCCGCGTCGAGCAGATGCCGCGGGTCGAGACCTTCGGTGCGCCGGTGGGGCAGGTGCATGCCGCCTCGAAGGATTCGGCCGTGCTGGCCACCGGGGCGATCGACGCGTTGTGCGAGCAGATCGTCGCCGGCGCCGATCACGACGGCGACGTGCTGGTGCTGTGCGGCACCACGCTGATCGTCTGGATCACGGTTCCCGAAGCCAGGCAGGTGCCCGGGTTGTGGACCATCCCGCACACGGCGCCGGGCAAAAGCATGATCGGCGGGGCCAGCAATGCCGGCGGGTTGTTCCTTGGATGGGTGGATCGTGTTCTGGCGCAAGGTGATCCGACGACGGGCGACCCGCGGCGGGTTCCGGTCTGGCTGCCCTACATCCGCGGCGAACGCACCCCGTTCCATGACCCGGACCGGCGCGCGCTGCTGGACGGGGTGGATCTCACGCACGACTCCGCAGCGCTGCGGCGCGCGGCCTACGAGGCCTCGGGATTCGTCGTCCGGCAGATCCTGGAATTGAGCGGCGCTCGGGTGCGGCGCATCGTCGCTTCGGGCGGCGGCACCCGGGTGCAGCCTTGGATGCAAGCCCTCGCGGACGTGACCGGTCGCCCGGTCGAAATCTCCGCGGTCCCGGAGGGAGCCGCGCTGGGTGCGGCGTTCCTGGCCCGGCTGGCCGTCGGCCTGGAATCGGTGATCACCGACGCCGCCCGCTGGGCACGCGTCGGGCACGTCGTCGAACCCCGCCCGGAGTGGATCGGGCCGACCAAGGACCGGTATCGGCGGTTCCTGGAACTCAGTGGATCGCGATTGAGCCACAGCTAGTGGTCAGTGCGGATGAGTTCAATCGCTCCCGAGACCTGTTGAACGCCTTCATATATCACCATGGCACCGATGAGAAAGATATGGGATACTGCTATGCGTCTCGGGTTCTCGCTGGTGCGCTAACGTGTCACGCAGAGCAGTCGACCGCGACCTCGAGAGCCGTGCAAATGGCGCGCATCCGCGTGTCGGCGAGCCTGCCAAGCCGATTCACCAACACCCCGACCGACACACTTTCGACCGAGTCCAAATTCACCGCGGAACGGCGTGGGATCGGATCCAGACCCGGTTCAAGAACAACCTCGCTGGCCAGCCCACGGATGTTTGTGGTGCAGGGAGCGACGAGTGCCCGTCGAAGCCGCGGGATCGCCGCATCGCGCGACAGCACAACTACTGGACGTCGGCCGATTCCGGCCATTTCGCACCACCACACCTCTCCGCGCGCCGGAAGTGCGCTCACGAGTCCCCAGCCGCCCGGCGCCACGACGCTAGATCGCCCCACTCGTCGGGCTTATCAATGGGGTGCTTGTCGTAGGCCGCATAGCTCGCATCCACCTCAGCCGATCGATGACGAGCAAGTAATGCCCCAAGGGCCTCGTCGATCAGCGCTGCGTCAGTGATCCCGCTCCGCACGCTGCGTGCACTGCTCAACAGCAGGGAATCGACAGTAGTGCTCAGGCGTATGCGATTCATGCCATTATTATGCTACGACTGCGGTGCAAACTCCGCTGCAAGTTTGTTGGCGATCAACCTGGTGAAGCGCGCGGCGACCTCCGGGCTCAGGGCCTCCTCAGCGGCGGAAGGCACCGTGCCGTGGCCGGCCTTCGCGAAGCGCGAATTGAGGCCGAAGCCACGAAATGTCAAGAACCGGTACCGAAGGATCGGTGGCGCGCATCCGCGCGTGGCGTTCTAGGCTTATGCAATGACCGACCACGACCAGACCGCCGTTCGTCGAGAGATCGCAGACGCCTTGCTGGCCGCGCTGGAACGCCGGCATGAGGTCGCCGATGCCATCGTGGAAGCCAAGAACAAGTCCGCCGCGGTCGAGGCGATCGTTAAGTTGCTGGGCACCTCGCATCTCGCCGCCGAAGCCGTGATGAGTATGTCGTTCGACCAGCTCACCCAGGATGCGCGGGCGAAGATCCTGGCCGAGCTCGACGACCTGAACAAGCAGCTCAGCTTCGCTCTCCAGGAGCGGCCGGCCAGCTCGGGGGAGACTCTGGAGCTGCGGGCGTTCTCGGCCGCCGAAGACCGTGACATCTTCACCACCCGCACCGAAGAGATCAAGTTCGCCGGTGACGGATCCGGTGCGCCCGCCGGCAGCATCGACGACGAGATCAGCAAGGCGCTCAAACGGCTGCACGACGAAGAGGCCGTGTGGTTCGTGGCCGAGGATTCCGGGGAGAAAGTCGGGATGGTGTTCGGCGAACTCCTGCATGGCGAGGTGAACGTCCGGATCTGGATTCACCCCGAGCACCGCAAGAAGGGTTTCGGCACCGCGGCGCTGCGCAAGTCACGCTCGGAGATGGCCTGGGCCTTCCCGGCCGTCCCGATGGTGGTGCGCGCGCCCGCCGCTAACCCCGAGTAGCGCAACGCGTTTCGCGGTCAGCCCCGGGTCGCGGTGACCGTGACGATGTTGCGCAGTTGAGCCAACTCGGAGTCGTCGGGGAAGGTGCGACCGAATTCGGCGAACAGCTCCCGCCGGGGCCGGGTGTTGACCTGCCACCCGAGTCCGGTCAGGTAGTCGACCACGTTGCTGCGCTTACCGTCGTAGAACAGTCCCGCCAGGTCGATGTCGCAGCCGAAACTGGCCCACCGCCGGTTGAACTGCTGTGCGCGTTCGGCCATCGCCACGCCCGAGTCGGGGTGGTATTCGGTGGCCAGCCGGCTGCCCGGCCCGCTCAGCGCGGTGATGTTGTCGAACAGTTGGTCCTGCGCTTGCGGCGGGAGGTACATCAACAGACCCTCGGCAATCCAGGCCGTGGCCAGATTCGGGTCGAAACCGTTGCCGCGCAACGCCGTCGGCCAGTCGTCGCGTAGGTCCACGCCGACCCACTTGCGGTGCGCCGACGGGGTGGCGCCCAGCGCCGACATCGCGGTGTTCTTGAACTCGATGACCTCGGGCTGGTCGATTTCGTACACGACGACGCCCCGCGGCCATTTCAACCGGTAGCTGCGCGCGTCCAGACCGGCGGCCAGGATGACCACTTGCGCAACCCCGGCACGGGCGGCGTCGAGGAGGAATTCGTCGAAGAAGCGGGTGCGGACGGCAATGGAGTCGATCTCCAACGCGAAGTCGTGCTCGGGAGCGTCGTCCGCCAGGTTGCCGTCGAGCAGGCGGACGAAGAAGTCGACGCCGACGGCTCGCACCAGCGGCGCCGCGAACGGATCGGTGATGACGGGGTTGTCCTGCTCGCTGGCCACGGCTCGGGCGGCGGCGACCATTGTCGCGGTGGCTCCCACGCTGGAGGCCAGATCCCAGCTGTCGCCGCTGGCTCGCTGTGACTGGGTAGGCATCGTCACTGCCGCTCCGCGCTGAGGAAGACCACCTCGCCGAACGGGGCGTCGTCACCTTCGGCCGCTTGCAGCCCGTGCTCGGCGAACAGTTCGGCGTTGGCCGCCGTGGCCGTCTGCCAGCCGTGGGCCGTGAGGTAGGTGTCCGCGTCGGTGCGGTCGTCGAAATACACCAGCGCGGCCATGTCGAAGTCCAGCCCGTGCCGGCTCCAGCGCTCGTTCTGGCGACGCATCCGGCGCCGCAGTTCGTCCTCGTTGAGCTCGTTGATGTCGAGCAGTCCTTCGGTGGCGAAGCGGCTGCCCGGCACGCTCAGCGCCGTGATCTGATCGAGCAGCCGGTCCTGGGCTTCGCCCGGCAGATACCCCAGTAACCCCTCGGCTATCCAGGCCGTGCGCTGGGTGGCGTCGAAACCGGCTTCGCGCAGGGCGGCAGGCCAGTCTTCGCGTAGGTCGACGGCCACCGTCCGGCGGTCGGCGGTGGGTTGGGCGCCCAGGCCGGACAGCGTCGCGGTCTTGAACTCGATCACCGCGGGCTGGTCGACCTCGAACACCGTCGTGCCCGACGGCCATGGCAGCCGGTAGGCGCGCGAGTCCAGACCCGCGGCCAAGATGACGGCCTGCCGGATCCCGGCACCGGTGGCAGAGCTGAAGAAGTCGTCGAAGAACCTGGTCCGGACGGCCATTGCGTTGGCGAAATGCACCGTGCCGGTTGCCGTTTCCTCGTCGAGGTCGGTCAGATCGAGTTCACCGGTGGCGAGCCGGGTGAAGAAGTCGACACCGACGGCGCGCACCAGCGGCTCGGCGAACTGGTCGGTGGCCACCGCCCCCGCGCCCTCGGCGTCCCGTGCGGCCACGGCCCGAGCTGCGGCGACCATGGTTGCCGTCAACCCCACACTGGACGCCAGGTCCCACGTGTCACCTTCGAACCGCGCGCTGCCCATCTGGGTCATCGAACAAACTCCCCACATACATTTCTGTTATTTAGCAAATATAACGAGCAACCCAGACTGTACGCCGCGCTCGGGGCCGGCACGGTGCCGTTACAGGACCAGCGGTGAAAGGCTGTTAGTCTCGTACACGGTTTGACGCGCCTGTATCGTGGCAGGCCGTACGTCCTGGCCTGCTGGTATCGGGCACGTGCACGCGGAATAACCCAGGAATGATCAGGAACAGGACCCAGCCGGCCAATCCCGGTTGGCATGCCGCGACCACAGTTCGGCTGCGCAGGAGGAAGAGTGCTTTCGGCTTTCATCTCATCGCTGCGAACAGTCGACCTGAGACGGAAGATCCTCTTCACGCTGGCGATCGTCGTGCTGTACCGGGTCGGCGCCGCGTTGCCGTCGCCCGGGGTGAACTTCCCCAACGTCCAGCAGTGCATCAAAGAGGCCAGCGGCGGCCAGGCCGGACAGATCTACTCGCTGATCAACCTGTTCTCCGGCGGTGCGCTGCTGAAGCTGACGGTGTTCGCGGTCGGAGTGATGCCCTACATCACCGCCAGCATCATCGTGCAGCTGCTCACCGTGGTCATTCCGCGGTTCGAAGAGCTGCGTAAGGAAGGTCAGTCCGGTCAGGCGAAGATGACGCAGTACACGCGTTATCTGGCGATCGCGTTGGCCGTCCTGCAAGCCACCAGCATCGTGGCGCTGGCTGCCAACGGCGGCCTGCTGCAGGGTTGCTCGCTGGACATTCTCGCCGATCAGAGCATCTTCGCCGAGATCGTGATCGTGCTGGTGATGACCGCCGGCGCCGCCCTGGTGATGTGGATGGGCGAACTGATCACCGAACGCGGTATCGGCAACGGCATGTCGTTGCTGATCTTCGTCGGCATCGCCGCACGCATCCCGGCCGAGGGCAACCAGATCCTGCAGAGCCGCGGCGGCATGATCTTCGCCGCGGTGCTCGCGGCGGCGCTGCTCATCATCGTCGGTGTGGTGTTCGTCGAGCAGGGGCAGCGACGGATCCCGGTGCAGTACGCCAAGCGCATGGTGGGCCGCCGGATGTACGGCGGAACGTCGACATATCTGCCGCTGAAGGTCAACCAGGCCGGCGTCATCCCGGTCATCTTCGCGTCCTCGTTGATCTACATCCCCAACCTGATCACCCAGCTGGTGAACAGCGGCAGCGGCGGTGCCGGTCACGGTTGGTGGTCCAAATTCGTCTCGACCTACCTGTCGGACCCCAGCAACGCGGTATACATCGGCATCTACTTCGGCTTGATCATCTTCTTCACGTACTTCTACGTGTCGATCACGTTCAATCCCGACGAACGTGCCGACGAGATGAAGAAATTCGGCGGCTTCATTCCCGGTATCCGGCCCGGCCGTCCCACGGCGGATTATCTGCGTCATGTGCTGAGCCGAATCACCCTGCCGGGCTCTATCTACCTCGGCTTGATCTCCGTGCTACCCAACGTGTTCCTGCAGATGGGCAACAGCGGCGGGATACAGAATCTACCCTTCGGGGGTACCGCGGTTCTGATCATGATCGGCGTCGGGTTGGATACGGTCAAACAGATCGAGAGTCAGCTCATGCAGCGCAACTACGAAGGGTTCCTCAAGTGAGAGTGGTATTGCTTGGACCGCCCGGGGCGGGCAAGGGGACGCAAGCGCAGAAGCTGGCCGAAAAACTCGACATTCCGCACATCTCCACCGGTGACCTGTTTCGATCCAACATCAAAGAGGGCACCAAGCTGGGCCTGGAAGCCAAGGGATACCTGGACGCCGGCGATCTGGTGCCGTCCGAACTGACCAACCAACTCGTCGACGACCGGCTCGACAATTCCGATGCGGCGAACGGTTTCATCCTGGACGGGTATCCGCGCTCGGTCGAGCAGGCCAAGGCGTTGCACGACATGCTGCAACGACGCGGCACCGACATCGACGCGGTGGTGGAGTTCCGGGTGTCCGAAGACGAGCTGCTGGAACGCCTCAAGGGCCGAGGCCGGGACGACGACACCGAGGAAGTCATCCGCAACCGGATGAAGGTCTATCAGGGTGAGACCGCGCCGTTGCTGGACTACTACCGCGACGAGTTGAAGACGGTGGACGCCGTCGGCAGCATGGATGAGGTGTTTGCCCGCGCACTGCAAGCCCTCGGCAAATAGCTGATGGGTGCCCTGGCACGGCTGCGGGGCCGCAGGACCGTACCCCAGCGCACCGCCGCTGAACTCGATGCCATGGCCGCGGCCGGCGGCGTCGTCGCAGCCGCGTTACGCGCGGTGCAGGCGGCCGCAGTCGCCGGGGTGTCCACCCTGAGCCTGGACGAGGTCGCCGAATCGGTGATTCGCGAAGCCGGTGCCGTCCCGTCCTTCCTGGGCTATCACGGGTATCCGGCATCGATCTGCGCTTCGGTCAATGACCGTGTCGTGCACGGCATCCCGTCGGCCGCCGAGGTGTTGATGCCCGGAGATCTGGTGTCCATCGACTGCGGCGCGGTGCTGGACGGCTGGCACGGCGATGCGGCTGTCACTTTCGGGATCGGCGCTTTGATCCCCGCCGACGAGGCGTTGTCGCAGGCGACGAAGGAGTCGCTGGAGGCCGGCATCGCGGCGATGGTCGTCGGCAATCGGCTGACCGACGTCTCCCATGCCATCGAGACCGGTACGCACGCCGCCGCGGCTCGCTACGACCGGGCGTTCGGGATCGTCGAAGGTTACGGCGGCCACGGCATCGGCCGGCAGATGCACCTGGACCCGTTCCTGCCCAACGAGGGCAGTCCGGGCCGGGGACCCCTGCTGGCGACGGGTTCGGTGCTGGCTATCGAACCGATGCTGACGCTGGGCACCGGTAAGACCACCGTCCTGGACGACAAGTGGACGGTCACCACCGTCGACGGGTCGCGAGCGGCGCACTGGGAGCACACGGTCGCCGTGACCGAAGAAGGTCCGCGCATCCTGACCGTTTGAACCTGCGGGTCCTCCGCCTCGTGTCAGTAGGCGGGAGGTGATCGAGTGGCTCGTGTGGCCGGCGCTCGGAGTGCGTCCGTGGGTGCCGAAGCCGCTTTGATGAAAGCGCTCTACGATGAGCATGCCGCGGTGCTGTGGCGCTACGCGCTGCGGCTGACAGCCGACGCCAATCAGGCCGAGGACGTGGTGCAGGAGACGCTTTTGCGGGCGTGGCAGCATCCGGAAGTCGTCGGCGACAGCACGCGGTCCGCGCGGGCGTGGCTGTTCACCGTCGCCCGCAACATGGTCATCGACGATCGGCGCAGCGCACGTCACCGCAACGTCGTCGGCTCCACCGACGAGGCCGGTGCGCCGGAGCCGGCCGGGCCGGACGAGGTGAACGCCGCGCTGGACCGCTTGTTGATCGCCGACGCGATGGCCCAACTGTCCGCCGAACACCGGACCGTGATCGAACGGTCCTACTACCGCGGCTGGACCACCGCGCAGATAGCCACAGACCTGGGGATTGCGGAAGGAACCGTGAAGTCGCGACTGCACTACGCCGTGCGGGGGTTGCGGCTGGCGCTGCAGGAACTCGGAGTCACACGATGATGTTCGAGGAGGGGGACGAAATGGACGACCACGCCTACGCGATGTGGGATGCCGCGTACGTGTTGGGGGCGTTGTCGGCGGACGAACGACGTGAGTTCGAAGCGCATTTGGCTACGTGCTCGCCGTGCCGGGCCGCGGTCGCCGAGTTGTGCGGCGTTCCGGCGCTACTCGGGCAGCTCAGACGGGAGGATGTGACGGCGATCGACTCGGCGACGACGCAGCCGCCGGCCGGGTTGTTGCCGTCGTTGCTGGACTCCGTGCGCCGGCGGCGTCGACGTGCTCGGGTGGCGACCTGGGCGGCGGCTGCGGTCGCGGCAGCGGTGCTCGGTGTCGGTGTGCTGGTCGGTGTGCAGGGGTCCCTGTTCGGTGGCGCACCCCAGAACGCGGCCGTGTCGGTGCAGCCGATGGCGCAGATCGGCACCGAGCTGCTGACTTCGACTGTCTCGCTCAGCAGCCAACGCTGGGGGACCGCCATCAACCTGCAGTGCTACTGCCTGGCTCCGACCGACGCCCACCACGACACCTTGGCCATGGTGGTGGTCGGTCGCGACGGCAGCCAAACGCGGCTTGCGACCTGGGTGGCCGAGCCGGGCCACACCGCCACCCCGGCGGGCAGCACTTCCACGCCGATGGATCAAATCGCCTCGGTGCAGGTTGTTTCCGCCGACAACGGCCGGGTTCTGTTGGAGCGTGCCTTCTGAGCGGGTAAGAAAAGGTGCGTGGCCGACTCTGCGAAGCGTGATCCGATCGCGGCGGCGCGGACCAACTGGGAACGGGCCGGGTGGGGAGAGGTCTCCCAGGGCATGGTGGCGGTGACGTCGGTGATGCGGGCGCATCAGATCCTGCTGGCCCGGGTGGAGGCCGCGCTGCGCCCCTACGATCTGAGCTTCTCCCGCTACGAACTGTTGCGGTTGTTGGCGTTCAGTCGCACCGGAGCGTTGCCGATCACCAAAGCCTCCGACCGGCTGCAGGTGCATGTCACCAGCGTCACGCATGCCATCCGGCGGCTGGAAGCCGACGGGCTGGTGCGACGGGTGCCGCATCCCACTGACGGGCGCACCACGCTGGTGCAGATCACCGAACTCGGCCGCTCCACCGTCGAGGACGCCACGGTCACGCTGAACGAGCAGGTGTTCGCCGATATCGGCATGGCGGCCGAGGAATCGCAGGCGCTGGTGTCGTCGATCGAGACGTTGCGCCGCAACGCCGGTGACTTTTGAGCGCGAGCAGACGCAAAAGCCCCTCATTTCCGCTGGAAATGGGGGCTTTTGCGTCTGCTCGCGCGAATGTCAGGTGGCCCGCAGCAACTCGATGATGGCGCTGAAGTCCTTGTCGGAGTGCTCGGTCGCGAACTCGGCGTAGATCTTTGCCGCGTGGGTGCCCAGCGGAGCGGCCGCACCGGTCGAGGCCACCGCGTCCATCGCCAGGCCCAGGTCTTTGTTCATCAGCGCGGTGGCGAAGCCGGGCTTGAAGTCGTTGTTGGCCGGCGATGTCGGAACCGGGCCTGGTACAGGGCAATTCGTGCTCACGGCCCAGCAGTTACCGGTGGCGCCGGTGATGACGTCGAACAGCGACTGCGCCGCGAGGCCCAGTTTCTCGGCGAGCACGAACGCCTCGCCGATCGCGATCTGCTGCACCGCCAGCACCATGTTGTTGCACAACTTGGCCGCCTGCCCGGCGCCGGCCGCGCCGCAATGAATGATCTTGCCCGCCATGGGTTCCAGCACGGGGCGGGCCCGGTCCAGCACCGCCTCGTCGCCTCCGACCATGAATGCCAGCGTGCCGGCCACCGCTCCCTTGACGCCACCGGAAACCGGGGCGTCGAGCTGGGCCAGGCCGTGAGTTTCGGCGAGCGCGTGCACCGCGCGGGCGTCGTCGACCGAGATGGTGGAGCTGTCGATGAACAGCGCACCGGACTGTGCGGCGCGCAGCACTTCGTCGTAGCAGCTTTTCACCACATGGCCGTTGGGCAGCATGGTGATGACCACCTCGGCCTCGGCCACCGCCTCGGCGGCGGTAGCGCACAGGTTGGCTCCCGTTTCGGCCGCCGCGGCTCCCGCGACGGGGTCGAACCCGAATACGTTGTGCCCGGCCGCAACCAGGTTGGCCGCCATCGGCGCGCCCATGTGACCCAAACCGAGGACCGCGACGTCGAAAACCTCAGTCATGCGTGCCTTTCTAGGCTGTCGCTGCTTTGAAACGCGTGGCCTCAGCGCGGCCGATCACCACCCGCATGATCTCGTTGGTGCCTTCCAGGATGCGGTGCACCCGCAGGTCACGCACGATCTTCTCCAGCCCGTACTCGCGCAGGTAGCCGTAGCCGCCGTGCAGTTGTAACGCCTGGTCGGCGACGTCGAAGCAGGTGTCGGTGACGTAGCGCTTGGCCATCGCGCACAGCTCGACCTTGCCGGCGTCGTCGTCGTCCAGCGCAGTTGCCGCCCGCCACAACATCATTCGTGATGTCTCCAGTCCGGTGGCCATGTCGGCCAAGGCGAACCGGATGGTGGGTTCGTCGAGCAAGGATCCCCCGAATGCCTGCCGGTCGCGGACGTAGGCGCCGGCCTTGTCAAAGGCGGCCTGCGCACCGCCCAGCGAGCATGCGGCGATGTTGAGCCGGCCGCCGTTGAGGCCGTTCATCGCAATCCCGAACCCGGTGCCTTCGCCTTCGGCGCCGCCCAGCATGGCGTCGGCCGGCACCCGTACTCCGTTGAGTATCACTTGGGCGGTGGGTTGGGCGTGCCAGCCCATCTTCTGTTCCATCGCCCCGAAACTCAGCCCGGGCGTGTCCTTTTCGACGACGAACGCCGAAATTCCGCGCGGCCCTTCGCTTCCGGTGCGGGCCATGATGACGTACACGTCGGAGGTGCCGGCGCCGGAGATGAACTGTTTGACGCCGTCGAGCACGTAATCCGAACCCTGTTTGACCGCACGGGTGCTCAGCGCGCTGGCGTCGGAACCGGCGCCCGGCTCGGTCAGGCAATAGCTGGCGATGACGTCCATCGACGCCAGTCGCGGGACCCACGCCTTGCGCTGCTCTTCGGTGCCGTAGCGGTCGATCATCCAGGAGCACATGTTGTGGATCGACAGGAACGCGGCGGTGACCGGGTCGGCCATGGCGAGTTGTTCGAAGATGCGCACGCCGTCGAGGCGCCGCAGTCCGCTACCGCCCACGTCCTCCCGACAGTAGATCGCTGCCATGCCGAGTTCGGCGGCTTCGCGCAGCACGTCGGTCGGGAAGTGGTTGGTCGCATCCCATTCCAGGGCGTAGGGGGCCAGACGCTTGTCGGCGAAGGCTGCCGCCGTCTCGGTGATCACCCGTTCTTCGTCGTCGAGAGTGAACATTGGCGTTAATCCATGGTGGGGATGGAGAATTCGGCGCCGTCCTTGATGCCCGACGGCCACCGCGAGGTCACGGTCTTGACCTTGGTGTAGAACTGGATCGACGCCGGCCCGTGCTGGTTGAGGTCGCCGAAACCGGACCGCTTCCAACCGCCGAACGTGTGGTAGGCCACCGGAACCGGGATCGGCACGTTGACACCGACCATGCCCACCTCGACCCGCGAGGTGAAGTCACGGGCGGAATCCCCGTCACGGGTGAAGATGGCCACGCCGTTGCCGTACTCGTGTTCGGTGGGCAACCGCAACGCCTCTTCGTAGTCGTGAGCGCGCACGATGCACAACACCGGACCGAAGATCTCGTCGGTGTAGATCGACATGTCGGTGGTGACGTGGTCGAACAGTGTGGGTCCGATGAAGAAGCCGCCCTCGAGGTTCGCATCCCCGAAAGTCAGGTCGTCGCTGGCCCGTTCGCGGCCGTCGATGACGAGTTCGGCGCCGGCGTCGGCACCCTGGCCGATGTAGTCGCGCACCCGCTGCAGCGCGGCCTCGGTGACCAGCGGACCGTAGTCGGCCTTGGGGTCCAGGCTGTGCCCGACGCGCAGGTTGTTGATCCGCTCGATCAGCCTGGCGCGCAACCGGTCTGCGGTCTGGTCGCCGACCGGGACAGCGACGCTGATCGCCATGCAGCGCTCGCCGGCACTGCCGTAGCCGGCGCCGATCAGGGCGTCGACGGCCTGGTCGAGGTCGGCGTCGGGCATCACGATCATGTGGTTCTTGGCGCCGCCGAAGCACTGCGAACGCTTGCCGGTCGCCGCCGACTGGCTGTAGATGTACTGCGCGATGTCGGAACTGCCGACGAAACCCACGGCCTTGATGTCGGGGTGGTTCAGGATGGCGTCGACGGCTTCCTTGTCGCCGTGCACCACCTGAAACACCCCGGGCGGCAGGCCGGCCTCGGTGAACAGCTCGGCCAGTCGCAGCGGGACCGACGGGTCGCGCTCACTTGGCTTGAGCACGAATGCATTTCCGCACGCCAGGGCCGGACCGGCCTTCCACAGCGGGATCATGGCCGGGAAGTTGAACGGGGTGATGCCGGCGACGACGCCCAACGGTTGCCGCAGTGAATAGACGTCGATGCCGGGACCGGCACCCTCGGTGTAGTCGCCCTTGAGCAGGTGCGGGATGCCGATGCAGAACTCGATGACCTCGATGCCGCGCTGGATGTCACCCCTGGCGTCTTGCACCGTCTTGCCGTGCTCGAGCGAGAGCAACTCGGCCAGTTCGTCGATGTTCTGGTTCACCAGGTCGACGAAACGCATCAACACGCGAGCGCGGCGTTGCGGATTCCAAGCGGCCCAAGCCTTTTGGGCGGTTGCCGCGGAAGCCACGGCAGCGTCGATGTCGGCTTGGGAAGCCATCGGCACCGTGGCCTGGACCTCGCCGGTGCTCGGGTTGAGAACGTCGGCGGTGCGACCGGACTGGCCGGCGGTGCGCTGGCCGTCGATGAAATGCGGTATTTGCGTAGTCATGGTTGTCCCGTTAACGGTCGTGGGAAGTATGCGATACTTGCATATCCTAGTAAATACAGATCGGGGTAGGCAACCCGGGTAGCGGGTCCGGCTCGGTGGGGTTCACCAGTGTTTCCCTTTGGCCATCCGAATGTTGACGGCAGCATGTATGCCCTCGAACGCGACCATGCCGCTGGCCGCACACTCGAACGGAATCGGACCTACCGCGCGTCGCGCAGGCCGTTGACGAAGTCCTGCGTCTCCTCCCAGGTGGGCAGCAGACCGGACTCGCGGACCTCCTCGAAACTGGGAGCCACCGCGTCGCGCTCGGACAGGCTTGGCGGGTTGCCGTCGACCAGCGGCCAATCCACACCGAGCGTCGGATCCGTCGCGGCGATGGTGTGTTCGCGCTCCGGGTTGTACTCCGCCGAGCACAGATACATGACCGTTGAATTGTCCTGCAGGGCAAGGAAACCGTGCGCGAGGCCTTCGGAGATGTAGACGGTCCGGTGGTCCTGATCGTCGAGTAACACCGAATCCCACTTGCCGAATGTCGGTGAGCCCACCCGGATGTCGACGACGACGTCGAACACCGCACCCCGCACGCAGGTCACGTATTTGGCCTGGCTCGGCGGCAACTGGGCGAAGTGAAGGCCGCGCAGCACACCGGCCGAGGACACCGAGCAGTTCGCCTGCCGGACATCCAGGCGGTGGCCGGCGAACCCGGTGAAGCCGCGGTCGGTCAGCCACTCGAAGAACATCCCGCGCGAGTCGCCGTGGATGGCCGGTGTGATCTCCCAGGCGCCCGGGACTGCGAGTTCGCGTACTTTCATCTCATTGGCCGCGTTCTGTGTAGCGCGCCTCGGCGGCGTCTTTGAGTGGGCGCCACCACGATTCGTTGTCCCGGTACCAGTCGATGGTGGCCTGCAAGCCTTCCTCGAAGTCGGTGTGCTTTGGCGCCCAGCACAATTCGGTGTTGAGCAGGGTCGGGTCGATGGCGTATCGCAGGTCGTGGCCGACGCGGTCGGTGACGTGGTCGAAGTCGTCCGAGTCGCGGCCCATGAGCCGCAGGATCGTGCGCAGCACGCTCAAGTTGTCGCGCTCGCCCTCCGAACTGATCAGATAGGTCCGGCCGAGCTGTCCCTTCTCCAGGATGCGGCGCACCGCGCTGTTGTGGTCGTCGACGTGGATCCAGTCGCGGACGTTGGCACCCGCGCCGTAGAGCTTGCATCGCCGACCGGTGAGCACATTGGTGATCTGGCGCGGAATGAACTTCTCGATGTGCTGGTAGGGGCCGTAGTTGTTGGAACAGTTGGACAGGGTCGCGCGTACGCCGTACGACCGCACCCAGGCCCGCACCAGCATGTCGCTGCCGGCCTTGGTCGCCGAGTAGGGACTCGACGGGTTGTACGGCGTGAACTCGGTGAACCGTTGCGGATCACCGAGTTCCAAATCCCCGTAGACCTCGTCGGTCGAGATGTGATGCAGCCGAACCCCGTGCCGCCGCACCGCTTCCAGGATGGTGAACGTCCCGACCACGTTGGTGTGCAGGAAGGGTTCCGGGTTGTCCAGGGCGTTGTCCACATGGGATTCGGCGGCGAAATGCACCACCGCGTCCGACTCGGCCACCAACGCCGAGACCAGCTCGGTGTCACAGATGTCGCCTTCGACGAACCGGATGGCGTCCTCGACGTCGGCCAGCGACTCCCGCCGCCCGGCGTAGGTCAGCGAGTCGATGACGGTCACCGAGTCCTCGGGATGCTCGCGCACGGTGCTGTGCACGAAGTTCGCGCCGATGAAGCCCGCCCCTCCGGTGACCAGCAGTCGCATGGGGCCAACCCTAACCGGTGAGGCCCAGCGGTCCCGCCAGTTCACGAAGTACCGGTATCAGCTTTTCGGGTTTCGAGGCACCCAGAACCTGGATGGCCACGTGGTCGGCGCCGGCGTCGAGGTGCTCGTTGAGGCGGGCGGCGATCGCGTCGGCGGTGCCGTAGGCGACCAGCGCGTCGATCAGCCGGTCGCTACCGGGCTTGCGGACGTCGTCCTCGGTGAAACCCAGCCGCAGCCAGTTGTTCACGTAGTTGCTCAGACCCAGGTAGAAGTCGACGAACTTGCGGCCGACGGCACGGGCCTCTTCCGCGTCGGTGGTCAGCACGACCTTGTGTTCGGGAGCCAGAAACACGGTGTTGCCGAGCAGGTGTCGCGCCTTGCCGGTGTGTTCGGGCGTCGTCAGATAAGGGTGCGCGCCCGCGCTGCGCTGCGCCGAGAGCTGGAGCACCCGGGGACCCAGCGCCGCGAGCACCCGCCGGCTGGTCGGCACCAGCGCGTTGTCGAGCACGTCGAGGTAGGACACCAGCGCGTCGTAGGGCTTCTGGTACTGCTCGGTGTGTTCGGGATGCCCGACCCCGACACCGAGCAGGAACCGGCCCGGATAGGCATCTTCGATGCGCTGATACGAGGCGGCGACGTCGTCGGCCGGGGCCGTCCAGACGTTGACGATCCCGGTAGCCAACTGCAGGTGCTCAGTCTGCTCCAGGGCGGGTTCGACCCAAGCCAAGTCGGCGTCCGGCGACGCACCGATCCACGCGCCGCCGTAGCCGAGCGACTCGATCTGCGCGGCCAACTCCGGGTCGAGGGAGCGGGTGCCCAGCCAGACGCCGAACCGCCCCAGGTCAGGTTTGAGTGAAACCGAGCCAGTCATTTAGCCCCCTATACCCGTTCGAGCCCAAGAGCCCCGGCCAATTCGGCCAGCGCCGGGACAAGGTTCTCACTTCGCGTCAGGACCTGGACCGGGACGTGGTCGGCGCCGGCGTCGAGGTGCTCACGCAGGCGGGCCGCGATCGCGTCGATGGATCCGTAGGCGACGACGGCGTCGACCAACCGGTCGCTGCCCGGCTTGGCGACGTCGTCGTCGGTGAAGCCGAGTCGCTTCCAGCTGTTCAGGTAGTTCGCGAGGTTCAGATAGATCTCGAGGGCCTTGCGTCCCACGGCATGCGCCTTGTCGGCGTCGGTAGTGAGGACCACCTTGTGCTCGGGTGCCAGGAACGCCGACGGACCCATCAGTTCGCGCGCCCGGGCGGTGTGCTCGGGAGTGGTGAGGTAGGGGTGCGCGCCGGCGCTGCGGTCCGCGGACAGCTTGAGGACTCGCGGACCCAACGCGGCGACCACCCTGCGGTTGGCGGGCACGCCGTGTTCGTCGAGCTGGTCGAGGTACTCGACCAGAGCTTCGTAGGGCTTGCGGTATTCGGTGTGCGCCTCGGGATGACCGACGCCGATGCCGAGCAGGAAGCGGCCGGGGTACGCCTTGTCGATGCGATGGAACGACGCGGCGACGGGTTGGGCGGGCGCCGTCCAGATGTTGACGATGCCGGTGGCCACCTGCAACGTCGTCGTCGCTTCCAGGATGGGTTCCACCCAGGACAACTCGGCCGGCGGGGAGCCACCCACCCAGACCGCGCCGTAGCCGAGAGCTTCTATTTCCTTGGCTTGCTGCGGCGTGACGCCGCGTCCGAACGATCCGAACCGACCGAGGTCGGGTTTGCTCTCAGCTGAATGCGTCATGGTTGCTCTAACCTGCGCCCTGACCTTGCGTATTCCGGGTCCGCACGCTGATCTGCGGCGTTTTGCGTCGGGGACGGCCAAGCGGGTATCGTGGCCCGACGGTGCGGCGTTCGTGCCGGCTCTTGGCGTGCCCTGTCCTGAAATTCGCGGACTTTCGCGGAATTTCCATCACCGGCTCACGTTGTTGTAGTCGCCGACGCGTGCTGCGCCGAGCCAGGAGCATGAACGAAAAGTAGAGGATCGCTTAAAAGTAATGGCCAAGAAGGACGGCGCCATCGAGGTCGAGGGCCGCGTGGTCGAACCCCTGCCGAATGCGATGTTTCGCATCGAGTTGGAGAACGGTCACAAGGTGCTCGCCCACATCAGCGGCAAGATGCGGCAGCACTACATCCGCATCCTGCCCGAGGACCGCGTCGTGGTGGAGCTGTCTCCCTACGACCTGTCCCGCGGCCGCATTGTGTACCGGTACAAGTAGCGATTAACACCCAGAGAAGAACAGGACCGAGACTGCCGTGAAGGTGAACCCGAGCGTCAAGCCGATCTGTGACAAGTGCAGGGTGATCCGTCGGCATGGACGGGTCATGGTGATCTGCTCCGATCCCCGTCACAAACAGAGACAGGGTTAGTCGGGGCTTTCGCTTAACAACTGAATGCAGACCTCCCAGCACCACTAGGCGGATAGGCCGCCTACCACGCCCGGACGGAGGCCGGGCCCCGCAACTGAGCGGGAACGGACTGGGAAAAGACCTCCGCTGAGAAAGAGGAAACGCCACCTATGGCTCGACTAGTAGGCGTCGATCTGCCGCGCGACAAGCGGATGGAGATCGCGCTGACCTATATCTTCGGCGTCGGCCGCACCCGCTCGAACGAGATTCTGGCGGCCACCGGCATCGACAAGGACCTGCGCACCAAAGACCTGAGCGACGATCAGCTGACCCAGCTGCGTGACTACATCGAAGCGAACCTGAAGGTCGAGGGTGACCTGCGCCGCGAGGTGCAGGCCGACATTCGTCGCAAGATCGAGATCGGCTGCTACCAGGGTCTGCGGCACCGCCGCGGCCTGCCGGTACGCGGCCAGCGGACCAAGACCAACGCGCGCACCCGCAAGGGACCCAAGCGCACCATCGCCGGCAAGAAGAAGGCCAGGTAACCCCGAATGCCACCAGCAAAGAAGGCAGCCGCAGGCCCGAAGAAGGGTCAGAAGACCCGTCGTCGGGAAAAGAAGAACGTCCCGCACGGTGCCGCGCACATCAAGAGCACCTTCAACAACACGATCGTGACCATCACCGACCCGCAGGGCAACGTCATCGCCTGGGCGTCGTCGGGGCACGTCGGCTTCAAGGGCTCCCGCAAGTCGACGCCGTTCGCCGCGCAGTTGGCCGCGGAGAACGCCGCGCGCAAGGCCCAGGAGCACGGGGTGCGCAAGGTCGACGTGTTCGTCAAGGGCCCGGGCTCGGGCCGCGAGACCGCGATCCGCTCGTTGCAGGCCGCCGGCCTCGAGGTCGGCGCGATCTCCGACGTCACGCCGCAGCCGCACAACGGTGTCCGCCCGCCGAAGCGTCGGCGCGTCTAGGTCTAGGAGGACATACCCATGGCTCGTTACACCGGACCCGTCACCCGCAAGTCCCGCCGGCTGGGCACCGACCTCGTCGGTGGCGACCAGTCGTATGAGAAGCGCCCTTACCCGCCCGGCCAGCACGGCCGCGCCCGGGTCAAGGAAAGTGAGTACCGCCTGCAGCTGCAGGAGAAGCAGAAGGCGCGTTTCACCTACGGCGTGATGGAAAAGCAGTTCCGTCGCTACTACGAAGAGGCTGTGCGCCACTCGGGCAAGACCGGTGAGGAATTGCTGCGCATCCTGGAGAGCCGGCTCGACAACGTCGTGTACCGGGCTGGACTGGCCCGGACCCGCCGGATGGCCCGTCAGTTGGTCACCCACGGGCACTTCACCGTCAACGGCGTTCGCGTCGACGTCCCCAGCTACCGGGTGTCGCAGTACGACATCATCGACGTACGGGACCAGTCGGTGAACACCGTGCCGTTCCAGATCGCTCGGGAGACCGCGGGCGACCGTCCGATCCCGAGCTGGCTGCAGGTGGTGGGTGAGCGGCAGCGCATCCTGGTTCACCAGTTGCCTGAGCGCGCGCAGATTGACGTCCCGCTCGCCGAGCAGCTGATCGTCGAGTTCTACTCGAAGTAATAGACGTTCTGCATCAACCGGTGCAGACAACCTGAGCGGCATCAAATAGCGGGTGCCGAGAAGGAGAAGAAGAAACACCATGCTGATTTCTCAGCGCCCCACCCTGTCCGAGGACATCCTCACCGACAACCGGTCCCAGTTCGTCATCGAACCGCTGGAGCCGGGATTCGGTTACACCCTTGGCAATTCGCTGCGTCGCACGCTGCTGTCGTCGATTCCCGGCGCGGCGGTGACCAGTATCCGCATCGACGGCGTCCTGCACGAGTTCACCACCGTGCCCGGGGTCAAGGAAGACGTCACCGACATCATCCTGAACCTCAAGAGCCTGGTCGTGTCCTCCGAGGAGGACGAGCCGGTCACCATGTACCTGCGCAAGCAGGGTCCCGGTGAGGTCACCGCGGGCGACATCGTGCCGCCGGCCGGGGTCACCGTGCACAACCCGTCCATGCACATCGCCACCCTGAACGACAAGGGCAAGCTCGAGGTCGAGCTCGTCGTCGAGCGGGGGCGCGGCTACGTCCCGGCCGTGCAGAACCGGGCTTCCGGTGCCGAGATCGGCCGTATCCCAGTCGATTCCATCTACTCGCCGGTGCTCAAGGTCACCTACAAGGTGGACGCCACCCGGGTCGAGCAGCGCACCGACTTCGACAAGCTGATCCTGGACGTGGAGACCAAGAGCTCGATCACCCCGCGCGACGCGCTGGCCTCCGCCGGTAAGACGCTGGTCGAATTGTTCGGTCTGGCACGCGAACTCAACGTCGAAGCCGAGGGCATCGAGATCGGGCCGTCGCCGGCCGAGGCCGACCACATCGCGTCGTTCGCGCTGCCGATCGACGACTTGGACCTGACCGTGCGCTCCTACAACTGCCTCAAGCGTGAGGGCGTGCACACCGTCGGCGAGTTGGTCTCGCGCACCGAGTCCGACCTGCTCGACATCCGCAACTTCGGTCAGAAGTCCATCGACGAGGTGAAGGTCAAGCTGCACCAGCTGGGTCTGTCGCTCAAGGACAGCCCGCCCAGCTTCGACCCGTCCGAGGTCGCCGGCTACGACGTCGCCACCGGCACCTGGTCCACCGAGGGCGCCTACGACGACCAGGACTACGCCGAAACCGAACAGCTCTAACAGCTGTAACAGCTTCAACAGAATTCCGTCCCGGTCCTACCTGATACGGGGACCGGCCCCGAATAGGAGATAGTCGCAATGCCCAAGCCCACCAAGGGACCTCGTCTCGGCGGGTCGTCTTCGCACCAGAAGGCGATCCTGGCCAACCTGGCCACGTCGTTGTTCGAGCACGGCCGGATCAAGACCACCGAGGCCAAGGCGCGGGCATTGCGACCCTACGCGGAGAAGCTGGTCACCCACGCCAAGAAGGGCACGCTGCACAACCGGCGTGAGGTGCTCAAGAAGATCCGCGACAAGGATGTGGTGCACACCTTGTTCGCCGAGATCGGGCCGTTCTTCGCCGACCGCGACGGCGGCTACACCCGCATCATCAAGGTCGAGCCGCGCAAGGGTGACAACGCCCCGATGGCGGTGATCGAGCTGGTGCGGGAGAAGACGGTGACGTCGGAGGCCGACCGGGCGCGCCGGGTGAAGGCGTCCAAGAAATCGGAGAAGCCTGAGGCCGCCGCGGCCGCACCGCAGGCATCCGTCGAACCGGATGCGGTCGACGACTCCGCGGCTGACGACGGAGCCGACACCGAAGATGCGCCTGAGACCGCGGCCGTAGCGCCGCAGGGCGGGCTCGACGAGTCCGCAGAGGCCGCCAGCGACGACGCACCTGACGAGGCCCCCGAGAATTAGTGGGGACGTCCGTCTGCGGCTCGACATCGCCTACGACGGAACCGATTTCGCGGGCTGGGCGGCACAGGTTGGTCAGCGCACGGTAGCCGGTGTTCTCGACGAGGCGCTGACGACCGTGTTTCGCACGCCGGTGCGGCTGCGCGCTGCCGGGCGCACCGACACCGGAGTGCACGCGACCGGGCAGGTTGCGCATGTGGATGTGCCGGTCGAGGCGGTGGTGAACGCCTATTCGCGCTCGGCCGGGGTCGAGGGGCCGGAGTTCCTGCCATTGGTGCGGCGGCTGGGCAGGTTCCTGCCCGCCGACGTCCGGGTGCTCGATATCACCCGCGCGCCAACGGGTTTCGACGCCCGGTTTTCGGCTCTGCGGCGCCACTATGTCTACCGGCTCTCGACGGCCCCCTACGGCGTGGTGCCGCAGCAGGCTCGTTTCGTCACTGCGTGGCCGCGCGTGCTGGACGTCGAGGCGATGACGGCGGCGTCACGAGAACTGTTGGGGTTGCACGACTTCGCCGCGTTCTGCCGACACCGCGAGGGCGCCACGACCATCCGGGAACTGCAGCAGCTGGACTGGTCGCGGGAGGGGGATCTGGTGACGGCGCGCGTCAGCGCCGACGCTTTCTGCTGGTCGATGGTCCGGTCTCTGGTGGGTGCACTGCTGGCAGTGGGCGAACGTCGTCGCAGTGCGCAATGGTGCGCTGAATTGCTGCACGCGACAAGCCGATCCAGTGATTTCGCGGCCGCGCCGCCACAGGGGTTGACGCTGGTCCGGGTGGACTATCCGCCCGACGACGAACTCGCGGCGCGGACGCTGATCACCCGGGATATGCGAACGCGGGATCGCAGCTAGAGTTTGCCCGCGACGAAGTCGGCGGCCTGCTCGATCAGTCCCGATCCGAGATACGACGGCTGCAGGTGCGACGGCCAGTTCGTGCCTCTGCCACAGATCGGATCACCCGGTGCGCACTGGTCGATCGTCCTGCGGGCGTAGGCGGGTGCGATTCCGCGGGTGCCGTTGCCGAACAACGCGATGGCCGCCACGTGTTGGTCCATGCCGGGAGCCAGCCGGCAGCAGGCCGCGAGGTCGGCCACCTCGGCACCCAGCGAATAGCCGCCGAGCACCTCGCGGGTGTTCGGGCAACTCTTCGCCATGGACCCGACGTGGCCGGCCATGTCTTTGGCGCCGCTGTCGACGCTGATGTTGGCGGGATAGTTGACCCCGTAGACCCCGATCGACTTACTCGTCTTCGAGCGCAGCGCACTGACGAGCGCGTCGCCGATCTGACCGACCCCGGGTGGCTCCTCGCGGCCCCGGGCGAATACGACCTCGGCATCCGGGCACTCCGCCGCGACTGCCGGTGACGCGGCGATCACCGACCCGGACGCGAGCAACACGGTAGCCAGCAAAACGGCCAATCGGCCGACGGACACAAGCCTCATGGTCCGATGCTACGGACTGATTTCGACTGGGGTCAGCGGCCGCACATTCTCGTGTTCGTTGCCGGTGGTGATGTCGTTATGGCGTGGCCGTAGGGCTCAATCGTTTCTTGGATCGGCTCATATGCGAGGATCCGATGAATTCGCGAGCCGTTTGAGCGGGAGGCATCAGTCGATATGACACGCACATCATCGAAGCTTTCCGCGCACATCTGGCGCCGAGCCCGGCTCGTGTCGCTGTCTGCTGTGTGCGCGGGTGTCGTTGGGCTCGGATGCGCAGCTATCGCCTTCCCCGCTGCTGCCGTCGCTGCACCGCCGGGTACCACCTGCGGAACGGTTCTCGATGTTCCCGGCCGTACCCAGCCGGTGGTTGTCATGAGTGGGGATGTCGACTGTGCGACTGCGCTACGCATCGCGAACCGTTATTTCCACGACTTCGGCCCGTCGATACCGAGGGGCGATGGGTCCAGCGCGGAAGCATCCGTTGAAGGGTGGCATTGTCTGGTTCCGGTGCTGCCCGGCCGCGTGCACGCCGACTCGTATGCGACGTGCGACCTCGGCAGCAATGGATTCAGGATGGGGAACTGAGGTTTTGGCGCGTGCTGGATGGCGAAGCGGTGCAATCTCGAACCGGGTATGAGGTCGACGGCGTGCAGTCGCGCACGGTGCTTGCGCTGGTCGCTGTGATGCTGACCGTCGCCGCGTGTGGCACCGACTCAACGCCGAGGTCGCAAACTGACCCGAGTAGGCCAGCCGGCCACGAAGCAAACCATTCCACGACGTCGGTCGCGCCATCTGCACCCGTCGCGACATTCGAAGGTTACGGTCAACTGCGCATCGGGATGACGCAGGCCGAGGCAGCAGCTGCAATGGGACCTGCCCCGGTCAACCACTTCTACCACTGCACCGTGTTGGGCGAGAACGCGGTCAACGTGCTCAAGGTATGGGTTGCGGACAGCAGCGGTCGGGTGACGGGCATTGAGACGCCCCCAGGTGTGATGACCGACCGAGGTGTCGGTGACGGATCAAGTGCCGCTGACATCCGGGCGGCGTACTCCGGTGCGCAGTACACCATCGACGAGGGTAATGTCGGCGGACAGGGAATGCTCGCGATCAACGTGTTCGAGGGTCCGAAGGACTACACCACGAACCATCGCCTGCTGAGCTTTCCGATCGCTGACAGTGGTCGATCCGGTTCTCCGGCCGTTGGCCGGCCCGAGGCTTTGGAGGGCTGTTGAGTTGCGCACGTGGACGGCCAGGCGACGGCATCATGATCGATAGTCTCAGGCGACTAGCCGCATCAGTGGTTGTGCTGTCTGCCGCTGTTCAAATCCCGTCGGCTAATGCGGCTCCGGGTTCCTGCGGTTTCTACACCACCACCCAGGGGGACTTCGCGCTCGTTGTTCAGTCCGGCAGTGCTACCTGCCAGGAGGCGCGCAGCGTATTCGATCACAACTTCGCCGGCGCCGGCACGCCGATCGCACGCAATGCGGTGCTGGTCGATGGATACGAGTGTGTCGGAAACCCCGCCGGAGCCTTCAGCGAGACGGGCATCCTCAGCTACTGCGAGGGCAACGGCAACCGCATCGAGCTACGCAAACCCTGATCCGCTACTCAACGGACCTGCACGACAGGCAGGTTGGACGCGGGTAGCGGCGTCGTGCTGGGTGTCCCGGGTACCAACGGTGCCGGCGACGCGGGCAGCAGCGGAGTGCCGCCGGGCAGCTGTCCCGGCAGGTGCGGCGTCATTCCCGCCATCAATTTGCCGGCCGCGAAGGTCGCGCCCAGCGTCGTGTAGGTCGGGACGTAGCCCTCGGTGTGGCCAGTCCACTCGTTGCCGGCACCGGCATGGCAGATCGGGTCCATCGGGTTGCAGTAATCGACTGCCTTGGCGCCCAGCAGCGGGCTCTTGGTCGGCAGGTCCCCGCCGGCGCGGTCGGCGATGTCGCCAAATGTGACGACGGCCGCGATGTTGCCGGCGTATTCCGGCGGCAGCGAACTGCCCCAGCTGATGCCGCCGATCGGCACGCCGGCGACGATGTCCATCACCGATGCGCCCTGCGAGTAACCACCCAGCACGATCTTGGTGCTGGGGCACGACGACACCGTCGACTTGACGCGCGAAATCACGTCGTTGGCACCGTCGCCGCCGTGCAGCTGCAGCTTGCTGGCGGCGTAGTTCACGCCGTAGGTCCGGATGGTCAACCCGCTGGTCTGCTGACGCAGCGACTCCACGAAGGCGTCGCCGACTCTGCCCATGCCTACCGGCTCGTTGGTCCCCCGGGCGAAGATCACCTCGGCGTCCGGGCACTCCGTCGCCGATGCCAGCGGCACCGCCGCACCCGGGCTGAGGACCGTCGCGGCCAGCACAGCCAGTGAGCCGATCCCGGCCCGGCCGGTCAGGCGCATGAATTGCTGAAACACGCCGAAATTTTACCCGGCGCGCCACGCAGCAAAACCTCCGCGGCTGTGGATGAACGCGGCGGGCGGACCGGCGGGCGGCTTACCGTTGAAGCCGATCTGACCCACTTCTCGGGAGATTCCGTGCCGCTTCAGACGCCGACCTGGCTGCATGCCAGCGGCTACCGCTTCCTGCTGCGGCGTCTGGAATGCGCATTGCTGGGCGGGGACCTGCGGTCGGTTGGCGGGTCGCTGCGCGCCCCCGCGGCGTCGTTGGCCGGTGGATGTGCGCTGACCCTGGTCGCGGTGCTCGGTTGTGCCTTCTTGGCTTTGCTGCGGCCGCAACCCGGGCTTGCGGACTTCCAGATCGTGATGGGCAAGGCGTCCGGAGCGCTGTATGTGCGGGTCGGGGAAACCTGGCATCCGGTGCTGAACCTGGCCTCCGCGCGGTTGATCGCGGCGCGGGATGACAACCCGACGCCGATACCGGAGTCCGCTCTCGCTCGGGCCAAACACGGTGCGCTGCTGGGTATTCCGGGTGCGCCGCAGGCTCTGGCCCAGCCGCTGCCGGTGGCCGAGTCGACCTGGACGATATGTGACGGCCCGCGCGGCGAGGCGACTACGGTGCTCGTCGGGTCCAGCGGGGAACCGTCCGTCCGCCGGGTAGAACCCGACCGCGCCATCCTGGTGGCATCGGGTTCGGGTTCGCCGGCGTATCTGTTGTACCGCGGCCGGCGGGCGGTGGTGGATGTCGCCGACACCGCCGTGCTGCGTGCCCTCGGGCTGACGGGGCAGACCCCACGGCGCGTTGCGCAGTCTTTGCTCAACGGGATTCCGGAAGCACCGCCCATCGCGACCCCCCACATCCGCGCGGCGGGCGCACCGGTCGGGGCGTGGCTACCGGGGTTCACGGTCGGCAGCGTGCTGCGCATCCAGCGAACGCCGAGTGACGAGTATTACGTCGTGCTCGACGCCGGAGTGCAGCGAGTCGGCCGGTTCACCGCCGATCTGCTGCGGTTCAGTGACTCGCAGGGCGCCGCGGCTGTGGTCGCGGTGGCTCCCGACGCGATCCGCGCGGCTCCGCTGCTGGACACCCTGCCGGTTGCCGGTTTCCCCGACGAACCGCCCAACCCCGTCTCCGGTGCCGCGACCGTGTGCGCGACGTGGGCACCCAGACAACCAGGTCCGGCCGACATCGCCCTGCTGGCCGGGGAGGGCGTGCCGTCGGGGACGATCCTGGCGCAAGCTGACGGTCCCGGTCCGGCGCTGGACGCCGTCGCGCTCCGGCCGGGACGCAGCGTCTACGTGGTGGCGCAGAGCCTCAGCGGGAGCGGGCCCCCGACCGGCGCCCGCTATCTGGTGACCGAGACCGGGGTGCGGTTCCCGATCCACGACGACGCCGCAGCGCACGCCCTGGGTCTGCCGTCGACGGCCGCGCCGGCGCCGTGGCCGGTGCTGGCTGCGTTGCCGTGCGGACCGGAACTGAGCCGGGAGCAGGCATCAGTCGCGCGCGACACCATTCCCGCGAGTTCGCCGTAGCCGGCCGGTCACCACTGCCGTCAGCAGCGTCACCAGGCAGATCGCCGCACCGCCGAACGCGGTGTGCCGCGGGCGGCTGTCCGAGGGTGCGCGGTAATTCGCCGGCGGCAGGTACAAGCGGGCCGGGTTGCCGGGGGTTGCCGGGGTAGTGGCATCAGTGCTGAGGGCGGCCTGCGCGTCGATGGTGCCGTGTCCGACCAGCGGATCCCATCCGGCGGCGGGATGGTGTGCGGTCGACTCGATCCGTTGCATCACCTGACGCGCGGTCAGAGCGGGAAACCGGGCCCGGATCAGTGCGGCCAACCCGCTGACGACGGGCGCTGCGTAGCTGGTTCCGGAAATCGGCGCTTCGCCGGTGCTGTCGACAGTCCCGTCGGTGACCGGGCTGAGCGAGGTGACGTTCTCGCCCGTCGCCGCGACATCCACCCACGGCCCGGCCAAGGTGAACGGCGACGGGGTCCCCTGCGAACTGACCGAGCCGACCGTCAAGACGTAGTCGTCGTACCAGGCCGGGCTGACCACGACCGCCACGGTGTCGTGGGTGACGCCGGACGGCTGCGGTGGGCACCGGGCCGAACCGCCGGTGTTTCCGGCCGCAGTGACCACGACCGCGTTCTTGACGTCGACCGCGTAGGCGAGTGCGGCGCCTAACGCCCGGTCGTCCAGTTGGTCGGTGGCGGCGACGCACGCGACCGACGAAATGTTGATGACCGAGGCACCGAGGTCGGCGGCGGTGCGGACGGCCTTGGCCAGAGTCTGGACGTCACCCACGCCCGTAGTGGACCGGTCGCCGGCCGGACCGAACTTGACGCTGGATTGGCGGATGCTGATCAGCGTGACGTCGGGAGCGATACCGCTGAAATCGTCCGCCTTGGGATCCGCGGTAGCGGCGATGATTCCGGCTACCAGCGTGCCGTGAGCGTCGCAGTCTCGAGTGCCGTCGCCGGTGGCCACGTAGTCGCCGCCGCCCACCAGATCCTTCAGGCGTGGGTGTCGCCGGACCCCGGTGTCGATCACCGCGACCCGCTGCCCGGCGCCGCGGGTGAGTTGCCAGAGTTGCGGGAGGTCGAGGCCGGACAGCTGCGTGGGCCCGGGGGCGCGTGCCACGGCCACCGCGCACACCTCCCGCTGGACGGTGCGCTGCGGAGGAGCCGGCACCGCGGCGGCGGGAAGCCACTTTTCGTCGACCGGCGGCGGTGACACCGCGTGGGCCGGCGCCGTCGCACACTGACCGGCCAGGGCGGCCGCGACCAACAGACGCACCCCGCGCAAGGGAGTCACATCTGCAGGTTCGCGCCGCGGACGGCGCTGAAGGCACCGCAGGTCCAGCAGGCCAGCGGCACCACAGCGGTCAGCGCCACACAACTTAGCGCGTCGATCCCGCGACGCGCGACGGGTGACAGGGATATCTCGGGTGCGACAAAACCGAGGTAGATCGCTGCGGCCACCAACGCCACTGTCAGGGCCGCAATCCACCGGTTGTGCGCCGCGGCGGCGGTACCGGCGAGAGCGAATGTGGTTGCGACGGTGGCGATCCCGGTTGCGGCGAAGACGAGCGCTCTTCTCCTGTCCGCCCGCGCGTGCAGCAGCAGGACGACGCCGGTGACAACGGCCAGCGCGACGGCGCGGGCGGTGGTGAGCACGGCGACGAGGGCGCCGACGGCAGCGGCCACGGCGAAGGCGGCACGGAGGCTGGTCAGCCACGCGTCCGCCCGGCGCGTCCCGGCGGCCACCTCGTCTGCGCTTCGTACCCGCGTGGGGGACAGGCCACCCAACCAGATCGACAACCGCGGCGCGACCTCGATGAGTCCGAGGCAGACCGGCGTGGCCAGCGATCCAACGGTGCGCGCCGGTGCCCCGGTGACCACAGCGGTCAGAGCGGCCAGCGCGGCGATGACCGCGACGCAGGTAGCGGCGGTCAATGTGGTTGAACCGCAGTCAGTTACGCGCGCTGCCAGCACCGCCGCGACGGCTGCCGTCATCGCCGCCAGCAGCACGTGCGGGGCACCCAGTGTGCCCGGCACCGCAAGTAGGCCGGCAACCGTGGCGAATATGGTGGCCACGACGGACAGCGCGAGTCCGGCAGTCGGGTCGCCGAACATGCGATGCGCGACGGCGGCCGCTGTCAGTGCGCCGAGGGCGGCCGCCGCGGCCAGGGCGGCAGTCGCGGCCGTATCCGCCGGGAACCGAATGGCGTTTCGGACCAGCACAATCGCGCCGACGACGGTGAATAACACCGCTGCCAGTGCGGCGGTGATCCGGCGTGTTCGACCGGACCAGATCGCGCTGTCCAGCGTGCTCGCCACCAGTTCGGCGTCGTCGTCGCAGCGGCGCACCGGCGGCTGCGGGTCATGACTACTCAGGACCAGCACGGAGCCGTCCCGAATTCCGTTCTGCGCCAACGTCGTCGAACTCGGGATCGCCGCGCGCCCGACCGGGGAGAGCCGGTGTGGCGCCTGACGCGTGCAGCCGGCCAGGTCGACGATCGACGGGATGAGTTCTCCCACCGGCACGGCGGCAGGCAACGTCAGATCGGTACTGACACCCGCGGAATGAACGGTGACACGGCACATCGAGACAGCCATCGTCGGCACGTTAGTCGCATTCCGTGCACCCGGTCTTCGGCCATCCACAACTGAGTTGCCGGGACTTCCGGTGCCGCTTAACGTCGCTGACCGTGACCGCCGTCATCGAAGTCGCCGGCCCGCCGGAGGTGCCGCGCCCGGCGTCGTCGAGCATGCTGGCGGTGCTGCTTCCGGTCGTCATGTCGGTCGGGATGCTGGCCGTCACAGCGACGGCCTTCTTTCGCGGAGCACCCGCGGCGCACAACCCCAGCTTCGTCGCGCTTCCGGCGATGATGTCCGTCTCGTTGCTGGTGACGGCGGTCACCGGCCGTGGCCGCAGGCGATCCGCCGCGGTCAACGCCGACCGGACCCACTACTTCGGATACTTGAGCGGGCTGCGCGCCGAGGTCACCGAAGTTGCCGCCGCGCAGCACAATTCACTCGCCGCGTTCCCCGATCCGCAGATGCTGTGGACTCTGGTCGGGGGCCCGCGCATGTGGGCGCGGCAGCGTGGCGATCCGGACTTCTGCCGGGCGCGGGTCGGGATCGGGCCCGTGCCGCTGGCCGCCCGACTGATAGCCGGGCAGAACCCGCAAGGGTGCGATCCGCTCAGCGTCGCTGCGCAGCAACGGTTTCTGCACAGTCATTCGACCATCGAGGCGCCCATCGTGATCCGAGTGGACGGCGTAGTGACGGTCGACGGTGAGCCGGCCCTCGTACGCGGTCTGCTCCGCGCGCTCATCTGCCAGCTGGCCGTGGCGCATTCGCCTGAGCAACTGTCGATCACCGCGGTTGCCGGCGACCAGCGGCACTGGGAATGGTTGAAGTGGTTGCCGCACAACCGGCATGTCGCCGACGGCGTGTCCACGCGCCGGGTGCTCGTCGTCGATTCCCGCCGTCCCGCCGAAGCCGCGCCTGCCGGCGTCACCGTCCTGGAAGTGGGCAGTGACGCACCGTCGGTGCGGGTGCGTCATTGTGACGGGGTCGACGTGCCCGAGTCGCCGGATCATCTGGAAGAGGCTGACGCGTCGGCGTGTGCGCGTCTTCTGGCGGCGTACGGGGGATCGGCACCGAAGGGCGACGAGGGTTGGGCCGGCATGCTGGGGATCGGTGACGTCCGCAGCCTGGATCCGAACCTGTTGTGGTGCAACGTCAGTCGAGGAGCCATGTTGAGGGTCCCGATTGGCACCACCGCTTCCGGTCAACCCGTGCAGCTGGACATCAAAGAGGCCGCGGAACAGGGCATGGGTCCACACGGCCTGTGTGTGGGAGCCACTGGTTCGGGAAAGTCGGAACTGCTGCGCACCGTGGCGTTGGGCATGATGGCGCGCAACTCGCCCGAGGCGCTCAACCTGCTGCTGATCGACTTCAAAGGGGGCGCAACGTTTCTCGACTTCGCCCGCGCGCCGCACGTGGCGGCGGTGGTCACCAATCTGGCCGACGAAGCACCGCTGGTGGCCAGGATGCACGACGCGCTGGCAGGCGAGATCAACCGTCGTCAACAACTGCTGCGGCAGGCTCGCGCGGTCAGTGTGGCGACTTACAACCAAGCGCGGGGCCCCGGATCGGCTGCGTTGCCCGCTTTGTTCGTCATCGTCGACGAGTTCTCCGAACTGCTCAGTCAACATCCGGACTTTGTGGACACTTTCGTCGCGATCGGGCGACTCGGCCGCTCGCTGGGAATGCACCTGTTGCTGGCCAGTCAACGACTCGACGAGGGAAGGTTGCGAGGTCTGGAAGCGCACCTGTCCTACCGCATCTGCCTGAAGACGTTGTCCGCCAGTGAATCACGCACCGTGCTCGGTACTCTCGACGCCTACGAGCTGCCGGGCACACCCGGCGCCGGTTTCCTGCGGACCTCCAGCGGGGAACCGATCCGCTTCCAGGCTGCATACGTTTCTGGTCCGCTTCGAATCGAGCCACCTGCGCCGCCGCCACGGGTGCGCCGCTTCACCTCCGCCACCGACCAGGCGTTGCGCCCCGCCGGGTCCATCGGTGTGTCGGTCATGCACACCGTATTGGACCGGTTGGCCGGCCACGGGCCACCGGCACATCGGGTGTGGCTGCCGCCGATGGACGAAGCACCGAACCTCGGGGCGCTGTTATCCGACCATCCCCCAACACGATTAGCCGTCCCGATCGGGATTGTGGACCGTCCGTACGAGCAGTCCCGCAGCCCGCTCGTCGTCGATCTGTCCGGCGCCGCAGGCAATGTCGCCGTCGTCGGAGCACCACGATCGGGTAAGTCGACCGCGCTGTGCACGTTGGTCACCGCGCTGGCCGCGACCCACGATCCGGGGCAGGTGCAGTTCTACTGCCTGGATTTCGGTGGCGGCGTGCTTTCGTCCCTGCGCGACCTGGCACACGTTGGGGACGTGGCCGACCGCAGCACCCCGGATCTGTTCTGGCGGATGGTCGCCGAGATGAAATCGACGTCCAGGAGCCGCGAGGCCGACCACGGTTGTCGCGAATCGACCGTCGAACCGTCCGCCGATGTCTTCCTCGTCATCGACGGATGGGCCGCCCTGTGCCATGAGTTCGCGGGGATCGAAGAGACGATCACCGCGATTGCCAACCAAGGACTTTCCTCCGGTGTCCACGTCGTGTTGTCGGCGTCGCGCTGGCCGGAGATCCGGCCGGCGCTCAAGGACCAGATCGGCACCCGGATCGAGCTTCGGCTCGGCGACCCCGCGGACTCCGAACTGGATCGGGCGCGGGCCCGGCACGTGCCCACCGACCGACCCGGCCGTGGCCTGTCCCGGGACGGTCTGCAGATGATGATCGCGAAGCCCGAGCTGGACGGCATCGCGTTGCGAGCCGGGGCATTCGGGGCGCCTCCGATTCCGCTGCTGCCCGACGAGGTGGATCATCTGGTGCTCGTGGCGGATTGTCCCAGTGGCGCCGTGCTGGGTATCGGGGAAGATGGATTATCGCCGGTCACAGCCGAATTCGAGTCCCGCGGGCATTTGCTGATCCTGGGGGACAACGGCTGTGGAAAGACCGCGGCACTGCGGGTGTTGTGCCGGGAGATCGTCCGGACCAACACTGTCGAGCAGGCCAGGCTGTTCGTGGTCGACTTCCGGCGTACCCTGCTCGGCGTCGTCGAGTCCGAACACCTTGGCGGCTATGCCATGTCACCCGCCTCGCTGAGTGCGGCGCTGCCGGCTTTGATCGGGATACTGCGTGCGCGGATGCCGGGCGCGGACGTCAGCCAGGCGCAACTGCGCACCAGGTCCTGGTGGACCGGACCGGACCTCTACCTCGTCGTCGACGACTACGACCTGGTCGCGAGCATCGGCAGCGGAAACCCGTTGCTGGAGTTGCTCGAATATCTGCCATTCGCAACGGATCTCGGGCTGCACGTCATCGTGGCGCGGCGCAGCGGCGGCGCCGCCCGCGCCCTGTTCGAGCCGCTGCTGGCCGGACTGCGCGACCTGGGCGGTATGGAGTTGATGATGAGTGGGCGTCCCGACGACGGCCCGTTGCTCGGGACGAGTCCGCCGATTCCGTTGCCGCCGGGTCGCGGGACGCTCGTCACCCGTCCCGGCGTCGAGCAGCTGATTCAGGTTGCGTGGAGTCCACCCGGATGAGAGCCCACCGTGTCGTCATCGCCGCGGGCCCGTGCGTTGCTCGTCGATTGTGTTGTGCCGCAGTCGGTATAGGTGATGCGGCCGTGGTTGCGTGCGAAGCGATCGACGACCCAGTGGCATTGTTGGACGAGGAGCCGGTACCCGTCGACGTGTTGTGGTCCACCGTATTGCGGAGGCTTACCGACGGACACGACGACGGTGCGATCGTCGTGCATCCGTCGTGGTGGTCGGTGGCGCGAGTAGCCGTGGTGACCGCCGCGGCGACGTCGGTTGGCAGCGTCGAGGTCCGACCGCGGTCGTGGCTGCTCGCGACCGCGGTCGGAGACCAGACCGGGGCGGTCGCGGTGGAGATCGCCGACGGGTTGGTGGCGGTGGCGGGCCCCGAGACCGTCGCGGTGCCGCGCCTGGGGGAACCCGGTGCCGTCGCCGACGACGTCGCCCGCGCCGTCGCGTCGCTGGCCGGCACCGAGCCGGTGCTGATCGATGCCGCCGGCCCGGTCCCGGGGTTAGCGCAGCTCGCCGGGGCGATCGCCGAGGCAGTCCGGCGCAGGTGCCCCGAGCAGTCGGTGACGGTGATCGGCGACGCGCGGTTGGCGCGACTGGCCGCGGTGGCCGGCGCGTTAGACGTTGCGCCGGCGACGGCGGTCGTCCGGGGGCCGCGGGTCCGGACGACCGCGCGGGTCGCGCTCGCGGTCGCGGCGGTGACGGGGTTGGGTTTCGCGGTGCCGCCGTTGGTGGCCGAGAAGCCGCGTCCGGTGCCCGTCGCCCGCTCGGAGCCGACGAGAGTGCTGGTCGAGGGGAGGGTGGCGGTCACGATCCCCGCGGATTGGGTCGCGCAGCGGGTGGTCTCCGGACCCGGTTCGGCGCGCGTCCAGGTCACCTCGCCGACAGATCCCGAGGTGGCACTGCACGTCACGCAGACGCCGACACCCGGCGAGACCCTGAGCGGTGCTGCCGAGCGATTGAGACGAGCGATCGACGCCGAGCCGGTGGGCGTATTCGTCGACTTCGATCCCGCCGGCAGCACCGCCGGGCGGGCGGCGGTGACCTATCGCGAGGTCCGAGCCGGTCACGACGTGCGGTGGACGGTGCTGGTCGACGGGCCGGTGCGGATCAGCATCGGATGTCAGAGCCACACCGCCACCCCGGAGACGGTCCGCGATGCCTGCGAGCAAGCGGTGCGGTCGGCGCACGCCGTTGACTGATTGGAACCGAACCGGTCCGGCCGGGGTCGAACCTCATAGCGAAAGGAGAAGCGAGTGACGGATGCCAACACACTCAACACCGACTTCGAGCTGATGCGCTCGGTCGCGGCCACCACCGATGCCCGCAATGAGGAAATCCGGTCCATGCTGCACGCCTTCATCGGGCGGGTAGGCAGTGTGCCCGCGTCGACCTGGGGAGGGTTTGCCGCCGCGCGGTTCAAAGACGTGGTGGAGCGCTGGAACGCCGAGTCGACCCGGCTTTACCGCGTGTTGCACGAGATCGCCGAAACCATCCGGTACAGCGAGGCCGCACTGCGGGAAGCGGGTCAGCACCATGCCGAGCGCATCGCTGCGACGGGGGGCAATCTGTGATGGCCGGGGAGTCGGTGCTGGCCTACAATTTCCCGGCGATCGAACACGCGGTCCGACAGGAGATCCACACCACCTCGACGCGTCTCAACGCCGCGCTGGAGGAGCTCAGGTCGCAGATCGCGCCGCTGCAGCAGCTGTGGACCCGGGAGGCGGCGGCCGCCTACCAGGTCGAACAACTCAAGTGGCACCAGGCCGCCACCGCGCTCAACCAGATCCTGGTCGAGTTGGGAAACGCGGTCCGGGACGGCGCCGATGAGGTGGCAACCGCGGACCGCCGGACAGCCGGCCGCTGGGGGCGCTTTTGACCTGCGGGGATACGCATCGGTAAGCTGCACCGTTGGCGTGCGGGTATGCAGGGTCCTCGGGTCAATGTCGGTCGCCGAGACCAAACCCACCGCACACGCCTGACCGGCCCCCGGTCGCACCGGGATCCCTAGCCGAGAAATCGGCTCGAAGAGAAAGAGTGGTAAGCGCTGTGCCCACATACGCGCCCAAGGCGGGTGACACCACGAGGTCGTGGTACGTCATCGACGCCACGGACGTGGTGCTTGGCCGCCTTGCCGTCGCAGCTGCCAATCTGCTGCGCGGCAAGCACAAGCCGACGTTCGCGCCCAACGTCGACGGCGGTGACTTCGTCATCGTCATCAACGCCGAGAAGGTCGCCCTCAGCGGCGACAAACTGCAGAGCAAGATGGCCTACCGCCACTCGGGGTATCCCGGCGGTCTACGCAAGCGGAGCATCGGTGAGCTGCTGCAGAAGCACCCCGACCGCGTGGTGGAGAAGGCGATCGTCGGCATGCTGCCCAAGAACAAGCTGAGCCGCCAGGTCCAGAGGAAGCTGCGCGTTTACGCCGGCCCGGAGCATCCGCACACCGCCCAGCAGCCCCTTCCGTACGAGATCAAGCAGGTGGCGCAATGACCGAGACTGTGGAGACCACCGAGGTCACCGAGACCGCGGCCGACATCGCGCCGGTCGCCGATTCGTTCGTGTTCGAACGTCCCATCCAGACCGTCGGCCGCCGCAAGGAGGCCGTGGTGCGGGTGCGCCTGGTGCCCGGGACCGGGAAGTTCGACCTCAACGGCCGCAGCCTGGAGGACTACTTCCCCAACAAGGTGCACCAGCAGCTCATCAAGGCGCCGCTGGTCACCGTGGAGCGGGTGGACAGCTACGACATCTACGCGCTGCTGCACGGCGGGGGCCCGTCGGGTCAGGCCGGCGCGCTGCGGTTGGGCATTGCCCGCGCGCTGATCCTGGCCACGCCCGAGGACCGGCCGGCGCTGAAGAAGGCCGGCTTCCTCACCCGTGACCCGCGTGCCACCGAGCGCAAGAAGTACGGACTGAAGAAGGCCCGCAAGGCGCCGCAGTACAGCAAGCGCTGATCGGAAATCACTTTTTGGGCTGCGAGCGGGTGCCGCTCGGCGTGTCGCTGATGGCGGACGCCCGCTCGCAGCCAACAGTGGTTCCGTGCACATTCGCTATCTGTGAGCCAACTGTGAGAGGTTTGACCGCATGGGTCGACTATTCGGCACTGACGGCGTCCGCGGGGTGGCCAATCGCGAGCTCACCGCCGAACTGGCGCTGGCACTGGGCGCCGCCGCGGCGCGGCACCTGACCAGTTCGTCGGGTTCGGGCCGGCGCGTCGCCGTGATCGGACGCGATCCGCGGGCCAGCGGCGAGATGCTCGAAGCCGCCGTCATCGCCGGGGTGACCAGCGAGGGCGTCGATGCGCTACGGGTCGGGGTACTCCCGACTCCCGCGGTGGCCTACCTGACCGGCGCTTACGACGCCGACTTCGGCGTGATGATCTCCGCCTCGCACAACCCGATGCCCGACAACGGCATCAAGATCTTCGGCCCCGGCGGCCACAAGCTCGACGACGACACCGAGGACCAGATCGAGGACCTGGTCGCCGCTGGACCCGGGCTGCGGCCGGTCGGCGCCGGGATCGGCCGGGTCATCGACGCCGAGGACGCCGCCGACCGCTACCTGCGCCACGTGGGCAAGGCCAGCACCAGCCGGCTCGACGGTCTGACCGTCGTGGTCGACTGCGCGCACGGCGCCGCCGCCGCGGCCGCGCCCAGCGCCTACCGGTCGGCCGGCGCGCGCGTCATCGCGATCAACGCCGACCCCGACGGCCTGAACATCAACGACCGCTGCGGGTCCACCCACTTGGAAGCGCTGCGGGCGGCCGTCACCGCACACGGCGCCGACCTCGGATTGGCGCACGACGGCGACGCCGACCGCTGCCTGGCCGTGGACGCCAGCGGTGAACTCGTCGACGGCGACACCATCATGGTGGTGCTGGCCCTGGCCATGAAGGACGCCGGCGAACTGGCCTCCGACACGTTGGTGGCGACGGTGATGAGCAACCTCGGACTGCATCTGGCGATGCGGGAGGCCGGCGTGACGGTGCGCACCACCGGCGTCGGTGACCGCTACGTGCTGGAAGAACTGCGGGCCGGCGACTACAGCCTGGGCGGCGAGCAGTCCGGCCACATCGTGATGCCCGCACTGGGCTCCACCGGCGACGGCATCGTCACCGGGCTGCGACTGATGACCCGCATGGTGCAGACCGGCTCGTCACTGGCCGCCCTGGCCTCGGCGATGCAGACGCTGCCGCAGGTGCTGGTCAACGTCGAGGTCGCCGACAAGGCCACGGCCGCGGTGGCGCCGTCGGTGCAGACCGCGGTGCGGCAAGCCGAGGCCGAACTCGGCGACACCGGCCGAATCCTGTTGCGCCCCTCGGGAACCGAGCCCATGATCCGCGTGATGGTGGAGGCGGCCGACGAGGAAATCGCCCAGCGGCTGGCCACCAGTGTGGCCGAGGCGGTCAGCTCCGCACGCTGAAATCCGGGCGGAACCGCGGCGCCGGTGACGGCGTCGAATCAGGTATGAGACTTGATAGTGCCGAGGTTCGTGGCGTCGCGGACCGATTCACCGACGCGGTCGAACTCCTCGACGACGCGGTGCGAAACCATTTGTCGCGGTTGGCATTCGACGGTATGCACGCCGGCCGGGACCATGCGGCGCGTGGTGACGCGTTGCGGGCCGGGCTGGACCGGCTGGCCACGCAGCTGTCGCAGTGGTCGCGGGCAGCTTCGGAGATCGCCGTCGCCCTGCGTCGCGGGGCCGAGCGGTACGCCGATGCCGACCGGTACGCCGCGGCGCAGATCGGGTGACCATGGCCGACCGGCTCGACGTCGCCGGGCGCCTCGCCGAAGGTCTGCCCGCGGTCCAACACACGCAAAGCTATGTGCGCGCCAGCCAATTGGTCGGTTACCAGCATCCGGACTTGACCGCGCACACCACCCAGGTCCGCGACTGGTACGACGGCGAGGACGGGCTCGACCTGCACGCGCTGGACGCCGACTGCGCACAGCTACGTGCCGCGGAGAACCTGCTCACCGAGGCGCTGCGGCTGCAACGCGCCCAGTTGGCGGCGCTGCCGACGGTATGGGCGGGCCCGGGTGCCGACGCGGCGGTCGACTTCGTGCAACGTCACTGCGACACTGCCACCGCGGTCGTCGCCGAAGTCCGCGCCGCGGCCCAGCGGTGCGAGTCGCTGCGGGACCACCTGTGGCAGCTGGTGGACGCCAAGGTCGCCACGGCCATCGGGATCGACGACCGCGCGCTGGCGCAGCGGCCCGCGTGGCTGGCCGCGGCCACGGCGCTCACGGCCGGCGAGCCGACGGCCCGGGAGGTGGTCGAACAACAGGTGGCGCCCTACGTGGCCGACGTGATCGGCACTGACTGGTTGGCGGCAATGCGGGCGACGCGCGCCGCTGTGGCCGCGTCCTACGACACGACCACCGACCGGTTGGCCGCCGCGGCGCCGACCCAGTTCGAGGTTCCCGAGGATCTCGGCCCGGCAGTCCCATCGCGGGGCGCGGTCCCGCCGAGCGCGCCGCTGGCCGCTGCCTCGATGGCCCCGTTCCGGGCCGCGACGGCCGGTGGGAACGCGCCGGCGGCGGCCGCGCCCTTGTTGTCGAATCCTCCTGTCGGGCAACCTGATTGGGGACCGGCGCCGGGAAATGCGGCCGGGCTCTCCAGCGGCACCACCGGTCTGGGGAGCGGCGGCGCCGGTCTGGGCGGCGGTCTCCCGGGCGGCGGCGCGTTCGGTGGCGGTGGCGGTCTGGGCACGCTCGGTGCCCTCGCCAGCCGGATCATTCAGGAGATGGGCGGCCTGCTGGGATCGGCAGGCGAGCAACTCGGCGACTCCCCGACGCACGCCGGCTCGGCTGATCTCGAGGACCGGTTCGACGAGGCGCACCGCAAGCACGATCGAGACGAGATGGCAGATCCGAAGATGCCGCGATCCGCCGACGGTGCCGCGCCGGCCGGCAACTCACCGGCGGCCGGCAACCCGCCGCTCGCTGATGCCGCGACGACCGCCCCGCCGGTCGCCGCGCCGTCGGGTGCGCCGCCGGTCGCAGCGCCGTCGGGTGGTGCGCCGTCGAGTGGTGCGCCGCCGGTCGCCGCGCCCCCGGCGAACCCGCCGGCGTCACCACCGCCAGGTTCGACTCCCTGCGAAATCGCCGCGAACGAACTTCCGCAGGCCGGCCAGTGACGGTCAGGATGGACGCAACTGCAACAGTTCCCCGACGAAACGCAATGCTTCGTCCGCGTCGGCGGTCACCGGGCGCACCAGCAAGGTGGTCACCCCGGCATCGGCGAAGACAGCCAGTCGCTCGGCGATGAAACCACGTGGGCCGATCAGCGAAATCCCGCGGACGAGTTCGTCGGGCACCGCGTCGATGGCCTCCCGCTTGCGGCCGGCCAGGTACAGCTCTTGGATCCGGTCCGCGACGTCGCCGAACCCGTATCGCGTGGCCAGGTTGTGGTAGAAGTTGCGGCCTTTGGCTCCCATGCCGCCGATGTAGAGGGCCAGCTGCGGTTTGGTCCACGCGAGTCGGTCGTCGACGTCGTCGCCGATCGCCAGTGAGGTACTGACCATCACGTCCAGCGGACCCAAGCCCGGATCACGCTTAGCGGCCCCCGCCGACAGCGCCTCACCCCAGACCGTCCCGGCTTTGTCCGGATAGAAGAACACCGGCTGCCAGCCGTCGGCGATCTCGGCGGTGAGTTCGACGTTCTTGGGACCCAGAGCTGCGATGGATATCGGAATACGTTCGCGCACAGGATGATTGATCAGATGTAGCGCCTTGCCCAACCCCGTCCCGCGGTCGGCCGGCAGCGGGATCTGGTAGTGCTTGCCGTCATGCTGCACTCGTTCGCGGCGCCACACCTGTCGGCAGATCTCCACAACCTCGCGGGTCCGGCCCAACGGTGCGTCGAACTCCACCCCGTGGAATCCCTCGATCACCTGGGGTCCGGAGGTGCCGATGCCGAGGTGGAACCGGCCGTCGGAAACGTAGTCCAGGCCCGCCGCCGTCATCGCCAGCAGCGTGGGGGTACGGATGAAAATGGGCAACACCCCCGACGCCAGTTCGACGGTGTTCGTCTTGGCGGCCAGATACCCAAGCTGGCTGATGGCGTCGAAGGAATACGCCTCGGCGACCATCGCGATGTCGATGCCGGCTTTCTCGAGTTCGACGACCCGGTCGACGCTGTCGTGAAATCCGCCCGTGTAGTCCAGCGCGACTCCGATTCGCATCCTCGATGCTTACCACTGCCCGGCTCAGCCCGACGACGTACCCGTCCAGTATTCGGCGAAGCGCTGCCCGTCTGCGGCGAGCCGCAGGATGTCATTACCGGTGAACTCGACCGGCCCGTCCGGGCCGCGCCCGGAGCCCACCCAGCGGCCCGCAACCAGATCCCCGTCCTGAAAGGGACCCAGCACCACGGAAAAGGTCAGATCCTGCAACATGTTTCGGGTTTCTTCGATGATCTGCTGCAACTCGGCCGGTCCGTGGACGTCGCGGTCGGGCCAGTGGCCGACGAAGTCGTCGGTGACGATCTCGCCGGCGATCGGCCGGCCGGCCCACAGCTCGGTGATCCACCGCCGGTAAAGCGCGTTGGGCACGGAGCTCATTTCAGCAGCGCCGCGATCTTCTCTTCGGCCGTCACCGGTTCGGCGTCGGGGTCCGGCGAATCGGTCTTGGGCAGCGCCACGTCGGGGTCGGCGAAGTCGCGGTAGGTCTTGTCCCCGGCCAGGGTGTAGAGCAGATAGCCGGTCAACAGCGCGCGCACCGTGCGCTGCGTCTTGCGGTCCGACCCGGCCAGGCCGACCGCCTTCGCCAGGCGCCGGCCCTCCACCACACCGCCGGGGTCGGCTTTGCTGACGATGCGCAATGTCGCCTTGTCCCACGTCCGGGACAACCCCAGCGCATTGGAGTTCAGCGTCGTGGAGTCGCCCGGCGCGGTCAGAATCAGACCCGGCACGTCGAGCGTCGCCGCCGGCTGCTCGGCGGGGGGCGCTGTCACCGAGGGGAAGAGCGCCGCCACCGCGGCGGGTTTGTCCGGCATTCCGGCCGCGGCGAACACCGCCGCCGACCCACCGAACCCGTGGCCGACCACGCCGAGCTTGGTGGGGTGCACGCTGATCTTGCCGGGCCCGAGCCGCACGCCCGCCACGATGTCGAGGGCGACGCCCAGATCGAACGCGAGGTTCAGCACCGACGGCGCCACCCCGCGCTGGGTGTCCGGCGCGCCGGCCACGATGCCCCACGACGCCAGATGCTCCAGCAGACCCGCGTAGTTGGCACTGCCGGTGATCCAGTCATGGCCGAAGGCGATGGCGGGCAGGTTCAGCCCGGACTCCGGGGTGTACACCACCCCCGGCAGTCCGGCAAAGGCCAGGTCACCCCGCAAAACGTGGTGCGGACCTCGGCGACGGAGGGCGGCGAAGAGCTTGCGGGTGCGGGCCACCCGTCGACGTTAGCGGTGCGCCGGCGGATGGGTCCAGTGGGTCCAGGCTGCGCCGTCCCAATAACGCTGTCCGGCCTGTCCGGACGGGTCGGGATACCAGCCCGGCGGTGTGGCTGCCGGAACGACGGGCTGAGAGTGGGCAATCTCACCTCGCGCCATGGCTCGCACCCGGCGCATCGCGCTCAGGTTGGAAAACAGCGCGATCCAGTTGAACAGCAGCAGCGAAGCGATGCTCCACCAACCCGCCAGCAGGTTCTGGGTCTGGGCGCGGCGATAGGCGGCCTCACACTGCTCGAGCGTCCCGGTGAACACGTAGCTGCGCTGCTGCCAGAAGATCAGCGCACCGATGTGCTCGACCAGCCGTAGCTGGAAAAGATCTCCCGATTGGTAAGCAGGATTCGGCGTCAGTTGCTGAGACGGGTGGGACAACACGAACCTTTCGCGCAGTACGGGGTTCAAACGATACCGTCGCCCCGGGCCATAAATCCCCGGCGAAATCGGCCCTGGTCAGCTGCGTGCGGGCGGCCGTGCGGCAACCCCTGCACTACCCTGTTCAGAATGTGCGGAATCGTCGGCTACGTCGGGCAGCGTCCTGCCTGCGATGTCGTGATGAACGCACTGCGCCGGATGGAGTACCGCGGCTACGACTCGTCGGGTGTCGCGCTCGTGGACGGGACGGGCAGGCTTACCGTTCGTCGCCGGGCTGGTCAGCTGGCCAATCTGGAAGCCGCGATCGCCGAGATGACGCCGGCCGACCTGGCCGGCACCGCTGGCCTGGGGCACACCCGATGGGCCACCCATGGCCGTCCCACCGACCGCAACGCGCACCCGCACCGCGACGCCGCGGGCCGCATCGCCGTCGTCCACAACGGCATCATCGAGAACTTCGCCTCGCTGCGCCACGAACTGGAGGCGCAAGGTGTCGAGTTCGCCAGCGACACCGACTCCGAGGTGGCGGTGCACCTGGTGGCGCACGCCTTCCACCACGGTGCGACGGCGGGTGATTTCGTCGCCTCGGTGCTGTCGGTGCTGCAACGCCTTGAGGGCCACTTCACCCTGGTGTTCGCCAACGCCGACGACCCCGGGACCATCGTCGCCGCGCGCCGCTCCACCCCGCTGGTAGTGGGCATCGGCGACGGCGAGATGTTCGTCGGGTCGGACGTGGCGGCGTTCATCGAACACACCCGCCAAGCCGTCGAACTGGGCCAGGACCAGGCCGTGGTCATCACCGCCGACGGTTACCAGATCACCGATTTTCACGGCAATAAGGACGTGGAGTACCGGGAATTCCATATCGACTGGGACCTGGCCGCCGCCGAAAAGGGTGGCTACGAGTACTTCATGCTCAAAGAGATCGCCGAGCAGCCCACCGCGGTCGCCGACACGCTGCTGGGGCATTTCGTGGACAACCGGATCGTGCTCGACGAACAGCGGCTTTCCGACCAGGAGCTGCGCGAGATCGACAAGGTGTTCGTGGTCGCCTGCGGCACCGCGTACCACTCCGGGCTGCTGGCCAAATACGCGATCGAGCACTGGACGAGGTTGCCGGTCGAGGTGGAGTTGGCCAGCGAATTCCGTTACCGGGACCCGGTTTTGGACCGCAGCACGCTGGTGGTCGCGATCTCGCAGTCCGGCGAGACCGCCGACACGCTCGAAGCCGTCCGGCACGCCAAGGAGCAGAAAGCCAAGGTGCTGGCGGTCTGCAACACCAACGGCTCGCAGATCCCGCGTGAATGCGACGCGGTGCTCTACACCCGCGCCGGCCCGGAGATCGGGGTCGCGTCGACCAAGACCTTCCTGGCGCAGGTGGCCGCCAACTACCTGGTCGGCCTGGCGCTGGCGCAGGCCCGCGGCACGAAATACCCCGACGAGGTCGAGCGCGAGTACCGCGAGCTGGAGGCGATGCCCGATCTGGTGGAGCGGGTGATTGCCGACACCGAGCCGGTGGCCCAGTTGGCCTACCGGTTCGCCCGATCCTCGACGGTGCTGTTCCTGGGCCGCCACGTCGGCTACCCGGTCGCGCTGGAAGGTGCGCTCAAACTCAAGGAACTGGCCTACATGCACGCCGAGGGGTTCGCCGCCGGCGAGCTCAAGCACGGCCCGATCGCGCTGATCGAAGACGACCTGCCGGTCATCGTGGTGATGCCGTCGCCGAAGGGCTCGGCCATGCTGCACGCCAAGCTATTGTCGAACATCCGCGAGATCCAGGCCCGCGGGGCGGTGACCATCGTGATCGCCGAGGAAGGCGACGAGACGGTGCGTCCCTACGCCGACCACCTGATCGAAATCCCCTCCGTCTCAACGCTTTTGCAGCCATTATTGTCGACGATCCCGCTGCAGGTGTTCGCCGCCTCGGTGGCGCAGGCGCGTGGCTATGACGTAGACAAGCCCCGAAACCTGGCAAAATCGGTGACCGTCGAATAGTCGTCGGGGAGGCGCCATGAGGCTGGCCATCGGTGGAGTCGTCGTCTTCGTTGCCGCCTACGTCGGGTTGATCGTGCTCTACGCCCTCACCGGGATGGGTCCACCGCACACGGTCTCCCAAGGTCAGCCGGCGCGCGGGGGGACCACGGTGACCATCGACATCGAGGCCGTGCAGCCCTACAAGAGCGCGCTGGTGGTCAACGTCACCGTTTCGCCCGACCCCGGCTTGCTGGATCCGGCGACGGGCAATCTCACCGAAGACCTCAGTGTCGCAGTCACATCCGCGACCACGCCCACCAAGCACACGTGGCCGAAAGGCACCCTGCCCGGTGTCTTCCCGGCGTCGCTGAACATCAACGGCGACGTGTCGGACTGGCCGTTCGACGGTTACCGCTCGGGGCCGGTCTCGGTCGAACTCTTCCACGGCGGCGCGCAGACACCGGAGCGGACGACGGCGACGTTCGTCGACCGGCTTCCGGGCTGGCAGGTATCGGTGGCTCAACCCGGCAACGGTCCGACCCCGGCGCCGTATCGCGTGGAGGTGCAGCGGTCACCGAGCACCATCGCGGTCGCGGTCGGACTGCTCGGTGTGTTGATCGCGATCGCCGGCGTGGGCTTGTTCGTCGCCGTCCAGACCATGCGGGACCGGCGCAGATTCCAGCCGCCGATGACCACCTGGTTCGCGGCGATGCTGTTCGCGGTGATACCGCTGCGCAACGCGCTGCCCGATGCGCCGCCGTTCGGCGCCTGGATCGACGCCACCGTGACCCTCTGGGTGATCGTCGTGTTGGTGGTCTCGATGGTGCTGTACATCTCGTGCTGGTGGCGTCACCTGGCGCCGGACTTCGAATTGCCTGCGGAGCGGTCGAACAGCTGAGGCGTGGAAAGATTGAACCGTGGCGGAACGATCGGTGACGGTGCGGCTGCGGGCATTGGTGCGCGCGGTCTGGCACTACGTGATCAGCGCACCGCTGACCTACGGCTGGCTGGTGGCGCTGTCTGTGACGACCATCGTGCAACACCTGGTCACCGGCCATCAGCTGCATTCGATACTGCTGCACCGCTACACCAACATCCACGCCCTGGCCACCGATCCGCTGGGCGTGCTGTTCTCCAGCCTGTTCTGGATCGACGGCAAGAGCCTGGAACCCTATCTGATCTTGTTCAGCATCTTCCTCGCGCCCGCCGAGCGTTGGCTGGGCCAATTCCGTTGGCTGACGGTGGGATTGACCTCACACATCGTGGCCACCTATTTCAGCGAAGGTCTGCTGTATCTGGCGATCCGATTGAACGAAGCCTCGCAGCGCTCGGTGCGCGCCCACGACATCGGGGTGAGCTACTTTCTGGTCGGTGTGATGGGCATCCTGACCTATCGCATCGCCCGACCCTGGCGGTGGGGCTATCTCGGCGTGCTGCTGCTCATCTTCGGTTTTCCGGTGCTGCTGATGGACCGCATCGAACTCAGCTTCACCGCCATCGGCCACTTCGCGGCGCTGCTGGTCGGCCTCGCGTTCTATCCGATGGCCCGGGAACGCAAACGCGCCCCGTGGAATCCGGCGCAACTCAGGGAGCGATTCCGCCGGCCCCGGTCGCCGGAGGCCTCGACCTGAATACGGCGACCGAAGGAGTGGGCGGGTAGATGCGGCACTACTACTCAGCGGACGCGATCCGCGACGCCGAAGCGCCGCTGCTGGCCAGCCTGCCCGACGGTGTGCTGATGCGACGGGCCGCCTACGGTCTGGCCGCCGCGATCCTCGGCGAACTGCGCACCCGCACCGGCGGGGTGGCCGGGCGCCGGGTGTGCGCGGTCGTCGGCTCCGGTGACAACGGCGGGGATGCCCTCTGGGCGGCGACCTTTCTGCGCCGTCGCGGCGCCGCCGCCGACGCGATACTGCTCAACCCCGAACGCACCCACCGCAAGGGGCTGGCGGCCTTCCGCAAGGCCGGTGGCCGCGTCGTCGCAACCGTCTCCGCGGAGACCGATCTCGTCATCGACGGGGTGGTGGGCATCTCCGGCTCGGGTCCGTTGCGGCCGAACGCGGCACACGTGTTCGACGCGGCCGAGGGCATCCCGGTGGTCGCCGTCGACATTCCCAGCGGCATCGACGGATCCACCGGGGCCATCACCGGACCGGCCGTGCAGGCCGCGCTGACCGTGACCTTCGGCGGCCTCAAACCCGTACATGCGCTGGCCGACTGCGGCCGCGTCGAGCTCGTCGACATCGGGCTCGACCTGCCCGAGACCGATGTCCTGGGATTGGAGGCCGACGACGTCCTGGCGCGCTGGCCGGTACCGGGTGCCCGCGACGACAAGTACACCCAGGGCGTCACCGGCGTGCTGGCCGGATCCTCGACCTATCCCGGCGCCGCGGTGCTGTGCACCGGCGCCGCGGTCGCCGCGACGTCGGGCATGGTCCGCTATGCCGGCAGCGCACATCGCGAGGTGCTCGCGCAGTGGCCGGAAGTCATCGCTTCACCCACCGCGGCGGCGGCCGGGCGGGTGCAGGCATGGGTGGTCGGGCCGGGTCTGGGTACCGACGAAAGTGGTGCCGCCGCACTGTGGTTCGCGCTGGAGACCGACCTGCCGGTGTTGGTGGACGCCGACGGCCTGACGATATTGGCCGCCCACCCCGACCTGCTGGCCGACCGCAAGGCCCCGACCGTGCTGACGCCGCACGCCGGCGAATTCGCCCGGCTGGCCGGGTCGCCGCCGGGTGAGGACCGGGTGGGCGCGGTGCGCAGATTGGCCGATGCGTTCGGCGCCACCGTGCTGCTCAAGGGCAACGTCACCGTCATCGCCGAACCCGGTGGACCGGTCTACCTCAATCCGGCCGGGGAGTCCTGGGCGGCCACCGCCGGATCGGGTGACGTGCTGTCGGGCATGATCGGCGCGCTGCTGGCGTCGGGGCTGCCGCCCGGCGAGGCCGCCGCGACGGCGGCGTTCGTGCACGTGCGGGCGGCGGCGTTGTCGGCGGCTGACCCCGGCCCGGGCGACACACCGACGTCGGCCTCAAGGATTCTGCGTCACATCCGGGCGGCCCTGGCCGCCCTCTAGCAACGAAAGGCCCGTCATGTCCAAGAGCCACCCGTCCATGGCCACGCATTCGATCGCTCCCGCCTACACCGGCCGCTTGTTCACCGCGCCGGTGCCCGCGCTGCGGATGCCGGAGGAGTCCATGGACCCCGACGCCGCCTACCGCTTCATCCACGACGAGCTGATGCTCGACGGCAGTTCGCGGCTGAACCTGGCCACCTTCGTCACCACCTGGATGGACCCCGAGGCCGGCAAGCTGATGGCCGAGACCTTCGACAAGAACATGATCGACAAGGACGAATACCCGGCCACCGCCGCGATCGAGCAGCGCTGCGTCTGTATGGTCGCCGACCTGTTCCACGCCGAGCACCTCAGCGACAACGACCCGGCCAGCGCCACCGGCGTGTCCACCATCGGCTCCAGCGAGGCGGTGATGCTGGGCGGGCTGGCGATGAAGTGGCGGTGGCGCGAGAAGGTCGGGAAGGACTGGAAGAAACGCACCCCGAACCTGGTGATGGGTTCCAACGTGCAGGTGGTCTGGGAGAAGTTCTGCCGCTACTTCGACGTCGAGCCGCGCTACCTGCCGATGGAGCCGGGCCGCTACGTCATCACCCCCGAACAGGTCGTCGACGCCGTCGACGAGGACACCATCGGGGTGGTGGCGATCCTGGGCACCACCTACACCGGTGAGCTGGAGCCCATCGCCGAGATCTGCGCGGCGCTGGACAAACTCGCCTCAGACGGGGGCGTGGACGTCCCGGTGCACGTCGACGCGGCCAGCGGCGGTTTCGTGGTGCCGTTTCTGCATCCGGAGTTGCAGTGGGATTTCCGGCTGCCCCGGGTGGTGTCGATCAACGTCAGCGGCCACAAGTACGGGCTGACCTATCCCGGTGTCGGGTTCGTGGTGTGGCGCGGCAAGGAGTACCTGCCCGAGGACCTGGTGTTTCACGTGAACTACCTGGGCGGCGACATGCCGACCTTCACGCTGAACTTCTCCCGTCCGGGCAACCAGGTGGTCGGCCAGTACTACAACTTCCTGCGACTGGGCCGCGACGGCTACACCAGGGTGATGCAGGCGCTGTCGTCGACCGCGCGCTGGCTCGGCGAGCAGTTGCGCACCGGCGAGCACTGCGAACTGATCTCCGACGGTTCGGCGATCCCGGTGGTCAGCTTCCGGCTGTCCCGGGACCGCGGCTACACCGAGTTCGACGTCTCCCACGAGCTGCGGACCTACGGCTGGCAGGTGCCGGCCTACACGATGCCCGACAACGCCACCGACATTTCGGTGCTGCGCATCGTGGTGCGCGAAGGCCTGTCCGCCGATCTGGCCCGGGCGCTGCACGACGACGCCGTCAAGTCGCTGGCCACGTTGGACAAGCTCAAGCCGGGCGGGCACTTCGACGCCGCGCACTTCGCGCACTGAGACCGGGCGCACGCGCGAAACCCCGGCGCGCGGCTCTGGGACAATGGTCGGCGTGTCCGTCACGCCGATCTCCCTGACCCCCGGTGTGCTCGCCGAGGCCGTCGTCGACCTCGGCGCCATCGCCCACAACGTGCGGGTGCTGCGCGAACACGCGGGCAAGGCGCACGTGATGGCCGTGGTCAAGGCCGACGGCTACGGTCACGGCGCCACCCGGGTCGCCTACGCCGCATTGGCCGCCGGCGCCACCGAACTCGGTGTGGCCACCGTCGACGAGGCGCTGGCCCTGCGCGCCGACGGCATCGCCGACCCGATCCTGGCCTGGCTGCACCCACCCGGTTTCGACTTCGCGCCGGCGCTCGCTGCCGACGTCGAGATCGCGGTCTCCTCGCTGCGCCAACTCTCCGAGCTGCTGGACGCGGTGCGCCGGACCGGTACGCAGGCCACCGTCACGGTGAAAGTGGACACCGGGCTGAACCGCAACGGGGTGGCCCCGGCTCAGTATCCGGACATGCTGGCCGCGCTGCGCCGCGCCGTGGCCGACGAGGAGATCCGGCTGCGGGGTCTGATGTCGCACCTGGTGTATGCCGACGCCCCCGACGAGGAGATCAACGACGTTCAGGCGCAACGGTTTCGCGACATGTTGAGCTACGCCCGTGAGCAGCAGGTGGATTTCGAGGTGGCGCACCTGTCGAACTCGTCGGCCACCATGGTCCGTCCCGACCTGACGTTCGACCTGGTTCGCCCGGGCATCGCCGTGTACGGCCTGAGCCCGGTGCCGACGCTGGGTGACATGGGTCTGGTCCCGGCGATGACGGTGAAAAGCTGTGTGGCGCTTGTCAAGTCGGTCAAGGCGGGGGAAGGGGTGTCCTACGGGCACACCTGGAAGGCACCGTGCGACACGTATGTGGCGCTGCTGCCGATCGGCTACGCCGACGGGGTGATCCGCGCGCTGGGCAACCGGCTGGAAGTGTGGATCAACGGGCGGCGACGGCCCGGGGTGGGCCGGATCTGCATGGACCAGTTCGTCGTCGACCTCGGGCCGGGACAGCCCGACGTGACTGCGGGCGACGAGGCGATCCTGTTCGGACCAGGCGCCCAGGGTGAGCCCACCGCGCAGGACTGGGCCGATCTCGTCGGCACCATCCACTACGAGGTGGTCACCGGCATCCGGGGACGTATCACCAGGAGCTACCGCGAGGCCACAGCTTGAGTTCTGAAGAGACCCGGAAGCAGAAGACCTGGCTTGCGGGCGGGGCCGGGCTGACCGCCGTCGCCACGCTCGTCGGCGCCTCGGCCCGCAAGACGATCGTCGGACGTGCTCTGACGGCCGACGACCCTTGGGCGGACGAGGATTTCGAGCGGCTGGACAGCGACCGCGCCGAGGTCGTCACCACCGACGACGGGGTGCCGCTCGCGGTGCGCGAAGCCGGGCCGAAGGACGCCCCGCTGACCGTCGTCTTCGCACACGGATTCTGTCTTCGCATGGGCGCCTTCCACTTTCAACGCATGCGACTCGGCGAGCTGTACGGTCCGCAGGTGCGGATGGTCTTCTACGACCAGCGCGGGCACGGCCAGTCCGGCGAAGGCGAACCCGACTCCTACACACTGACCCAGCTAGGCCGGGACCTGGAGACCGTGCTGCGGGTGATGGCGCCGGAGGGGTTGATTGTGTTGGTCGGCCACTCGATGGGCGGCATGACCGTGCTGTCGCATGCCCGGCAATTCCCCGACGAATACGGCCGCCGGATCGTGGGTGCGGCGCTGCTCTCCTCGGCGGCCGAGGGTGTCACCCGTTCCCCGCTTGGCGAGTTCCTGAAAAACCCTGCGCTGGAAGCGGTCCGGTTCGCCGCCAAGTCCGCGCCCAACTTGGTGCACCGAGGGCGCAACGTGTCGCGCTCGCTGATCGGGCCGATTCTGCGGGCAGCGTCCTACAGCGACCTGCAAGTCAGCCGCAGCCTGGACGCGTTCTCGCAGCGGATGATGAACGGCACCCCGATCGCCACCCTGGTCGGTTTCCTGCGCGCGCTGGAGACCCATGACGAGACCGCCGGATTGTGGACCCTGTTGAAGGTCCCCACCCTGATCGCGTGCGGCGACCACGACCTGCTCACCCCGGACGAATACTCGAGGCTGATGGCCGCCTCGCTGCCGCGATCCGAGCTGGTGATCGTGGAAGGTGCCAGTCATCTGGCGTTGCTGGACAAACCCGACGCCATCAACGACGGGCTGGTCCGGCTGATCGAGCGGTCGCTGCCGGGCAAGCACGCACTGCGTTACCGGCGGTGGCAGCAACGTTTGCGGAAGCGGTTGCGGCGTGGTTGATTCCGGGACGGCGACGTGCGAACGCGTCGAGGACACCATCGCGCTGGGATCCCGGCTCGGCGAGCTGCTGCGCGCCGGGGACGTGGTGGTGCTGACGGGTCCGCTCGGGGCCGGAAAAACGGTGCTGGCCAAGGGAATCGCTGCGGCCATGGACGTCGACGGCCCGGTCACCTCTCCGACGTTCGTGCTGGCCCGGGTGCACCCGGCGCGGGTGACCGGTCGGCCGGCGATGATCCACGTCGACGTCTACCGCCTGCTGGACACCCCCGGCGCCGACCTGCTCGGCGAGCTGGACTCGCTGGACCTCGACACCGACCTCGAAGACGCCGTCGTCGTCGTGGAGTGGGGTGAGGGATTGGTGGAACGGCTGGCAGAACGCCATCTCGACATCCGGCTCGAGCGCGTCACCCACTCCGACGTTCGGATCGCCACCTGGGAATGGGTCGGCAAGTGAGCATCGTCTTGGCGTTGGACACCGCCACCCCGGCCGTCACCGCGGGCGTGGTGCGCGTCGAGCGCGGCGACTTCCTCACCCTGAGCGAGCGCATCACCGTCGATCCCCGCGCGCACGCTGAGCGGCTGACACCGAATGTCGTTGCCGCACTAGCGGATGCGGACCTGTCGATGACCGACCTGGACGCGGTGGTGGTGGGCTGCGGCCCCGGGCCGTTCACCGGGTTGCGGGCCGGCATAGCTACCGCCGCCGCCTTCGGCCACGCGTTGGATATCCCCGTGCACGGCGTGTGCAGCCTGGACGCGGTCGGCCGGCTGACCACCGGCGAGACACTGGTCGTCACCGACGCCCGCCGCCGCGAAATCTATTGGGCCCGTTACCGCGACGGGTCGCGCACCGAGGGTCCGGCCGTCAGCGCCCCGGCCGACGTCGACGCCGGTCCGGCTCGTTCCGTCGCCGGCTCGCCCGAGCATGCGGCGCTGTTCGGGCTACCGGTCTGCGGACCGGTCCACCCGACCCCCGAAGGTCTGGCGCGCGCAGTACCGGATTGGTCGGCCGAGCCGGCACCGCTGGTCGCGCTGTACCTGCGCCGCCCGGACGCCAAGCCGTTGGCGGCCCGGCCGTGACCGTCGACATCGCGCTGGGCGGGCTTACCCGCGCCGACGTCCGCCGGTGCGCCGAGTTGGAGGCGCAGTTGTTCGACGGTGACGACCCTTGGCCGGCCGTGGCGTTCGAACGCGAATTGGCCAGTAAGACAAATCATTACGTGGCCGCGCGCTGCGGCGACACGCTGGTGGGCTATGCGGGCATCTCCCGGCTGGGCCGGGTGGCGCCGTTCGAGTACGAGGTGCACACCATCGGGGTGGACCCTTCGTTTCAGGGCCGGGGGATCGGGCGCCAATTGCTGGAAGCCTTACTGGATTTCGCCGACGGCGGCGCCGTCTATCTGGAGGTGCGCACCGACAACGAAGCGGCGCTCGGGTTGTATCGCAGTGTGGGATTCGAACAGATCGGCCTGCGCAAGCGGTACTACCGGGTCAGCGGCGCCGATGCCTACACGATGCGAAGGGACGCCCGATGACGACCATCCTGGCCATCGAAACCTCTTGTGACGAAACGGGAGTCGGGATCGCTCGGTTGGCGGGTGACGGCACCGTGGACCTGCTGGCGGACGAGGTCGCGTCCAGCGTCGACGAGCATGTGCGCTTCGGCGGGGTGGTCCCCGAGATCGCCTCGCGCGCGCATTTGGAGGCGCTCGGTCCCGCGATGCGCCGGGCGCTGGTGACGGCGGGGTTGGACAAGCCCGACGTCGTCGCCGCGACGATCGGACCGGGACTGGCCGGCGCTCTGCTGGTGGGAGTGGCTGCGGCCAAAGCGTATTCGGCCGCGTGGGGGGTTCCGTTCTACGCCGTCAATCACCTCGGCGGGCACCTGGCCGCCGACGTGTACCAGCACGGGCCGTTGCCCGAGTGCGTGGCGTTGCTGGTGTCGGGCGGACACACGCACCTGTTGCACGTCCGCTCGCTCGGCGAGCCGATCGTCGAGCTGGGCAGCACCGTCGACGACGCCGCGGGCGAGGCCTATGACAAAGTCGCCCGCCTGCTGGGGTTGGGCTACCCGGGCGGGCGGGTGCTCGACGAGTTGGCGCGCACCGGCGACCCACAGGCGGTGGTGTTCCCGCGCGGCATGACCGGTCCCCGCGACGACCCGTACGCGTTCAGCTTCTCCGGGCTCAAGACCGCCGTTGCGCGGTATGTCGAAAGCCATCCCGACTTCCGCGACGCCGATGTCGCGGCCGGATTCCAGGAATCGGTCGCCGACGTGCTGACCCGCAAGGCGGTGCGGGCCGCCACCGAGCTGGGGGTGTCGACGCTGCTGATCGCCGGGGGAGTGGCGGCCAACTCGCGGCTGCGCGAGCTTGCCACCGAGCGTTGCGCCGAGGCCGGCCTGACGTTGCGGATCCCGCGGCCGCGGCTGTGCACCGACAACGGGGCGATGATCGCCTCGTTCGCCGCGCATCTGGTGGCCGCGGGCGCGCCGCCGTCGCCGCTGGATGCGGCCAGCGACCCGGGCCTGCCGGTGGTGAAGGGACAGGTCAGCTGACGAAGCACCGGGGCGCCCTTGAGTGCTAGCACTCTCATGTATAGAGTGCTAGGTGGCAGTCGGACGACCCCCTGTTCCGGCACCCGCGACGACGGCGCGAGGGCACCCGAAGACTGCCGAAACACCTGGTAATCCGGCCGGTTCGAGGGCACGCCTGCGACCGGCTGTCAACTCCGGTCCGGGAACCCCGGACCCGATCCAAATAGTGGAGGGCTCCAATCGTGGCGAAGGTGAACATCAAGCCACTCGAGGACAAGATTCTCGTGCAGGCCAACGAGGCCGAGACCACGACCGCTTCCGGTCTGGTCATTCCTGACACCGCCAAAGAGAAGCCCCAAGAGGGCACCGTCGTCGCAGTCGGCCCCGGTCGTTGGGACGAGGACGGCGAAAAGCGGATTCCGCTCGACGTCGCCGAGGGTGACACCGTCATCTACAGCAAGTACGGCGGCACCGAAATCAAGTACGGCGGCGAGGAGTACCTGATCCTGTCGGCACGCGACGTGCTGGCTGTCGTTTCCAAGTAAGACACCGTGTTCCGCCCCGGCGATCCCCGTGCTCTGCGCACGGGCGGTTTCCGGGGCGGGATGCGTTAGAAGCTGGGGTTAAGGACCTGATGAGCAAAATTATCGAGTACGATGCGACCGCGCGTCGCGCCATGGAAGCGGGCGTGAACAAGCTCGCCGACGCGGTCAAGGTGACGTTGGGGCCCGGCGGCCGACACGTGGTGCTGGCCAAGGCCTTCGGCGGACCGCAGGTCACCAACGACGGGGTGACCGTCGCACGTGAGATCGACCTGGAAGACCCGTTCGAGAACCTGGGCGCCCAACTGGTGAAGTCGGTGGCCACCAAGACCAACGACGTCGCCGGTGACGGCACCACCACGGCCACCGTGCTGGCCCAGGCGCTGGTCAAGGGTGGCCTGCGCCTCGTGGCAGCCGGGGCCAACCCGATCGCGCTGGGTTCGGGCATCTCCAAGGCCGCCGATGCGGTGTCGGAGGCGCTGCTGGCCGCGGCCACCCCGGTGTCCGGCAAGGACGCCATCGCCCAGGTGGCGACCGTGTCCTCGCGGGACGAGCTGATCGGCGGGTTGGTCGGCGAGGCGATGACCAAGGTCGGCGCCGACGGCGTGGTCAGCGTCGAGGAATCCTCCACGCTGAACACCGAACTGGAGTTCACCGAGGGCGTCGGCTTCGACAAAGGGTTCCTGTCGGCCTACTTCGTCACCGACTTCGACTCCCAGGAAGCCGTGCTCGACGACCCGCTGATCCTGCTGCACCAGGACAAGATCAGCTCGTTGCCCGACCTGCTTCCGCTTTTGGAGAAGGTCGCCGAGGCCGGCAAGCCGCTGGTGATCGTCGCTGAGGACGTCGAGGGTGAGGCGCTGGCCACGCTGGTGGTCAACTCGATCCGCAAGACGCTCAAGGCCGTTGCGGTCAAGGCGCCGTACTTCGGCGACCGGCGCAAGGCGTTCCTGCAGGACCTGGCGATCGTGACCGGCGGCGAGGTGGTCAACCCCGACACCGGTCTGCTGCTGCGCGAGGTCGGCCTCGACGTGCTGGGCACCGCCCGGCGGGTGGTGGTCAACAAGGACGACACGATCATCGTCGACGGCGGCGGCTCCAAGGATGCGGTCGCCAACCGCATCAAGCACCTGCGCGCCGAGATCGAAGCCAGCGATTCCGACTGGGATCGGGAGAAGCTGCAGGAACGGCTGGCCAAGCTGGCCGGCGGGGTGGCCGTGATCAAGGTCGGCGCCGCCACCGAGACGGCGTTGAAGGAGCGCAAAGAGAGCGTGGAGGACGCGGTCGCGGCGGCCAAGGCCGCGGTCGAGGAAGGCATCGTCGCCGGCGGCGGTTCGGCGCTGATCCAGGCCCGCCACGTTCTGGAGTCGCTGCGCAACGAGCTCAGCGGTGACGAGCGGGTCGGCGTCGACGTGTTCGCCGATGCGCTGGCCGCGCCGCTGTACTGGATCGCCACCAACGCCGGGCTCGACGGCGCGGTCGCGGTCAACAAGGTCGGCGAGCTGCCCAACGGGCAGGGCCTGAACGCCGCGAGCCGGACCTACGGGGACCTGGCGGCCGACGGCATCGTCGACCCGGTCAAGGTGACCCGTTCGGCGGTGCTCAACGCGTCGTCGGTGGCGCGGATGGTGCTGACCACGGAGACGGCGGTCGTCGAGAAGCCCGCCGAGGCCGCCGACGATGGCCACGGCCACGGCCATCACCACCACTGAGAAACATTTCCGACGAAGCGCCCCGGTCCCTGCGGCCGGGGCGCTTCGTCGCCTCGGAGTGTCGCGTGCATTAGTTCAGCCTCGGCGAAGCACAACGGCTTCAAGTTTCACGACCGTCCCTGAACGGTCGCTGCGCGGATCAAGCATCATTGCGCCGGGCAGCATGCCTTCAAATCGATCAGTTCTGAGGTAACGATCATGGGTTTACGCCAGCGAATGTTGGCGACGATCGCCGGGCAACTCGGCCGGCCGCACGGTCTGGTGGGCCGTGGCGTCGCGCTGCTGCTCAACCGCGGCAATCGACGGGCGATGGTCGGCGCTGTCGATGCGACGGGAGCGGCGGCCGGAAACACGGTGGCCGACATCGGTTTTGGTGGTGGACTAGGGCTCGATCTGTTTCTGCAGCGGGTTGGTCCGCAGGGCACCGTCTTCGGTGTGGAGGTCGCCGAGGACATGCTCGCGCGCGCCCGGGCGCGCTTCGGGACCCAGGTCGCTGCCGGCCGGATCAGTCTGCTCACGGGGTCGCTGACCGCATTGCCGCTCGACGAGCGCTCGCTGGATGCGGCGATCTCCGTCAACACCATGTACTTCGTGCCAGACCTCGACGTCGCGTGTGCTGAACTCGCCCGGGTGGTACGTCCCGGCGGCCGAGCAGTGTTGGGTATCGGTGACCCTGACGCGATGGCCCGTTTGCCTTTCACTGCTTATGGTTTCGAGCTACGCCCGATCGACGAGATCGTCGTTGCCTTGAAAAAGGCGGGATTTGGCGACGTCACGCAGCGCCGCCTCGACGAGGCCGCGATCACTCATCACCTCGTTGTCGCGATCAGGTCCTAGACGGCGGCAACGTGCGGCATCACCCTTGTCGAGGCCGTCGAGCGCGCTGAGGTCCTTTCGGAGGTGCCGCGGCGCGTCAGCGGATGCTCATCGGCGTTCGTCCCCGAGTCGACCAGGGCGCCGCCCTGCCAGCAGACCGGTGGAGGCGAACTTCAGCCCGGTGCGTAGTTCCTCCAGCCGAATCGGGTCGTCGGATTCGATGTAACGCAGGGTCGTCGCCACGGCCATATTGAAGAACAGCCAAGCCAACGCCTTCGGGCTCAACTCGTCGCGATACTCGCTGCGGTAATGGTTTATGTGCAGCGTGGTCATCGCCAGCAGGGTGGCGTTGAGTCCGGAGATCTTCTCGAAGGTGCGGACGTGGTCGGGGCGTTCGGCGAGGTAGCGGATCAACCGGCGGTTGGCGATGGTGAACTCGATCAGGATGTCGATTGACGACTCCATGGCCGATTCCGGGCGGTCCAGCGTGATCGCCCGCAGCATCTCCTCGATGGCGGGCGCCTGTTCGGCGGCCAGTCGCTCGATGGCGGCGTTGATCATCTGCTCCTTGTTGGCGAAGTACTGATAGATCGATCCCTTGCTGATGCCGGCCTGCTCGGCGATCAGATTGGTGGTGATCTGCTCCGGCGCGTGTCGGTGCAGCAACGACACCGTCGTCGACACGATTTTTGCGACCATCTCCCGGGAACGCGCCTGCTGTGGCGCCTTCCGACGCTCTGACCTGGACTTTGCTGTGCTCATCAGAACCCCTGACGCGACTTGAATGCGACCTGACGGTCATATTAGCCTCGAAGCATCAGATCGACCGGAGGGGGACACCGGTGACCGCCAGCAGAAGGCTCGATATCCGACAGGACCATGCGGACTCCGAAGCGATCGAACTCGTTCCGCCGGATTCCCTGACCGCCGAGCACACCGGACGTTGGACGTTCCTCATCCTCGAAGGTGCGGCGTTCATGATGCAGGCCATGCATCCGGTCATCGCCGAGATCACCGGTAAATACTCCGCAGCCTTCCACGGCGACGCGGGCGGCCGCGCGATACGTTCCGTCGACTCGGTGCTTCGCTGGACCTACGGCGGCACCGAAGCCAAGGCCGAGGGTGACCGAGTGCGCGCGATGCACCAGCCGATCACCATGAAAAGCGCCGAAACCGGTAAGCAGATCAGCGCTTTGAACCCCGAGGCCTACCAGTGGGTGATCGCCACCGGCTACATCGTCAACGCACAGGCCGGCAAATTACTGATCGGGCGGGAGTTCACCGACGTCGAAAAGCAGGAACTGCTGCGCGACAACCGCCGACTGGCTCGACTGCTGCATGTGCCGATGCGCGGTTACCCCGAGTCACAGCAGGAGATGGCCGAGTATTTCGAGTCGATGCTGGACAAGCTGCAGGGCACGCCACAGGCGCTGCAATTGATCCACGATCTGCAGATCGGCAAGGTCGATCTGCCGCCCTCATTCCCGAAGCCGCTGGCCCCGCTGGCGAGAGCGTTGGTGCTACCCGCACTGCGACTGAACTATCTGTCGATCGTCGGGTTGCTGGATCCACGTCTTCGCGAAAAGCTCGGTGTCACATGGAGCGCCAAAGAGGAACGGCAGCTCACCAGGCGCTACTTCGTGATCCGCACCGCCTACCGCGTGCTGCCCGACCGGCTCACCTATTTCCCGTTGGCCTATCACGCCCGCAAACATCACCAGTGCCTGGCGAAGATGAAAGAGCGCCAACAGAAGTCGTTCGCCTACAACCTGCCTCGCCCTTAACCGCCGCCGGGCTGGCTGGAAGTCGTCAGCGTGGTGGTCGGCGAGATGCTGCTGCTCGGGGTGCTGCTGACCGTCACGGTGCTGGTACTCGTGCTGGTCAATGGTGGTGGCACGACGACGGTGGTCGTGACCGTGCTGACGCTGGTTGTCGTCGTCGTTGTCGTCGTGGTGGTTGTGGTGGACGAGGTTGCAGCTGGCGCCGCAATCACACCGCAGGCGATCCGCTTGCCGGACTCCTCGCCCTCGCCGCTGAAGGCCCCCGGATTCTGGTGGACGACCAGAGCAGTACCCGAGCCATTCCTCAGGTCCGCCGCCGTGAATGCGCTGGTGGTCGTGACAAGCTTCGCCGAGCCGTCGGGGCGCACTTGCAGAGACGTGAGATCGCCGCTGGCGGGATTACCCGTGTGATTCGGCGCCTGGTAGACCTCGCCGGCGGAGCTGAAGCTTCCGGACGCATCGCAGGTGCCCACCGAGTGGACCTGCAGGCCGTGGAAGCCGGGGCTGAGGACCTGGTTGGGGCCGGTCTCCACCGTCACGGTCGCGTAGCCGTTCGCGAATTCAAAAGTGGCGTTACCGACCTGACTGCCGTCGGTGCCCTTCAACTGAGTGGTCATCCTCTCCGCACCAGGCGAAGAGCTAGACGACGTTGCGGATTGCCCGCCCCGGTCGTTGGCGCACGCTGCTAACGGTGCGGCCGCGGTCAGCGCCGCGACCGCGAATAACACGCCCATTTTCATGGACGGTGCCTACCCTCCGCGGCCGCCACCGAAACTCGTGGGAATGGCGGTTGAGCACCCCTAACGTGGCGTCCGGCCAAAAGCTTGCTCAGCGGGAACAGGTCCCACATCGGAGTGGCGGCCCGGCAATCGCGCCGCGTGCCGCTGCCCCGGGCCCGGGCCACGCCGGGCGGCGAGGGCGTCGGCGACGGCGCCGGTGGCGAATGCATACACCGCCTTGTGCAGCACGTCGAGAATCAGCTCGTGGCGCGGCCAGGTCTGCGGCGGTGCCCCGACACCCGTCGCGTTCTCGAGAATTTGGTCATTGGTCAGCCGCACCACCGTGAACTTGGCCGAGGCTCCCGGTCCGCGAAGCCCGACCTCAGCCATCGCCGAGCGCAGCACCCCTAACAGCGCGGCCTGCCCGTAGTGCATCGCCCAGTTGGCGACCAATCTACTTCCGGGAGAGGCGAATTGGCGACCGGTGAGTCGCTCCAGCACCGCTGCGGGCACGTAGGAGTTCGGCCGATCGGTGAGACGTTGCTCGACCTTTTCGCCGAGCGTCATGACGACCGCCCCAGCGGCGCCGGCAATCAGGCCTTCACGCAGAGAATCTCGCAGCATCTTCGCGCGATACCCTCGCAGCCCTCCCGGAAACATCCGCGCTGTCGCGGCCTCAGTTCGCTGATCAGGGTTAGGCTCCGCGGGTGACGCGACTTGCACTGATCGCCGCCTTGGGCATGGCCGCTCTGGCGGCGCGACGGTATGCGGCCATGCGCGAGGCCATGGCCGCGGTGGCGCCCGATTTCCGCAGTCCGGTACTGCCGTTTCTGCCTGCCACCACGCGCGCCTGGTTGCTTCCCGTCTTTCGCTTCAACTCGCGGATACGCACGCCGTCCGGGCCCGGCGTGACGGTGACCGAGCGCCGCATCGGGGAATCTTCCCTGCGGGTGCTGATCACCACTCCGACGGACGGCTCGACACCACGGCCGGGCGTCTTGTACATCCACGGCGGCGGATACGTGGTGGGCTCGCCGCAAATGGAAGCGTTCGGAACCGGGCAACTGGCAAGGGAACTCGGCGTCGTCGCCGCCTCACCCGACTACCGGCTGGCCCCCGAACATCCCTTCCCGGCCGCGCTCGACGACTGTATGGCCACGCTGCGGTGGATGCGGGCTAACGCCGACGAGCTGGGCATCGATCCGCAGCGGATCGCCGTCATGGGGGGCAGTGCCGGTGGCGGCCTGGCCGCCGCCGTCGCGCAACGCAGCCACGACGAAGGGATTCCGCTGCGGGCACAGGTGCTGCTGTATCCGATGCTCGACGACCGCACCGTCCTGCGAGCCGACCATGCCGGGCGGGGCCGATTCCTGTGGACGCCGGAATCCAACCGGTTCGGCTGGACCAGCTACCTCGGTCACGAGCCCCGGCTCTCGGATGCGCCTCAGTACGCGGCGCCGGCACGGCGCGAGGACTTGGCCGGTCTGCCGCCGGCCTGGATCGGCGTCGGCGAACTGGATCTGTTCCACGACGAGAATGTCGACTACGCAAGAAGACTCGAGGCGGCCGGGGTTCCGTGCACGCTGGTCACCGTCCCGCAGATGTATCACGGCGCGGACCTATTTGCCTCGAAGACGTTGGTATTGAAGGACTTTCACGCCAGCGCGCGTCAGCACCTGCGCACGTACCTCTAAGCTGATCAGCGGAGTCCGTGCAAGCAAAACGCAGGCCCGGGGGCATCAAGCACCCCGGGCCTGCGTCGTCCAACAGCAATCAGGCCGAGCGGCGGATACCGCGACCCCGCCCGATGGATCCTTTGAGCAGCATGTCCCGCTCGGATTCCGAGAGGCCGCCCCACACGCCGTAGGGTTCACCGACGTCCAGAGCGTGCGTGCGGCACTCGTCGATCACCGGGCAACGCCGGCACATCTCTTTTGCGCGCTGCTCGCGCTGCATCCGGGCGCGGCCACGCTCCCCGTCGGGATGGAAGAACATCGATGAGTCGACACCGCGGCACAACCCCTGCAACTGCCAGTTCCAGATGTCGGCGTTGGGCCCAGGTAGCTGTTCCGGCTGTGGCATTGCTGATTCCCTTCCTCTGCACCGGCCCACCTGTTCGAGGGCCAAAAACTCTTGAATAAGACGAGTTGTGCAACTGAATTGGCAGTGGCGTCACCGATGACTACACCGAACACGGTAGACGCTAGGTGTGCTATCGAATTTCCGTCAATAGGTACGGGATGTGGCGAAAAACCGACTCTTTGTAGCAGAATTAACTCCCCGTTCATCTGTAGCGCTATAGCTGAAGGCTAGATGTGCTAACCGGACGCCCTGGATTTACGGTTTGCCCAGTTCAGAGGCCTGCTGTAAGCAACCCGTAATTGGCGTATGGCGCACTCTGAGTAATCTTCCGGTAACCCCTAGAGCACAAACTTTTTACGACTTACGCGCAGCCATCACGGTGATTGAAACCGGTTGCAGTTGTCCGCCGGTGCGCGACCCGACGGCTGGGCGCTTGCCCGCTCGGCCCGTCACGCTGGCGTGACGCTCGGCGCCGAATGCCACGCTGGCGTGACGCTGGGCGAGCCTGCAGTACCCGACGGGCTGGGCGCTTGCTTGCTCGGCCCGTCACGCTGGCGTGACGCTCGGCGCCGAATGCCACGCTGGCGTGACGTTCGGCGAGCCTGCAGTCCGAGGGTTGGGCGCTTGCATGCTCGGCCCGTCACGCTGGCGTGACGCTCGGCGTCGAATGCCACGCTGGCGTGACGTTCGGCGAGCCTGCAGTCCGAGAGCTGGGCGCTTGCTTGCTCGGCCCGTCACGCTGGCGTGACGCTCGGCGCCGAATGCCACGCTGGCGTGACGCTCGGCGAGCTTGCAGTCCAAGAGCCGGGCGGCCGCGGTCCGCCGCGCAGCGCTGGTGACAATAGCCCCGTGGATGCAGCGCAGGACACGACGCTGGCCGAGGCCGCGTTCGGGAACAGCCCTGCGACCTGGCCGCTGCCGACGGCTACCACCCCGCGACAACTTTGGCTGCGCGCCGTCGCCGCCGGTGGACAGGGCAGGTACAGCAGCGCCTATGCCGATCTCGCACTGCTGCGCCGTCAGGTCAAGGCCGGTCCCCTGGCCTCGCTGGCGCACAGCACGCACGGCTCGTTTCTGCGCCAGCTCGGCTGGCACGCCCTGGCCCGGGGTTGGGATGGTCGAGCCTTCGCATTGGCGGGTGCGGATCCCGAAGCCCGCGCCGATGCGCTGGTCGGCCTGGCCGCCGACGCGTTGGGTATCGGACGCTTCGCGGCAGCAGCGGGATTTCTCAGCCGCGCGGACGCGGCCATGGATAACGCCGAACTGCCGATCCCGGTGGCCGACCGGCTGGCGGTGCGGCGCGGATGGGTGGGTGCCGAGCTGGCGATGGCCTCGGGCGACGGTGACACCGCTGTCCGGCGCGCAGAGGACGCCGTCGCCAAGGCCCGGGCCGGCGTCTCGGCGCGCCACCGGGTCAAAAGCGACGTGGTCCTGGCGGCCGCGCTGTGCAGCGCGGGGAACGTCGAGCGGGCGCGCGCCGTCGCGCACGCGGCACTTCAGGCCACCGAACCGCTGGGTTTGATACCGCTGCGGTGGGCGCTGGCCAGCTTGCTGGTCGATACCGGAAGCGTCACGGTTGGAGCACAAGGGCTGCCGGAATGGGCCGAAATTCGGGATATTTGCGCAGGTGAAGTACAACGCGCCGGTGGGATCTGGCGTACCGCTCGATAGCCCGTCCGCCCGATAGCTTCGATCAGCGAGTTAGCCCGGTATGTGTCCGGTTCGTGACTTTGGAGAAACCACCGTCGATGACAATGCAGGGAGAACGTCTCGACGTCGTGGTTGCGGAAGCCGCGGCAGGGGACCGGAATGCATTGCGGGAGGTGCTGGAGACCATCCGTCCGATCGTCGTCCGATATTGCCGAGCGCGGGTCGGCACGGTCGAACGGGGTGGCCTGTCAGCAGATGACGTGGCGCAGGAGGTGTGCTTGGCGACCATCACGGCGCTGCCGCGCTACCGAGACCGAGGACGCCCGTTCCTGGCCTTTCTGTACGGCATCGCAGCACACAAAGTCGCGGACGCCCATCGTGCCGCCGGCCGCGACCTCGCCTATCCGGCCGAAGAGGTCCCCGAGCGGCGGTCCCACGACGCCGGTCCGGAACAGATGGCCATCGAAGCCGATTCGGTGACCCGGATGAACGAATTGCTCGAGATCCTTCCGGCCAAGCAACGCGAGATCCTGATTCTGCGCGTCGTGGTCGGGCTGAGCGCCGAGGAGACCGCTGCGGCGGTCGGAAGCACCACGGGAGCGGTCCGGGTAGCCCAGCACCGCGCCCTTCAACGGTTGAGAGACGAAATCGTCGCGGCAGGTGAATATGCGTAACTCCGATTCCGATGCCCGCCGGGGCCGACCCGCCCTGGACGAGGTGACCCACACCGACTTGCTGCTCGATGCGCTGGCGGCGCGTACCGAAGACCACTTCGTCCATCCGGCAAACTTCGAAGACGAAGCGCTTGCCCTGTTGCTGGGTAATTGGCGCGATGACCTGCGCTGGCCGCCGGCGAGCGCGCTGGTGTCCCAGGACGAAGCCGAAGACGCGCTGCGGGAGGGGATGCTGCGGCCGCGCCGGCGACGCAGCGGCCTGGCCGCGGTGGGTTCGGTGGCCGCGACCCTGCTGGCGCTCAGCGGGTTCGGTGCGGTGGTCGCCGACGCCAAACCGGGCGACTTCCTCTACGGGCTGCACGCCATGATGTTCAACGAACCCAGGGTCAGTGACGACCAGATCGAGTTGTCCGCCAAGGCCGATCTGGCCAAAGTCGAGCAGATGATCGCCCAGGGTCAATGGGATCAGGCGCAGACGCAGTTGGCGGAGGTCAGCACCACTGTGCAAGGGGTCAACGACGGCAGCCGCCGGAAGGGTCTGCTGGCGGAGGTGAACCAGCTCAACACCAAGGTGGAAAAGCGCGACCCGACGGCGAGCGCGGAGCTGGCCGTGCCGCGCGCCCCGGCCGAGTCGTTGGCGCCGCCCTCGGCTCCGGTCCCGCAGTCGCCGCCGTCGGCTCCGGTCCCGCAGTCGCCGCCGTCGGCGATCCAGCCTCCCTCGGAGCTACCGGAGTCCACCGGCCCGGTCGGGTCACCAACGGCGACCCCGTCGACCGCCACGACCTCGCCCAGTCCCGTCCCGACCACCACGACCACCAAACCCACCACCACCACGACGACCACCACGACACCCAGCACACCCGCGGCAGCGCCCGGCGTACCCGCGTCGCCGACGCAGCAGACACCGTCAGGCGAATCGTGGGACAGGACAACGGGACAGCCCAGGCCGAGAACATCGTTCCCGACGGGCGAAGCGCCGTAGGTCTAGAGGTGGCGGCGGAATCCGTCGGCGTCTGACGTCGCTTCGTTGAGCGAGGCGTCGGCGTATCCGCGGCAGTAATCCCACGTGACGTAGGCGTCCGGTTCGGGGTCGTAAGCCGGCTCGTGCGGGCGGACGGTGCCGTCGATCAGCAGCTGCAGCAAGTTGGCGCGCAGCATGTCCCAGTCGTGATAGTGATCCTGCTGGCATTCGTCGCAGCACACCACGAGTCCGCGGATTCCCTTGTGGGCCAGCAGTGCTTCGTAGACGGCCAAGTCGGCCAGGTCGGCTTCGACGGCCATCCGCTCCTGTTGGTCGAGCGGCTGACCGGGCTCGACGGCATCCAGAGCAGCCGACGGGTCCAATGGGTCGTCGGCGAAGGGATCGGGCGGCAAACCCGGCGGGAGGTGGTCGCGCACCCCCATAGCCTACGCAGCACGGCAGTGATAACGCCAGAAATTGCCGACGCGCGCCGCCGGTGGCGCGCCGCGCAGAAGCCGTGAGCCGGACAGCGTCTGGGAGCCGATAGGATTATGTTTTCCAACCCAGCATGCATATGGAGGGCCTCGCCGATGTCCCGTGGCATGTCCGGCCTCGAAGACAGCTCCGACCTGGTCGGCAGCTCCTACGTGCGGGTCGGCGGGCTGTCCGAGGAGTCGGTACCGACCGGCGGCGACGACCCGCACAAGATCGCGATGCTGGGACTGACGTTCGACGACGTCCTGCTGCTGCCGGCCGCCTCGGATGTGGTGCCCGCCACCGCCGACACCGCCAGCCAGCTCACCAAGCGGATCCGGCTCAAGGTGCCGCTGGTCAGCTCCGCGATGGACACCGTCACCGAGTCGCGCATGGCGATCGCCATGGCCCGCGCCGGCGGCATGGGTGTGCTGCACCGCAACCTGCCGGTCGCCGAGCAGGCCGGGCAGGTCGAGATGGTCAAACGCTCCGAGGCCGGCATGGTCACCGACCCGGTCACCTGCCGCCCCGACAACACGCTGGCCCAGGTAGACGCGCTGTGCGCGAGGTTCCGGATCTCGGGTCTGCCGGTCGTCGACGACGACGGCGCCCTCGTCGGGATCATCACCAACCGCGACATGCGCTTCGAGGTCGACCAGAACAAGCAGGTCGCCGAAGTGATGACCAAGTCGCCGCTGATCACCGCCCAGGAGGGTGTCAGCGCGTCGGCGGCGCTGGGCCTGTTGCGCCGCAACAAGATCGAGAAGCTGCCGATCGTCGACGGCCGCGGCCGGCTGACCGGGCTGATCACCGTCAAGGACTTCGTCAAAACCGAGCAACACCCGCTGGCCACCAAGGACAGCGACGGCCGATTGCTGGTCGGGGCGGCCGTCGGGGTCGGCGGCGACGCCTGGGTACGGGCGATGATGCTGGTCGACGCCGGAGTGGACGTGCTGGTGGTGGACACCGCGCACGCGCACAACCGCCTGGTGCTGGACATGGTGAACAAGCTCAAACTCGAGGTCGGTGAACGGGTCGAGGTGGTCGGCGGCAACGTCGCGACCCGCTCGGCGGCCGCGGCGCTGGTCGACGCCGGTGCCGACGCGGTGAAGGTCGGCGTGGGCCCGGGTTCGATCTGCACCACCCGGGTGGTCGCCGGGGTCGGGGCCCCACAAATCACGGCGATTCTGGAGGCGGTCGCGGTGTGCGCCCCGGCGGGTGTGCCGGTGATCGCCGACGGCGGGCTGCAGTATTCCGGCGACATCGCCAAGGCGCTGGCCGCCGGCGCGTCGACCGCCATGCTGGGCTCACTGTTGGCCGGCACAGCAGAGGCGCCCGGCGAGCTGATCTTCGTCAACGGCAAGCAGTACAAGAGCTACCGCGGCATGGGGTCGTTGGGCGCCATGCAGGGTCGCGGCGGTGGCAAGTCGTACTCCAAGGACCGCTACTTCGCCGACGACGCGCTCTCCGAGGACAAGCTGGTGCCCGAGGGCATCGAGGGACGGGTACCGTTCCGAGGTCCGCTGGCGTCGGTGATCCACCAGCTGACCGGCGGGTTGCGCGCGGCGATGGGTTACACCGGCTCGCCGTCCATCGAGGTGCTGCAGCAGGCGCAGTTCGTCCGGATCACACCGGCGGGCCTGAAGGAAAGCCACCCGCACGACGTCGCGATGACGGTCGAAGCGCCCAATTACTACGCGCGGTGAACAGCGAATTGGCCATGGTCGAAATCGGCATGGGCCGCAACGCCCGTCGCACCTATGAACTCAGTGAGATCAACATCGTGCCGTCGCGGCGCACCCGATCGTCGCAGGACGTCTCCACCGCCTGGCAACTGGACGCCTACCGCTTCGAGATCCCGGTGCTGGCCCACCCCACCGACGCCCTGGTATCTCCGGAGTTCGCCATCGAGCTGGGCCGGCTGGGCGGTCTGGGGGTGCTCAACGGCGAGGGGCTGATCGGCCGGCATGCCGACGTGCAGGCCAAGGTCGCTCAGCTGGTCGAGGCCGCCAGCAAGGAACCCGAACCGTCGGCGGCGATCCGGTTGCTGCAGGAGCTGCACGCGGCCCCGCTGAATCCCGAACTGCTCGGCGCCGCGGTGGCCCGCATCCGGGAGGCCGGGGTGACGACTGCGGTGCGGGTCAGCCCGCAGAACGCGCAGGCGCTGACGCCGGTGCTGGTGCAGGCCGGGGTGGACCTGCTGGTCATCCAGGGCACCATCGTCTCGGCCGAGCGGGTGGCGCGCGACGGTGAGCCGCTGAACCTGAAGAGCTTCATCTCCGAACTCGACATCCCGGTGGTCGCCGGCGGGGTGCAGGACCACCGCACCGCGCTGCACCTGATGCGCACCGGTGCGGCCGGGGTGATCGTCGGCTACGGCGCCACCCGCGGCGTGACCACCACCGACGAGGTGCTGGGCATCAGCGTGTCGATGGCCACCGCGATCGCCGACGCCGCGGCCGCGCGGCGCGAATACCTCGACGAGACCGGCGGGCGCTACGTGCACGTGCTGGCCGACGGCGACATCCACAATTCCGGCGAGCTGGCCAAGGCGATCGCGTGCGGCGCCGACGCGGTGGTGCTGGGCACCCCGCTGGCCGAGGCCGCCGAGGCGCTGGGAGAGGGCTGGTTCTGGCCGTCGGCCGCGGCGCACCCGTCGTTGCCGCGCGGGGCGCTGCTGCAGATCGCGCTGGGCGAACGGCCGCCGCTGGAGCGGGTCCTCAACGGCCCGTCGGATGACCCGTTCGGCACCCTGAATCTGGTCGGCGGGCTGCGTCGGGCGATGGCAAAAGCCGGGTACTGCGATCTCAAAGAGTTTCAGAAAGTCGGCCTGACCGTCGCCAGCTAGTTTGGCGCGGGCCGCGAGCAGACGCAGAATCGCGCTCCTGCCATGGGATTTGTGCGATTCTGCGTCTGCTCGCCGTAGGCTATGCAGCCATGAAACCGGATTACGACGTCCTGATCATCGGTTCGGGTTTTGGCGGCAGCGTCAGCGCGCTGCGCCTGACAGAGAAGGGCTACCGGGTAGGTGTGCTCGAAGCCGGCCGCCGCTACGAAGACGACCAGTTCGCGAAAACCTCGTGGGACCTGCGTAAATTCCTTTGGGCGCCGAGGCTCGGCTGCTACGGCATCCAGCGCATCCACCCGCTGAAGAACGTGCTGATCCTGGCGGGCGCCGGCGTCGGTGGCGGCTCGCTGAACTACGCCAACACCCTCTACATCCCGCCTGAGCCGTTCTTCAACGACCAGCAGTGGAAGCACATCACCGACTGGCGCGACGAACTGATGCCGCACTACGAGCAAGCCCAGCGGATGCTGGGCGTCGTCTACAACCCGACGTTCACCGACGCCGACCGCATCGTCAAAGAGGTTGCCGAGGAGATGGGTTGCGGCGACACCTGGGTGCCCACCCCGGTCGGGGTGTTCTTCGGCGCCGACGGGCAGAAGACGCCGGGCGTGACGGTGCCCGACCCGTACTTCGGCGGTGCCGGACCGGCGCGCACCGGATGCCTGGAGTGCGGGTGCTGCATGACCGGCTGCCGATACGGCGCCAAGAACACGCTGTTGAAGAACTATCTCGCGTTGGCGGAATCGGCTGGGGCCGAAGTGATTCCGATGACGACGGTGAAAGGGTTCGAACAGCGCGCCGACGGGCTGTGGGAGGTCAAGACGGTGCGCACCGGCAGTTGGCTGCGCCGCGACCGCCGCACCTACACCGCGGCGAACCTGATCCTGGCCGCCGGCACCTGGGGAACCCAGCATCTGTTGTTCAACATGCGCGACAAGGGCAAGCTACCGCGGCTCTCCGAAAAGCTGGGCGTGCTGACCCGGACCAACTCCGAGTCGATCGTCGGCGCGGCGACACTGAGCGTGAACCCGGAGCTGGATTTGACGCACGGGGTGGCGATCACCTCGTCGATCCATCCGACGTCGGACACCCACGTCGAGCCGGTCCGGTACGGCAAGGGCTCCAACGCGATGGGGTTGCTGCAGACGTTGATGACCGACGGGACCGGGCCGGAGGGGACCGACGTGCCGCGCTGGCGGCAGTTGCTGGACCAAGCCGGCGAGGATCCGCGGAAGATGCTGCGGCTGCTCTACCCCAAACAGTGGAGTGAACGCACCATGATCGCGTTGGTGATGCAACACCTGGACAACTCGATCACCACGTTCACCAAGCGGGGCAAGCTGGGCATCCGCTGGTTCTCCAGCAAGCAGGGCCACGGCGAGCCCAACCCCAGCTGGATCCCGGTCGGCAACCAGGTGACGCGCCGTATCGCCGAGAAGATCGACGGCGTGGCCGGCGGCACCTGGGGCGAGCTGTTCAACATCCCGCTGACCGCCCACTTCCTGGGCGGCGCGGCCATCGGCGACAGCCCCGCCAACGGAGTCATCGACCCGTATCACCGCGTCTACGGCTACCCGACGATGTTCGTCGTCGACGGCGCAGCGATCTCGGCGAACCTGGGCGTCAACCCGTCGCTGTCGATCACCGCCCAAGCCGAGCGGGCCGCGTCGCTGTGGCCGAACAAGGGCCAGGACGACCTGCGGCCGCTGCAGGGCGACGACTACCGCCGGCTCGACCCGATCGAGCCCGAGCACCCGGTGGTGCCGGCCGACGCGCCGGGCGCGCTGCGCTGGCTGCCGATCGAGCCGGTTACCAAGACCGGCTGACTCAGCCGGCCAGCGCCAGCGGCGCCCCGCTGACCACCCGGCTGCGCTGCCCGTGCACGTCGACGGGCACATCGCCCATCAGGGTGACCCGGTGCATCAACCGGTGTTGGTTGTCGTAGTCGTCGACGGCCCGGTGCTGGCTGGCCCGGTTGTCCCAGATGGCGACGTCACCGGGCGCCCAGTTCCACCGAATGGTGTTCTCCGGCACGGTGATTCGGCGCTGTAATAGGTCGAACAGCGCGCTGGATTCCTGGCTGTCCAGGCCGACGAAGTTGCGGACGAAGTCACCGGCGACCAGGGTGCGTTCACCGGTTTCGGGGTGCACACGCACCACCGGGTGCTCGGTGCGGTAGTCCGGCTTCTCGAACACCTCCCGGAACGCCCGCTGCGCGTCGGTCGTCGGTTCGGTGTTGACTGCCTTATCCAGATAGTCGTAGCGGTTGGTGTGCAACGCCCACAGGTTGTCGACCAGACACTTCAGCGGCTCGGGCAGTGCGGCGTAGGCGGTTGCGGTGTTGGCCCACAACGTCGAGCCGCCGTAGCTGGGCAGCGTGACCGCGCGCAGGATCGAGGCCGCGGGGTAGTTGGCGGCGAAGGTGACATCGGTGTGCCAGCGGTTGGCCTTGCCGAACTCGGAGTTGATCGGGGTGATGACCGGCGCGTCCGGCGCGAACGCGACGGCCGCCGGGTGGCCGATCGGGGTGCCGAGCAGTGCGGCGAAGGCGAGTTGCCGGGCGTCGTCGAGGTGGTGCTGGTTGCGGAAGAAGATGACCTTGTGGGTCAGCAGCGCGTCGCGGATCTCTTCGACCGCGGCGTCGGGCAGATCGCCGTCCAGGCGCACGCCGGCGATTTCGGCGCCGATGCGGCTGCCCAGTTTCTGCACTGTCATCTGGTTGGTCATGGTGGCCGTCCTCTACAAGGAAGTGTAGTCATCTGACTACACAAGGCAGAGTGTAGTCGGCTGACTATGCGACGGCAAGGGCTAATGTAGACGCGTGACTACACGGTCGGCCGGCACTTCGCGCGGCCCGATTCCCACCGGAAAGGAAGAGGTGGCCGCGGCGGTCTTGCGGGCCGCCGCCGACCTGTTCGCCGAGCGCGGCCCGGCGGCAACGTCGATCCGCGACATTGCTGCCCGGTCAAAAGTCAACCACGGCTTGGTGTTTCGTCACTTCGGCGCCAAGGAACGGTTGGTCGGGGCCGTGCTGGACTATCTGGGCGCCAACCTGACCGAACTGCTCGCGTCCGACGCCTCCCCCGAGGTGGTGGAGAAGGCGATGGACCGCCAGATGCGGGTGTGGGCACGGGCGCTGCTCGACGGCTACCCGGCACAGCAGTTGCAGACCCGTTTCCCCAACATCGCCCCGCTGCTCGAAGATGTGCTGACCCGCTTCGAAGATCACCCGACAGCCCGGCTGGCAGTCGCCAATGCCCTTGCGCTGCAGATGGGTTGGCGGTTGTTCGAACCGATGCTGCGTACCGCGACGGGTCTCGAGGAGTTGCCCGAGGCCGATCTGCGTCAGGCGGTGCTCGCCGAGGCCGCCCGGATGATGGAACCCGACTGAGGCTGATTGGGATTGTTGCGGCGGCTCAATCCGACGCCCGCGCCAGGGACCGCCGGCGCAACGGGTCGCGCCCCGGCGGTTGCGGCGGCGGCGGCAGCAACGCCTTGCGCTCCCGCGCCGGGAAGGTCGCTGATTCTTCGGTGTTGAGGGTGACCTCCTCACCGGCGTGCTTAATGATCAACTCGGTGCGTGGTCCGTCGCGCAACGTGTAGCACACGTTTTCATGATCGGTGTCGACGGTCAGCCGGAAACCCTTCCAGCGCAACCGGAATCGCAATCGTGAGATGCCGTCGGGCAATTGCGGGTCCAGCGACAGTACATTCTCGTCGTCGCGCAACCCACCGAAACCCACGACCAGCGCCATCCACGCCCCGGCCAGCGAAGCCATGTGCAGGCCGTCGCGGGTGTTCTCGTGCAGGTCGCGCAGATCGATCAGCGCGGCCTCGTAGGCGTAGTCGTGGGCCAGCTCCAAGTGCCCGACCTCGGCGCACATCACCGCCTGGGAGCAGGCCGACAGCGACGAGTCGCGCACCGTGCGGCGCTCGTAGTAGTCGACGTTGCGAGCCTTCTGCTCCGGGGTGAAGGCGCTGCTCTGCCACTGCATGGCCAGCACCAGGTCGGCCTGCTTGATCACCTGTGCGGGATAGAGCTTCACGTACGGTTCGTGCAGCAGCAGCGGGTAGGTGGTGTTCGTCTCGAAGTCCCATTCGGCGAAGGTGGTAAACCCTTCGCACTGCTGATGGACGCCCAGTTCCTCGTCGTAAGGGATGTTCACCGAGTCGGCCGCGTCGCGCCAGGCGGCCATCTCCTCGGTGGTGACCCCCATCCCGCCCGCCTTGTCGGGGTGGCGCTTGGCGGCGTCGGCGGCGATGCGCAGATTGTTGGCTGCCATCAAGTTGGTGAAGACGTTGTCGCGCACGATCGCGGTGTACTCGTCGGGACCGGTGACCCCGTCGAGGTGCCAGACGCCGTTACGGTCGTGGTGTCCCAGCGACATCCACAGTCGGGCGGTTTCGATCAGCACCGGCAGACCGCATTCCTCTTCCAGCGAGTCGTCGCCGGTGATGACCCGGTAGCGGTCGAAGGCGATCGCGATGTCGGCGTTGATGTGCCAGGCCGCCGTGCCGGCCGGCCAGTACGCCGAGCATTCCTGACCGCGAATGGTGCGCCACGGGAAAGCCGCGCCGTCCAGGCCGAGTTCGGCGGCGCGCTCCTTGGCCAGGTCCAGCGTGGAGGCTCGCCACCGTAAGGCGTCGGCGACCGCGTGCGGGGCGGTGTAGGTGAGTACCGGTAGCACGAAAGCCTCGGTGTCCCAGAAGGCGTGGCCGTCGTAACCGGTTCCGGTGAGCCCCTTGCTGGGGATGGCCCGCCGCTCGGCGCGGGCGCTGGCTTGCAACAGATGAAACATCCCGAACCGCACCGCCTGCTGACTCTCCGGGTCGCCTTCGACTTCCACGTCGGCGGCGTCCCAGAACAGGTCCAGGTAGGCACGTTGCCCGTCTACCAGACCCTGCCAACCGCTGTAGCGCGCGCTGGTCAACGCCGCGGCGGCCTGGTCGCGCAGCGCCGGCCGCGACCGCAGGCTCGACCAACCGTAGGCCAGGTACTTGACGATGCGCAGCTTCTGCCCGGGGCGCAGACCACAGATGAACGTGATGCGGGCCAGGTCCGGTCGGGCGTCGGTGGTGACCTCGTAGCGTCCCTCGACCTCGATCTCATGGTCCATGGCGGCCGCCATCATCAGCGCGCTGCTGCGCGTCCGGTGCATGAGAATTGCTCGGCAGTCCTTGCTTTCGTGGTCGACGGCCTCCAGCGGATTCTCCAGGATGGCCGCCACCCGCGGGTCGTCGGAGGTCTGCGGCTGATCCTCGTTGGTGACCAGTTCGGACTGCACCGTCACGCGGGAGAAGTCGTCGATGGCCTCGACCACGTACTCGATGGCTGCCACACTGCGGTGCACCAGCGAGACCAGCCGGGTGGAGGTCACCTCGACCTGCTTGCCGGTGGGGGAGCGCCAGCGCGCGCAGCGGGTCATCGTGCCGGCACGCAAGTCGAGAATCCGTTCGTGGTCCAGTAATTCGCCGTAGCGGACGTCGAAGGGCTCGTCGTCGACCATCAGCCGGATGATCTTGCCGTTCGTGACGTCGACGACGGTCTGCCCGCCCTCGGGGTATCCGTATCCCGCCTCGGCGTACGGCAGCGGCCGGATCTCGTAGAAGGAATTCAGATAGGTGCCCGGCAGACCGTAGGGCTCCCCCTCGTCGAGGTTGCCGCGCAATCCGATGTGCCCGTTGGACAAGGCGAACACCGACTCCGACTGGGCCAGCACGTTCAGGTTGAGTTGGGTCTCACGAATCTGCCACGGCTCGACGGGGAAGGATTCCTGGGAAATCACGACTGTTCCCCGTCGTCGTCGAGAAGCTCGGCCAGATCGGTCACCACCACGTCGGCGCCGTTGCGACGCAGGTCTTCGGCCTGGCCCACCCGGTCGACACCGACCACGATGCCGAAGTTACCGGCCCGCCCGGCCTGCACACCGGAAATCGCGTCCTCGAACACCGCCGCCGCTTCGGGTTCGACCTCGAGCAACTCCGCCCCGCGCAGGTAGGGATCCGGGGCGGGTTTGCCGGTGATGTTCTCCTCCCGCAACGTGACACCGTCCACCCGTTTTTCGACGAACCGGTCCAGTCCGGTGATCTCCAGAACATCGCGGGTGTTGGCACTCGACGACACCACCGCGATGGCCAGGCCGGCTTCGGCTGCCGCCTCCAGGTAGCGCCGCGATCCTTCGAAGACCTTGACGCCGTCCTCGTGCAGCACCTTCTGGAACATGTCGTTCTTGCGGGTGCCCAGCCCGTGCACCGTGTCCTTGTCGCCCGGATCATCGGGATCACCGTCGGGTAAGTCGATGTCGCGGCTCTCCAGGAACGAGCGCACCCCGTCCTCGCGCTTCTTGCCGTCCACGTACTGGCGGTAGTCGGACTCCGGATCGAAGGGCACGAACTCCTCGCCCTCGCGTTCGGCCCGTTCGGAGAGGAAAGCATCGAACATCTGCTTCCACGCCTTGGTGTGCACACCCGCGGTATCGGTGAGCACCCCGTCGAGGTCGAACAAACACGCACGCACCTTGTCGGGCAGACCCAGCACGGGAACCTCACTTTCGCAGGAATCGGCGCCAGCAGTTCGCATCCTGTCGCGCAGTTCCGACAGTGCTTGCCGTCGTTGCCTCGCAGGGTGCCTACCCAAGCTCGGCCAACCACTAAACTCGGTGCCCGTGGAATCAGCCTCGCCGCGGCCCGTGTTGGTGGTCGACTTCGGTGCACAGTACGCCCAGTTGATCGCCCGCAGGGTCCGCGAAGCACGGGTATTTTCCGAGGTCGTCCCTCATACCGCCACGATCGAGGAGATCCGGGACCGGGATCCGCTGGCGGTGGTGCTTTCCGGCGGGCCGTCCAGCGTTTACGTCGAGGGCGCCCCGCAACTGGATCCGGCGCTGTTCGACATCGGGGTGCCGGTATTCGGGATCTGCTACGGGTTTCAGGCCATGGCGGCCGCGCTCGGCGGCACCGTCGCCCGCACCGGCACCAGCGAGTTCGGCCGCACCGAACTGAAAGTCCTTGGTGGTCAACTACATTCGGATCTGCCTGCGGTGCAGCCGGTATGGATGAGCCACGGTGACGCGGTCACCGCGGCGCCGGAGGGATTCGACGTGGTGGCCAGCAGCGCCGGCGCGGCGGTGGCGGCGTTCGAGTCCCGGGAGCGTCGTCTGGCCGGCGTGCAGTACCACCCGGAGGTCATGCACACGCCGCACGGCCAGCAGGTGCTCAGCCGGTTCCTGCACGAGTTCGCCGGGATCGGCTCGGAATGGACGCCCGCCAACATCGCCATTGCATTGGTCGAGCAGGTGCGCGCGCAGATTGGCGAGGGTCACGCGATCTGCGGCCTGTCCGGTGGGGTGGATTCCGCGGTGGCCGCCGCGCTGGTGCAGCGTGCCATCGGTGACCGCCTGACTTGTGTGTTCGTCGACCACGGGTTGCTGCGGGCCGGCGAGCGCGCGCAGGTGGAGCGCGATTTCGTCGCGGCCACCGGCGCCCATCTGGTCACCGTGGACGCCGCGCAAACCTTCCTGGATGCGTTGTCGGGGGTGCGCAACCCGGAGGGCAAACGCAAGATCATCGGCCGCCAGTTCATCCGGGCGTTCGAGGGCGCGGTGCTCGATGTCGTGAAAGAAGAGGACGCCGAGGTCGAGTTCCTGGTGCAGGGCACGCTGTATCCGGACGTGGTGGAATCCGGCGGCGGCAGTGGCACCGCGAACATCAAGAGCCACCACAACGTCGGTGGCCTGCCCGACGACCTGAAATTCAAGCTCGTCGAGCCGTTGCGGCTGCTGTTCAAAGACGAGGTGCGCGCGGTCGGACGGGAACTCGGCCTGCCCGAGGAAATCGTTGCGCGCCAACCGTTTCCGGGTCCGGGACTGGGCATCCGGATCGTCGGTGAGGTGACCGCCGAGCGGTTGGAGACGCTGCGGCGCGCCGACTCGATCGTGCGCGAGGAACTGACCGCGGCCGGCCTGGACCACCAGATCTGGCAGTGCCCGGTGGTGTTATTGTCCGACGTGCGCTCGGTGGGTGTGCAAGGCGACGGACGTACCTACGGGCATCCGATCGTGCTGCGTCCGGTGTCCAGCGAGGACGCCATGACCGCCGACTGGACCCGGGTGCCCTACGAGGTGCTCGAGCGGATCTCGACCCGGATCACCAACGAGGTTCGCGAAGTCAATCGGGTGGTACTGGACGTCACCAGCAAACCGCCCGGCACCATCGAGTGGGAGTAATCCGGCCGCTGCCGCCCGCGATGCGGGTTACGATGTCGCGATGATCGCTGCCCTTTCAGCTGCTCAGGCGGAGCGTCGCGAATTCTGGGGCGAGCTGTGCCCTGGGTTGTCGATCGAGTCGGGCAGACCCGGCGCACCGGCGACGGTCGGTCGGGTCGAGCCCCTGCTGGCCGATCTGAAGCGCGAGGGTTATGTGCAGGTACCCGGAGTGCTGTCGGAAGCGACCGTCGCACCCATCCGCGCGGCCGTGTCGACGCTGTCCCGGCACGGGATCCCGTTGGCGTTCGCGTTCGTCTACGACGAGTTGTGGCTGGCGTTTCAGGGACTGTCCGAGTTCCTGACCGGCGTGCTCGGCGCGGACTACTGGGCGCTGCCCGACTTCTGGGTCTGGCACGTCAACCCCAGCGAGAACTCCGTGGGTTGGGGTCCGCACCGCGACCGGTTGATGACCACGCTGGATCCCGACAACTCGCCGCACACCCTGACCGTGTGGTTGCCGTTCACCGACGCCACGCCGCTCAACGGATGCATGTACATGCTGCCCGCCCACCTCGACGACCGGTTCCGGCAACGTCGCTGGGACGGGGAGAACAACACCACCGTCTACAACCCGCAGGACATCCGGGCACTGCCGGCGACGGCGGGTTCGATGTTGGCCTGGAACCAGGCGGTGCTGCACTGGGGCGGGCGCGGCTGCCGGCTGGGAACCGAGGCGCGGATCAGCGCCGCCTTCGAGTTCCAGCGCGCCGACCGTGCGCCATTCAACAGCCCGTTGCTGGATCCGGCCCGGGTGCCGAGCTTCCAGGAGCGGCTCGGGCTGGTCGGCAAACAGGTCTTGCAGTATCGGCACATGTATCCGCTGTCCGACGACGTCGCGGCCATCGCCACCTCGCTTTTCCAGCGCTATATGCCGGGCGTCGCGTTGCCTTCCGGGTTTCCGGTGCCGACGGGCGTCGCAGCCATCTGATCGGGCGACCCTGCGCCGCGTTGCTCGTCCTGGACAGGGCGCCTAACCGCTGGCCGGGCCGAGCGCGTAGCCGCCGGTCTCGGGGTGGTGATACCAGCCGCTTGCCGCGTGCGTGCCGCCGTCGACGTGGATTGTCTGCCCGGTGATGTAGCTGGCCATGTCCGAGGCGAGAAACACTGCGGCGCCGGCCATCTCGTCGACATGACCGGCGCGTCCCAGCGGCACGGTCAGGCCGAACCGCTCCTCGGAGCCCGGGGGTGCCATCGCCGCGATGCCTTCGGTGAGAGTGATGTCGGGCGCCAGCGCATTGACCCGGATGCCGTGCGGTGCGAGTTCGAGCGCTGCGGTCTTGGTGTAGTTGATGACCCCGGCCTTGGCCGCGGCGTAGGTGGCGTAGCCCGGTGCGGCGCGCACCCCTTCGATCGACGTGACGCTGATGATGCTGCCGGTCAACTTCTGCTCCACCATGCCGCGCGCCACCCGTTGGGTGCACAGGTAGACATGACGCAAGTTGGACCGGTACAGCGCGTCCCAGCCGTTCTCGCTGGTGTCGAGAATGCCCGACCAGAAGACGCCGCCCGCGTTGTTGACCAGGATGGTGACCGGTCCGAGTTCGGCTACGGTCCGGGCAAGTGCGGCGTCGACGGCGGCGCTGTCGCGCACGTCGGTCGGAATGCCCAGCGCGCCGATCGCCTCGGCGGCCGATGCGCACGATTCGGGGTTGCGTTCCCAGATCGCCACCTTGGCGCCGAACGCGGTCAGACCCGCGGCGATGCCGCGGCCGATACCGGCGCCACCGCCGGTCACGACTGCGACCCGGTCGGTCAGGAGAATGCTTGCTGGATCCAGGGGCATGGCTGAAAGTATTGCTGCTGCCGCCGATTCGGGTGCCTGCTGGTCGGGGTGAGCTCACGGCGGGAAAACGGCCGGCGAAAATCCCGCCGAGATTTCACGCTGAAGGCCCAGGGTTCACATTCAAACTCCGCGTGTGTCCAGTGGGGCTGGTGTGACCACCGGCAGATCCCCATTACATGCCAGCAGCCACACCAGCATCGGGCGCATAAAGCAGCCTCTCGCGTTTCTTGACGGTTGTCGGAGGGTCGGTGTTTACTCACCTTTATCGAACATATTTTCGAATGAATGGGTGTCGGGAGGCTGGTCATGACCGCGGCTTTGGCGTCCGACCAGCGTGCTGAACAGCTGAAACAGCTCCGGCAGAAGATGGCTGCGCTGTCCGGAAAGGATCCCGCCCAGGCGGACGCCCTGTTGCCGACGGAGCGCGCGCTGGTGCCGCGGGGAACGGTGGCGGTGTTGTCCGGGGCGCGGTCCCTGCTGCTGCGCATGGTGGCCACGGTGACGGCCGACGGCGGTAACGCGGTGATCGTCGGTCAGCCCGATATCGGGTTGCTGGCTGCGGTGGAGATGGGGGCGGATCTGAGTCGGCTGGCCGTGATTCCCGATCCCGGCAACGATCCGGTGGAGGTGGCCGCGGTGCTGATCGACGGCATGGATCTGGTGGTTCTCGGCCTGGGTGGGCGCCGGGTGACGCGGACCCGGGCGCGGGCGGTGGTGGCCCGTGCCCGCAGCAAAGGATGCACGGTGCTGGTCACCGACGGAGATTGGGAAGGAGCATCGACACGACTGGAGGCCCGGATCTGCGGCTACGACATCACCACGCCTTTCGGGACGGGCAAGCCCGTGCCTGGGTTCGGGCGCATCAACGGGGTGCGGCTGCAGGTGTGCGCCGGGGGGCGGACGATCGGCCGCTGGCGAACCGGGTGAATTGCGGTGCCTGATTCTCGGGTGCTGGCGATCTGGTGCATGGATTGGCCCGCGGTCGCAGCGGCGGCGGCCGCCGGCCAGCCCGCGACGGCACCGGTCGCGGTCACGTTGGCCAACCGGGTTATCGCCTGCTCGGCGACGGCCCGCGCGTTCGGAGTGCGGCGCGGGCTGCGGCGCCGGGAGGCGGCGGCCCGGTGCCCGCAACTGCACCTCGCGCCCGCCGACGCCGACCGCGACGCCCGGTTCTTCGAAGGGGTGATCGCCGCGGTGGACGACCTGGTGCCCCGGGCCGAGGTGCTGCGACCCGGGCTGCTGGTGCTGCCGGTGCGCGGAGCGGCCAGGTTCTTCGGGTCCGAGAAGCTGGCCGCCGAGAAGATGATCGACGCGGTGTCCGCCGCCGGTGCCGAGTGTCAGGTCGGGATCGCCGACGGTCTGTCCACCGCGGTCTTCGCCGCGCGGGCCGGCCGCGTCGTGCAACCGGGAGGCGACGCGCGGTTCTTGGCGGCGCTGTCGATCCGCCAACTGGCCACCGAGCCCAGCCTGTCCGGTGCGGGCCGGGAGGAACTCGTGGACCTGTTGTGGCGCATGGGGATTCGCACTATCGGTCAGTTCGCGGCGCTGTCTCGTACCGACGTCGCCTCCCGGTTCGGGGCCGACGCGGTGACCGCGCACCGGTTCGCCCGCGGCGAGCCGGAACGGGCGCCGTCCGGGCGGGAGCCACCGCCGGAACTCGAGGCCGTGCTGGACTGCGACCCGCCGATCGACCGGGTCGACGCCGCGGCTTTCGCCGGACGGTCACTGGCCGCCTCGCTGCATCAGGTGCTGCTGGCCTCCGGGGTGGGATGCACCCGGCTGGCCATTCACGCCGTCACCGCCACCGGGGAAGAACTGAGCCGGGTATGGCGGTGCGCCGAACCGTTGACCGAGGACGCCACCGCCGACCGGGTGCGCTGGCAGCTGGACGGGTGGTTGAGTCATCGGCTCGCGCGCGGCCGGCCCCTGGACGCGCCGGTGACGCTGCTGCGGCTGCAGGCGGTCGAGGTGGTTTCGGCCGAGGCGCTGCAACTGCCGCTGTGGGGCGGTCTCGGGGAGGAAGACCGGCTCCGGGCCCGACGGGCGCTGGTGCGGGTCCAGGGTCTGCTCGGTCCGGAGGCGGTGCAGGTGCCGGTGCTGGCCGGCGGCCGTGGGCCGGCCGAGCGCATCACCCTGACCCCGCTGGGGGACGAGCCGGTGCTCGCCGCCGACCCAGCTCAGCCCTGGCCGGGACAATTGCCCGCTCCGTCGCCGGCGGTGCTGCTCGACGACCCGGTGGAACTGGTAGACGGGCAAGGCAACCCGATCCGGGTGACCAACCGGGGGTTGTTCTCCGCCGACCCTTCCCGACTGAACGTGGGGGGCCGCGACGACCGGCTGCGTTGGTGGGCCGGCCCCTGGCCGGTCGACGAGCGGTGGTGGGATGACCGGCCCGGTCCTGGGCGGGTGGCGCGCGCCCAGGTGCTGTTGGAAAGTGAGCGTGCGCTGCTGCTCTGCTACCGGCAGCGGAGGTGGTACGTGGAGGGAATCTACGAGTGATTCCCGCAGCTACCGGCCAACGGGGACATGCTCAGATGCGGCCCAGGTGTCTTGTTTTAACCCCGTATTTGACGGCGATCTAACCGCAAAAGCCTGATAATGCCGCTGACCTGCGGAAATGCAATTGCTGTAACAGAAAAGTAATGATGAAGCGCGCGGCTTCAGGGCTGCGGGGCTATCCGACGGAGCGCTTCTTGCGCTTGTCCAGGAAGGCCGACCACGACACCACCTCGGGGTGCTCCTTGAGCAATGCCCTGCGCTGCCGTTCGGTCATGCCACCCCAGACGCCGAACTCGACGCGGTTGTCCAGGGCGTCGGCACCGCACTGCTGCAGGACGGGGCAGTGCCGGCACATGGCGGCGGCCTGGCGCTGCGCGGCACCGGTGACGAACAGCTCATCAGGGTCTTTGGTCCGGCACAAAGCCTGCGACACCCAGGCCCGATCGCCGTCATCCTGCGCACTGCTCACCGCGACAAGGTTCAGCCGCCGCGCGGCCGGACGTGTTCCTGACACGAATGGTCCCCTTTTTAACTCCCAGCCGCGATGCGCGGCCGCCTCCCGTGGTGCTGGTCGAGTGGTCTGTGTTTCGTAGCCCGTCTCGTCACACGTGACCTGAATCTCACCGTGCTTAATAAATTAAGGGTCGAGGGGGCAATTGCGCAACAGTTCAACACGGTATTTTTGGGACTGATGTACCATCTTTTCGGTATGGTCTCGGCTGGGCTGTCTTAACCCTCGGTTTGTCCGTTCGTGCAGCGTAGGGCGGTGATGCGCGCCGGCTCAGGGGCACCAGGGCGGGATCGGGCAGAAGTTGAGACCCGGCGGCCACGGCGGGGGAGCCGGCGGATTCTCCCCGTCCCAGATGTTCTGCGCCACGTTCCCCTGGCCCGAGTAGACGTAGTAGTAGGTATGACAGACGGTCTCGTCCCACACCACCGGGTTCACCCGGAGGTTGCCGGTCTGGACCGGAGGGTCGCCCGGGCACCAGCGGCACGGGCCTTCCGGGTGGTCTTCGGGACAGCCGGGCCAGGAGCCCAGCGGCACCGGGGCCACGGGTGCGGCCCCAGCGGCGCCCGCGCCGGTCACCGCGGCGACGTCACCCGCCATCAGCACGATCACTGCCAAACCCACGATCAGTCTTCTCATGAGGACTCGCCGATCTGTTGCCGTTACCCGACGAGCGCGACGTTAGTGCGCGGGACTTGCGAAAATCTTGCGCCGGAGCCCCCGGTCAACCCACTCGGTGCGCCAATGCCGTCACCCGTCCCACCAGCCGATCCAGAAACGTCATGGGATCGACGTGAACTCCGATATGCGCGTTGGGGTTTCGAGTCCCGGTCCAATCGGTCGTGATCGCGCCGTCGGGTTCGACCTGCACCGTCGCGGCCCGGGTCGAGATCAGCTCCGGGTCCAACGCCACCGCCGCGGCCAGCGGGTCGTGCATGTACGCCAGATAGCCGTCGCCGCGTTCGCGGTGCACCTCGAAGTAGAACCGCAACGCGTCCTGGACGAATCGGAAGATCCGGGACGGCCCGGACAGCCTGGCCAGGATCTCCGGGGTCATCGCGACCTGGCGGGTCAAGTTCAGCCCGCACACCACGGGAGGGCGGTCTGCAAACGCGGCGAAGACGTCGACGGCTGCTTTCGGGTCCACCCTGATGTTCCATTCGGGCTGCGGCTGCTCGTCGTATGAGCCGCCCATCATCACCAGGCGCCGCAGCAGCATCGGCAGCTGCGGCTCCAGACGCAGTGCCAGCGCCAGATTGGTCAGCGGCGCGGTCACCAGTCCGACCAACTCGCCGGGGTGGGCGCGAGCGGCGCGCACCCATGCCGTCGCGGCGTCGTACTCGGTGACCGGATGGCCGGGGGCCGACAGCTCGGCATACCCTAAACCCTTGAGGCCGTGACCATCTCGCCGAAACGGAACCGGGCCGGTCAGTGGTTGGTCGACACCCCGGGACACCGGTATCCCGGCGGCGCCGCACAGTTGGAGCAGACCGAGGTTGTTCGCGCACACCTGGTCGACCGGAATGTTGCCGCAGGTCGAGCCGATCCCGATCAAGTCGGCCTCTGGACTGGCCAGCAGATAGATCAAGGCGATCGCGTCGTCGATGCCGGTGTCCACGTCGGCAAAGACCGCGTTCACCGACGTAACGATACGCTGGCCTGATGTCCGAACCGCCCGAAGACGCCCTGGCGCCGCACTTCGACGACGTCCAAGCCCATTACGACCTGTCCGACGACTTCTTCCGGCTCTTTCTCGACCCCACCCAGACCTACAGTTGCGCGTACTTCGAGCGCGAGGACATGACGCTGGAACAGGCGCAGATCGCCAAGATCGACCTGGCGTTGGGCAAGCTCGGGCTGCAGCCCGGGATGACGCTGCTCGACGTCGGCTGCGGGTGGGGCGCCACCATGATGCGTGCGGTGCAGAAGTACGACGTCGACGTCGTCGGCCTCACCTTGAGCAAGAATCAGGCCGATCACGTCGAGCGCCTGTTCGCGGCTTCGGACAGTCCGCGCGCCAAGCGGGTTCTGTTGCAGGGCTGGGAGCAGTTCGACGAACCCGTCGACCGCATCGTCAGCATCGGGGCCTTCGAGCACTTCGGGCACGAGCGCTACGACGCGTTCTTCACCCTCGCCCACCGCATCCTGCCCGACGACGGAATCATGCTGCTGCACACCATCACCGGGCTGCATCCGTTGGAAATGAAGGAACGCGGGTTGCCGTTGACCTTCGAGTTCGCCCGGTTCGTGAAATTCATTGTCACCGAGATCTTTCCGGGTGGACGGCTGCCCTCCATCCCGATGGTGCAGGAGCGCGCCACCGCCAACGGCTTCGACGTGACCCGGGTGCAGTCCCTGCAGCCGCACTACGCCAGGACTCTCGACATCTGGTCGGCGGCGCTGCAAGCCCACCGGGATCAGGCGATCGCGCTGCAGTCCGAAGAAGTCTACGAGCGCTACGTCAAATACCTGACCGGCTGCGCCGAGATGTTCCGGATCGGCTACATCGACGTCAACCAATTCACCTGCGAGAAGTAAGCTCACCGCGAATCGAAGGTGACCCCCAGGATGGCGCTGGGCCGCGGCGTACCGCGGTGGCGTGCGGCTAAACGTGCGCCGGCGACATGGGTCTACCAGTGCACCCCGGGCACCAACCGCACCAGTCGCCTGACCGGGCGGGGCACTCCCACCGCTCGGACCACGGACCGGGACGGGCGCTGCGGGCGTCGCGAAATGGATTGCGCCGCAATCGGTTCAGCCACGCCGCGAGCGGCACGCGAATCGGGATAACCCAGATACAGCTGATGCAGAATGCGCCGCGCGGTTCTCGGCGCGAAGTAGTTGCCGGCTTCGGCCAGAGTGCCCAACGGGGTGTCGATGCGCACCGGCTTGTCGACCAGCCCTCGGACCACCATCGCCGCGGCGCGCTCGGCGCTGATGGCCGGCACCGGGTTGAGCCGCTTCGACGGCACGATCATCGGGGTGGACACCAGCGGCATGTGGATGTTGGTGAAGGTGATGTGGTCGGACAGCGTCTCGGAGGAGACCACGTCGGAGAACGCGTCCAACGCCGCCTTGGTGGGCAGGTAGGAACTGTATTTCGGGTTGCGGGCCAGCACGCCGGCGCTGGACACGTTGACGACGTGACCGAACCGCCGCTCCCGCCAGTGCGGCAGCAACGCCAACACCATCCGCACCGCACCGAAGTAGTTGACCGACATCACCCGTTCGTAGTCGTGGAGGCGATCGGTGGAGTTGACCACCGACCGGCGGATCGACCGGCCTGCGTTGTTGACCAGATAGTCGACGTGGTCGAAGCGGCCCAGGATGTCCTTGACGGTGTGCTCCACCGACGCGGAATCGGTGACGTCGCAGGTGAAAGCGTGAGCCTTGCCCCCGTTGGCGCGGATGTCGGCGACCAGTTGGTCGAGGGCGTCTCCGTTGCGGGCTAGCGCGAAAACCGTTGCGCCGCGGTCTGCGACGGCGATCGCCGAGGCCCGGCCGATCCCGCTGGACGCGCCGGTGATGATGACGTGCCGGCCCACCAGCGGACCTCGCGGATCGTCGCGCCGGGCCCGGTCGGGATCCAGGTGCTCGGCCCAGTACCGCCACAACCCGGGTGCGTAGGAGGCGAACGGAGGGACTTCGATCCCGCTGTCGTGCAACACTTTCCGTGTCTCGTCGCTGACGAAGGTGGGCGCCAGGTCGACGACGTCGAGCACCTCGGCGGGAATTCCCAGCTGGGTGGCCGCCATGTTGCGCAGCACCTTGGCACGGCCGCTGGCCCTGAGTACCGAGGTGGCCGTCGAGCGGGGCAGCGACCCCCGCAGTGGCGGCAATCCGGCCTCCCGCGCGATCCCCCGGTAGATGCCACGCAGGCCGATCGTGGTGGGTGCGGTCAGGTGGAACGTCTGTTGATCCCGTCCCTCGGCGTGGATGAGTGCGACCAGCGCGTCGGCCACGTAGTCGACCGGGACGATGTTGGTGCGCCCGGTGTCGGGCAGCATCAACGGGGTGAACCGCGGCAACACGGCCAGCTTGCGCAACACGCCGAAGAAGTAGTACGGCCCGTCGACCTTGTCCATCTCACCGGTGCGCGAATCGCCCACCACCACCGCGGGCCGGTACACCCGGTACCGCAAACCGGGGGCGGCCCGCACCAGCGCCTCGGCCTCGAACTTCGTCTGGTGATACGGGGTCGGCAACTGCTGTCCGACGTCGAAGTCGTCCTCGGTGTACTCGCCACGGAAGTCGCCCGCCACCGCGATCGACGACACGTGATGCAGGGTGGCGTCGAGTCGCTGCGCCAGCGCGATCACCGCGCGGGTGCCTTCGACGTTGGTGGCGCGCTGCTCGGCATCGCCGGCGGTGATGTCGTAGATCGCCGCGCAGTGCACGACATGGTCGACCGTGCCGAGTTCGGCGATGATCTGGTCGGTCAGCTGCAATTCGGGCAGCTCGCCGACCAGCGGCCGCACCCGCTCATCCCACTGCAGGGCGAGGCGCTCGAAGCGCCCCAGCGACTGCCGGCGGACCAGCACCCAGACCTGCGCATCGGGTTGTCGGTCCAACAGCCGGGACACGACTCGGCGCCCGATAAACCCGGTACCGCCGGTAACGACATACCGCATGCAGCCCATCGTGGCGGCACGCGCTGCCCGCGTCAACAGTGGGTCAGGTGAAGCTGCGCACGCCGTCCCAGTCCACCAGCTTCCAGCCGGTGACCGGGTTGCCCGATATGACCACCCGCCCGACATTGGGCAGAGGGTGGCTGTTCAGCAGCGACGTCTTGGGGTTTTTGACGTTCATCAGGGTCCACACCATGATCGCCGTCCCCTGGGAGAACACGACGGGCTTGTTGTGGCCACTGTCGTAGATCTTGCGAATCGCACCGGTGAACTGGGAATTGAAATCGGTGCCGCTCAGCGAGCCCGGGATGCTGGTGTCGATATCGCCGTCGAGCCAGCGGACCGGCGCCAGCAGGTAGGTCGAACTGGCCATCGCCTCCGGCTTGCCGTTGAACCAGCCGGCGTTGATGGCCTGCAGGCCCTTCACGATCTCGGCGTGCTTACCCAGTTCGCTGGCCAACGGCGCCGCGGTCTGCTGGTCGGCGGCCATGGGCGAGGTGTAAATCCAGTCGAAGTCGCTGCGTCCCACCTGACGGGCCAGCTGTTGTGCCTGTGTCTGGCCTTCGGTGGTGAGGCTGGGACCCGGCTCCACGGTGTCGATGACACCGTCGGCGTTGGCCTGCGATTGCGCGTTCCGGATGAAGGTCAACGTGATGCTGCGTGCCTGCGGGGTGCTGCCGCCGCATGCCCCGACGAGGACCGCCGCGACGAGCACTACTGAGACAGTGAGGGCCTTCCCGATCCTGGTGCGCTTCGCCATGGCGATAGCCTGCCCTGCCGACACCGTCGGTGGGAAGGGTTTGCGATGGTTACTTCGGAGAAAGTGCCGATTTTGGAATCTGGAGGAGACTCGTATGCCGATTGACCCCAGTGCCGTAGGCGCAGTGACCGAGCCGCAGCTGTTCGAATGGACAGACCGGGACACTCTGCTCTACGCGCTCGGTGTCGGCGCCGGCATCGACGACCTGCCGTTCACCACCGAGAACAGTCACGACGTTCCGCAGCAGGTGCTGCCGACCTACGCGGTGATCTGCTGCCCGGCCTTCGGTGCGGCCGGCAAGGTGGGCAGCTTCAACTGGGCGATGCTGCTGCACGGCTCGCAGTCCGTCCGGTTGCACGCGCCGCTGCCGCCGGCCGGGAAGCTGTCCGTGGTCAGCGAGGTGGTCGACATCCAGGACAAGGGCGAGGGCAAGAACGCCGTGCTGATGCTGCGCGGCCAAGGCAAGGATCCCGACAGCGGGACGCTGATCGCCGAGACACTGACCAACCTGGTCATCCGCGGTGAGGGCGGCTTCGGCGGCGAGAAGGGGGAGCGCCCGGCAGCCCCGGAGTTTCCCGACCGCGAGCCCGACGCGCGGGTCGACCTACCGACGCGCGAGGACCAGGCGCTGATCTACCGGCTGTCCGGGGACCGCAACCCGCTGCACAGCGATCCCTGGTTCGCCACCAATCTGGCCGGGTTCCCCCGCCCGATCCTGCACGGGCTGTGCACCTACGGGGTGTCGGGTCGCGCCCTGGTCGCCGAACTCGGCGGTGGTGTGGCCGCCAACATCACCTCGATCGCCGCGCGGTTCACCAAGCCGGTGTTCCCCGGCGAGACGTTGTCGACGTTGATCTGGAAAACCGAACCGGGCAAAGCGCTGTTCCGCACCGAAGCATCCGGCGCCGAGGGACTCGGGCCCCGGCTGGTGCTCGACGACGGTGAGGTCGACTACGTCGAGCCCTGACGGTCGAGGGTCCGGTAGTAGTGCGCATAGGCGGCCGCGGGCACCACGACGAACGTGAGCACGATCAACACGATCGAGAAGTAATTCGCGCCGCCCTGCCGGGTGAGCAGCAGCGGCCGGTAGTCGAACGACACCGCCAGCGCCACCGAGATCACCACGGCCGCAACCGGTAACACCTTGTCGGTGAACCGGTTTCGTTTCACCTTCGGATGTCTGGTGGTGTCGCGCGCCAACGCGATCAGCGCGATCGGGACGATGATGAACTGGACGAACCGGGCGATCACCGCGAGACCGGTCAGGTTCTCGATGTCGAAGCGCAGCGCCAGTGGGAACGCCAGGGCCAGTGCCGCCGTGATGGCGAACGCGAGCATCGGGACGCCGAAGCGGTTCTTCCGCGACAGTCGTGCCGGCAGAGTTCTGGTGGCAGACAACGCAGTCCACAGGCGCGGCGCGCCGAACGATGCCGCGACGTTGATGCCGAACATCGACACCAGGGCGCCGAAGACCACGACGGTGCGGAAGGCGTCGTTGCCGATGGCCGCGGCGAGTTTGACCGTGTCGGTGGAATGCACGACCCGGTCGGCACCCAGCAGCATCGCCACGGTGACCGCGAGCACGTAGACGGTGGCGACGGCCAGAATCGATATCGGTATGGCGCGCGGCAGATTTCGTTCCGGCGCGTGCATCTCCTCGGCGGCGTTGGCGATCGATTCGAAACCGGTGAATGCGTACAACGCGGCCACCGTGGCCAGTACCAATCCCGATGCGCTGCTCTGGCCGAGGTGGACGAACCCGAATAACGCGTAGGGCGCGGGCGAGAAGACCTCGGGCGAACTCGCGGCGGCGTAGTCGTTGACGTGTCGCGCGACGATGATCCACAACCCGCCCAGGATGAACAGCGAAAGCGCGAATATCTTTCCCACGGTGGAGATTCCGTTGGCCCACTCGATCACCCGGTTGCCGAACAGGTTGATCACCAGCAACACCGCGACGAAGAGCAGGAACGTCAACGTCTTCACACTGATCAACTGGGTGTCATTGGCCCAATTCTCATGCGGGAAGACGACTTTGAGAAAAGTCGCCACGAAGATCGAGGCCAGCACCCCCCAGGCGATGGATGCCACGACGGCGTGGGTGACGCCGACGTAGATACCGATCCGTTGGCCGAACGCCGCCGTCGTGTAGGCGTAGGACGCGCCGTTGGTCTTGACGTAGCGGGCGGCGGTGGCGAAGACGGTTCCGACGATGCCCGCGAAGGCGGCGGCCAGCACGTAGGCCAACGGCGCCAGTGGCCCGGCGAGCCTGATCACCGCGCCCGGGGTCAGGAAGATGCCCGCCCCGATGATCGCGTTGATCCCGAGCATGACGATGCTCCAGAAGCCGAGCTTGCTGATCGCACGCCCTCCTAGCCGCATCCGGCCCAGGATCAGGGCTGGTTAGTACACGTTCGTACCACGGGCGCTGAACAGCCAAACTTGGGTGCGGGCTATGCTCCGTCGGCGCCGTTGGCGCCCGGTGTTCCGAACCAGGATCCTCCGGCGCCACCGAGGGCGCCGGCCCCGCCGGCTCCAGGTGCGGCGCCAGTTCCGCCGTCACCGCCCCCGCCGCCGTCGCCGCCGTTTCCGATGATCTGGGCGTTCCCGCCGGCTCCGCCCGGCCCGCCGTTGCCCCCGTTGCCGATGCTGCCGTTGCCGGAGGGAGCCACACCGAGGCCGGCGTTGCCGCCGTCGCCTCCGGTTCCGCCGCCGCCCCCGGCACCGGCGTTGCCGAATAGCAGCCCACCCTTGGCGCCAGTACCGCCGCTGCCGCCGCTGCCACCGTCCCCGCCATTGCCGCCGATGCCGCCGCCGGCACCGGACGTGCTACCGCCTCGGCCACCCTTGCCGCCGTTGCCGGCGTCACCGCCGGCGCCGGCGTTGCCGCCGTTGCCGGTCAGCTGTCCGCCGTGGCCGCCGCTGCCGCCGTTGCCGCCGTTACCTCCGCCGCCCCCGGTGCCTCCGGTGCCCCCCAGAACGGTGGCGGTGCCGTCGGTCCCGATCTGGGCGACGCCGCCGTTTCCGCCGGTGCCGCCGCCGCCGGCGTCGCCACCGTTGCCGAACAACCCGGCGGTGCCGCCGTTTCCGCCGTCCCCGCCCCGGCCGCCGGCGCCGCCGGCGACGCCATTGTGCGCGCTGCCGCTGGAAGTCTGGGTGTTGCTGCCGCCGGTGCCGCCGCTGCCGCCGGCCCCGGCGTCGCCGAACAGCAATCCGCCGTTCCCGCCGACGCCACCGTTGCCACCGGCGCCTCCGACCGCCCCGCTTTCCCTACCGACGGTGCCGCCACCGGCACCGCCGTCGCCGCCGTGGCCGCCGGCGCCGATCAGCCCGGCGCTGCCGCCGGCACCACCGTGACCGGCCACCCCTCCGGCGGAGTTGGTGCCGCCGGCTTTGTTGGACCCGCCGGCGCCGCCGCCACCACCGTCTCCGCCGTTGCCGTACAGCCACCCCCCGGTGCCACCGGCGCCGCCGCTCCCGGCAGCCGCTCCGGAACCCTGGCCGCCGGTCTGGTCCCCGCCGCCCCCGCCGGCCCCCCCGTGGCCGCCGTTGCCGAACATGCCGGCGCTACCCCCGACGCCGCCGCCGGCACCGGTACCGCCCATCCCGGCCGAGGTGTTCTGCCCACCATGCCCACCGGCGCCACCGGCGCCGCCACTGCCGAACATGCGTGCCCCGGCCCCGCCGGAGCCGCCGAACCCGCCGAGGCCGCCGGTAGCCCCACCACCCTTATTCGTTCCACCGCCTCCGCCCGCGCCTCCGGTGCCACCGTCGCCGTACAGCAACCCGGCTGCGCCGCCGACTCCGCCGACTCCGCCCGCGCCGCTGGTCATGCCGCTCGGGGGCGATCCGGCTGAGTTGTCACCGCCGGCCCCGCCGGCCCCGCCCGCGCCGCCGTTACCGGTGAGGTAGCCTCCGCCGCCGCCGGCCCCGCCCGCGCCGCCGGCGCCGCCGGAGGCGTTTGTCAGAGCAACGTTGTTAGTACCGCCGTCTCCGCCGGTCCCTCCGCCCCCTCCGGCACCGAACAGACCCGCGTGACCACCGGCGCCGCCGGCCCCGCCAGCTGAAGTGGCCGCGGAATTCTGGCCGCTGCCGCCGTCGGCGCCGTTACCGCCGGCACCGGCGCCACCCCAGAGCAGTCCGGCATCGCCGCCGGCACCGCCTGCCCCACCTGCCCCACCTGCGGTACCCGCATTGCCGTTGGCGCCATTCGCCCCTGCACCGCCGGCCCCACCCGTACCCAGCAGCCATGCGTTGCCGCCCGCCCCGCCGGCCCCGCCCGCCGCTCCCAGCGCGGTGGCCGCACCGCCGGCGCCGCCCCGTCCGCCATCGCCGTAGAGCCAGCCGCCGGAGCCGCCGGCACCGCCGGCCGCTCCGGCGCCACCACTGCCGCCGAGTCCGCCGTTGCCGATCAGTCCGGCGGCACCCCCGGCCCCACCGGGGCTGCCGGCCGACGTCTGCGAGAAACCGTTGCCGCCGTTGCCGTACAACAACCCGCCGGCTCCGCCGTTCGGGGCGGCGGCGGTCCCGTCTGCACCGTTGCCGATCAACGGGCGCCCCAGCAGTGTCTGGGTGGGCGCATTGATCGCGTTGAGCAGAAGTTGCTCGGCACTGGCCGTTTCCGCCGCGCCATAAGCGCTGCCGGCATTGGCCAACGCTTGGACGAACCGTTGGTGAAACGCTGTCGCCTGCGTGCTGAGCGCTTGATACGCCTGACCGTGCGCGCCGAATATCACTGACAGGGCAGTGGATATCTCGTCGGCGGCGGCGGCCTGCAGTTGTGTTGTCGGGATCGATGCCGCGGCACCCGCGGCGCTGATCGCCGCTCTGATGGCGGCCAAGTCCGTTGCCGTCGAGGTGATGTATTCCGGATTCGCGAGCACAAACGACATGACAGTCCTCCCGATAGACTGCCGCGCAGCTTACGCCGATCGCGCAGGGGTGGGCACAATTTTGCGCGATTGGTTGCGTTGTGCCGGATTGTGAAGCGGCAAGCGTTAATTCACGTCAGCGTCAGCTAATTCACGGGCCAGCCGGGCGGTGAAGTCGGCGACGTGGACCGGACTGTCCAGCGCGAACAGCGCGGCGGTGGCCCTGTCGCCGTCGTCGTTGTGCCGCACCACAATTGGGATCCCATCGTGGTGCACCGCATCGAAGGCGTCCTCGTCGGTGATGTCATCGCCGAGATAGATCGGCACCAGCGGTACCGACCCGCCGTCGGTCAAGTGCTCGATCACCCATCGCAGTGTCTTGCCCTTGTCCCAGTCGAGATCCGGACGCAGCTCGATGACTTCGCGCCCGGTCGTCACCCGCAACGCGTCGCGCCGGCCGGCCGTGCGCACCGCCGCAGCCACCTCCCCGACCCGGTCGCGGGCCGCGTTGCGATAGTGCACTGCCACGCCAAAACGCTTGTGTTCCACCACGACACCATCGATGGAGCCGAGTCGCTCGCGCAGCTGCCCCGCGGCTTCTTCGAGCACCGGGATGGCCGCCGCGGCGTCTTCGTTCTGATGATGAGTGCCGTCGGGTGCGGTCAGTTCGAATCCATGGCTGCCGGCGTACCAGATTCCGGGCAGACCCACTCGCTCGACGACGTCGGTCAGGTCGCGCCCGCTGAGCACCGCGACCGGGCACCGCGTCGCCAGTTCCCGCAGCGCCTCTGTCGTACCGGGCGCCGGCCGGGCCGCGTCGGGATCGTTGACGATGTCCGAGAGGGTCCCGTCGAAGTCGAAGAACACCGCGGGCCGCCGGACCGAGAAGTCGTCGGCCAGGCTGACGGACTGCAATGCATCCGGCAACTCCGACATCCGCCGGTCGCCGGTGCGCGCGTCGATCTCGTCGACGCCGGAGATGACCGCGTCTGCATCGTCGGACGCGGCGCCGACGGCGATCACCAGCGCGAAACCGGCGGCGCGGGCGGCCGTGACGCCGGACTCGCCCGCTGCGACGACGGCACAACGGCCCGAGCGCACCCCCAACCGTTGGGCGGCTTCGATCGCGGCGTCACCATTGGATGTGAAGACGCCGGTGCGCACGTGGATGTCGTGCAGACGGTCCGACACGGTGTCGGTGCCGGGCAGTGTGGCGTCGAACAAGACGGCATCGATGCGTCGCGGGTCGATGGTGACCGACATGCACCCACCTTCTCACGGTGGACCGCCGAGGGGTCAGCGGCGGCGCGCTCGCACCGGCACCGCCGAGGGCCGCGGCACCCGGCGCGCCGGCACCCGGCCCGGACGCTTGCGCCGACGGTCGAAAGGCAGCACCGAGTCCTGACCGAGCGCAAGCAGCCGCGCCATGCCCAGTTCGATCCCGCCGGCAAGCCGCGCGAGGTCGGCTGCGGTGTGGTAGTCGGCGATGAGACCGAACACCAGCTCGTCGGCGTAGCCGATCACCGAGATCCTGGTGCTGAACTCGGGTGCGGTCGGCGGGATCGGCAACAATCGCTCCAGTTGTCGGCCCATCAACCGCAGCCGTTCCCGCGGTCCGAAGGCATGGATGGCCAGCGTGACGGTGTGTTGTCCGGGCGGCCGTATCAAGGACTGAACAGCCTTGGCGCACAACTTGAATGGCGAGGGGAACGGCTGGCTGGCCCGGTTCGGTTCCGGGCGCACTGCCCGCAGTTGCCGCAACGGGTCCTCGTGGTCGACCGGCAGGAAGGGCAAGACTGCACCGACCGTGCGCACCGAGTCCGAGCGGGGCTGGTGGCCGTGCTGGACCAGCACGCCGCGAAAGCCCTCGGTGATGGCCGCGACCGCGACCTCGTCGGCGCTCACCCCGAACTTGCGGGCCATCCGGTCCACGGCGGCGCGAGGAACCCGCACCGCGCGGTAATGCCGAAGGGTGTTCACCGGGCCGGCCGGTTCGGGCCACGTCATCACCGTGGCCGCGGCGCTGACGGCGGCTTTCGCGATGTCCAGTGGGGTCTGCATCAGGGTGTGCACCCAGCTTGGCCTATCGGCGCCAGGGTCCGAATCCCGTTGTCCGGCAACGGTATCGGCGAATGCTTCGCTGTCAGCCTCGTCACAGAGCCGCGCCAGCAGGTGGGCCGGCGGGATGGCGTGGGCGATGCTGTGGTCGACCTTCATCAAGATCGCCCATCGATTGCCCTCGAGGCGTTCGATGACCCAGCACTCCCAGCGCGGTCCGTTCACGTCGAGGGGACGCTCGAGCGCGTGGGCGATGGCCCGGAACAGTGCTGCGTCGTCACCGGGCTGCGGCAGGGCTACCCGGTGGACCTGCCCGGGCCCGTCGAAGCCCAGCTGGATCCGTTCGGCCAGCAAATTCCTGATCAACTCGTGGCCGGGTTTGGATCCGGCGATGACGGCAACCGCACCGGTTGCCATGCCTGCGTGTCGGTCGCGTTCTGGAGTCCTGAAGGACCCCGCCTCCGAAGTCGTCGTTCCTGCCATGCCCAGTCCCCACCGTGTTTGTTCAAGTTGTACCAGTATCCGGGTGGGTCATGCGCATCGACAGAACGGTCAGGTTAAGAGTGTGTTGTCCAGTTGAAGATGCGTTTAACTGCGACGATGTGCCGCTGAGGCTATTGGCCGCAAATTGTTTCAATAGCGTTCCGAAGCTGTTCCGATGACGAACACAGACCGGTGGGTGCGCGTTCGCACATCGAACAGACGTTCGATACACTGGCGTCATGGGGTGGCACAACGGCCCGCCGAGTTGGGCCGAAATGGAGCGGGTTCTCGATAGCAAGCCGCGTCATGCCGGGATGCCCGCTCCGTTCGGTCCTCCCGAAGATGGTCCGCTGTCGCTCAAACGGGAAGCGTATTCAGCAAAAACACACGGACAACGACACCGTTCCTCCGTGGCGTACGCCGAGTTGCATGCGCATTCTGCATACAGCTTTCTGGACGGGGCCAGCACCCCGGAGGAACTGGCCGAGGAGGCCGCCCGGCTGGACCTGCGCGCGCTGGCGCTGACCGACCACGACGGGCTGTACGGGGCGGTGCGGTTCGCCGAAGCCGCGGGTGAACTCGGTGTGCGCACGGTATTCGGCGCCGAGCTGTCGCTGTCGTCGGTGGCGCGCACCGAGCGACCGGACCCGGCCGGCCCGCATCTGTTGGTGCTGGCACGGGGACCCGAAGGGTACCGGCGGTTGTCCCGGCAACTTGCCGTCGCGCATCTGGCCGGTGGTGAGAAAGGCAAACTGCGCTACGATTTCGACGCACTGACCGAGGCGGCCGGCGGGCACTGGCATATTCTGACCGGCTGCCGCAAAGGGCATGTGCGACAGGCGCTTTCCGAAGGTGGCCCGGAATCGGCGCGGCGGGCGCTGGCCGATCTGGTGGATCGGTTCGGCGCCGGCCGGGTCAGCATCGAGCTGACCCATCACGGTCAACCGCTCGACGACGAACGCAACGCGATGCTGGCCGGACTGGCGCCGCATTTCGGCGTCGGCGTCGTCGCCACCACCGGGGCGCACTTCGCCCATCCATCCCGTCGGCGATTGGCCATGGCCATGGGTGCGATCCGGGCCCGGCAGTCTCTGGACGCGGCCGCCGGCTGGCTGGCTCCGCTCGGTGGTTCGCATCTGCGCTCGGGTGAGGAGATGGCGCGGCTTTTCGCGCAGTGCCCCGAGGCGGTGACCGCGGCCGCCGAACTCGGCGAGCAGTGTGCGTTCGGCCTCGCGCTGATCGCACCGCAGCTGCCGCCGTTCGACGTCCCCGACGGGCACACCGAGGACAGCTGGTTGCGTGCGTTGACCATGGTGGGCGCGACCGACCGCTACGGGCCGGCCGGGCGGGCGGCGAAAGCCTACGACCAGATCGAGCACGAACTCAAAGTCATTGCCCAGCTGCGGTTCCCGGGCTACTTCCTGGTGGTCGACGACATCACCCGGTTCTGCCGGCGCAACGACATCCTGTGCCAGGGCAGGGGATCGGCGGCCAATTCCGCGGTGTGCTACGCCCTCGGAGTGACCGCCGTCGACCCGATAGCCAACGACTTGTTGTTCGAACGCTTTCTGTCGCCCGCCCGCGACGGCCCCCCCGACATCGACATCGACATCGAGTCCGACCAGCGCGAGAAAGTCATCCAGTACGTCTACGACAAGTACGGCCGGGACTATGCCGCCCAGGTCGCCAATGTCATCACCTACCGGCCGCGCAGCGCGGTGCGCGACATGGCCCGCGCCCTGGGTTTCTCGCAGGGCCAACAGGACGCGTGGAGTAAGCAGATCAGCCATTGGTCCGGGCAGCCCGTCGACATCGAAGGCATCCCGGAAGGAGTGGTCGACCTGGCCAACCAGATCCGGAACCTGCCTCGGCACATGGGCATTCATTCCGGTGGCATGGTGATCTGTGACCGTCCGATCGCCGACGTGTGCCCGGTGGAGTGGGCGCGCATGGAAAACCGAAGTGTCCTGCAGTGGGACAAAGACGACTGTGCGGCAATAGGTTTGGTCAAGTTCGACCTGCTGGGGCTGGGCATGCTGTCGGCGCTGCACTATGCGCGGGATCTGGTGGCCGAGCACAAAGGCATCGAGGTGGACTTCGCCCGGCTCGACCTCTCCGAGCCGGCGGTCTACGAGATGTTGTCGCGGGCCGATTCGGTGGGGGTGTTCCAGGTGGAGTCTCGGGCACAGATGGCCACGCTGCCGCGGCTGCGGCCCCGGATCTTCTACGACCTGGTGGTGGAGGTGGCGCTGATCCGTCCCGGTCCCATCCAGGGCAATTCGGTGCATCCGTACATCAAGCGCCGCAACGGCATCGAGCCGGTGGTCTACGACCATCCGTCCATGGAGTCGGCATTACGAAAGACGCTGGGAGTGCCGCTCTTTCAAGAACAACTGATGCAGCTGGCGGTCGACTGCGCCGGCTTCACCGCCGCCGAGGCCGACCAGTTGCGGCGCGCCATGGGGTCCAAGCGCTCCACCGAACGCATGCGCCGGCTCCGCGGCCGGTTCTACGACGGCATGCGCACCCTGCACGGCGCCGACGACGAGCTGATCGACCGGATCTACGAGAAACTGGAGGCGTTCGCCAACTTCGGCTTCCCGGAAAGCCACGCGCTGTCGTTTGCGTCGCTGGTGTTCTACTCGTCCTGGTTCAAGCTGCATCACCCGGCGGCGTTCTGCGCGGCGTTGCTGCGTGCCCAGCCGATGGGTTTCTACTCGCCGCAGTCGCTGGTGGCTGATGCGCGACGGCACGGGGTGCTGGTGCACGGCCCGTGTGTCAACGCCAGCCTGGCATTCGCCACGCTGGAGAACGCGGGCATGGAAGTGCGTCTCGGGCTGGGGGCGGTCCGCCATATCGGTGACGAACTGGCCGAAAAGCTGGCCGAGGAGCGAAAGACCAACGGCCCGTTCGCCTCTCTGCTGGACCTGACGTCCCGGTTGCAGTTGAGCGTGCCGCAGACCGAGGCGTTGGCGACGGCGGGGGCGCTGGGTTGCTTCGGGATGTCCCGGCGCGAGGCGCTGTGGGCGGCCGGTGCTGCGGCCACCCAACGGCCGGACCGGCTGCCGGGGGTGGGGTCGTCGTCGCACGTTCCGGCGCTGCCCGGGATGAGCGAGCTGGAACTGGCCGCCGCCGACGTGTGGGCCACCGGGGTCTCCCCGGACAGTTATCCGACGCAGTTCCTGCGGGCCGACCTGGACGCAATGGGGGTGGTGCCGGCGGTGGAGTTGGGATTGGTGCCCGACGGTGACCGGGTGCTGATCGCCGGTGCGGTGACCCACCGGCAGCGCCCCGGGACCGCTCAGGGGGTGACGTTCGTCAACCTCGAAGACGAGACCGGCATGGTCAACGTGTTGTGCACGCCGGGAGTGTGGGCCCGGCACCGCAAACTGGCGCAGACGGCACCGGCGTTGGTGATCCGCGGCCAGGTCCAAAACGCCAGCGGCGCAATCACCGTGGTCGCCGAGCGGATGGGTCGCATCACGCTGGCGGTGGCCTCGAAGTCCCGCGACTTCCGTTGATGCGCTCGCGGGTCAGTGAGCGGGCACGGCGCGGACCACTCTCCGCGCCGAACGTGTAACCACTGCGAAAAATCGCCGAATTTTTCGCAGCCACAACACGTTCGGCGTAGGGTCCGGCCGGCAGGTAGCCTCCAGAGCATGGCCTTGAACCTGACCGTCGATGAAGTCCTCAGCACCACCCGCTCGGTCCGCAAACGCCTCGACTTCGAAAAACCAGTGCCGCCCGAGGTGCTGATGCAATGCCTCGAACTAGCGTTGCAGGCCCCGACCGGTTCCAATTCGCAAGGCTGGCAATGGGTTTTCGTCGAGGACCCGGACAAGAAGAAGGCAATCGCCGACGTCTACCTGGCCAGGGCCCGCGACTACCTCAGCTCCCCGGCCCCCGAATACGACGACACCCGCGGCGAGCGGATGGGGCGGGTGCGCGATTCGGCGCGGTACCTCGCCGAGCACATGCACGAGGCGCCGGTGCTGCTCATCCCGTGCATCGAGGGCCGCGAAGCCAAGTCGCAGCTGGGCGGGGTGTCGTTCTGGGCGTCACTGTTCCCGGCGGTGTGGAGCTTCTGCCTGGCGTTGCGTTCGCGCGGGCTGGGCTCGTGCTGGACCACCCTGCACCTGTTCGACGGCGGCGAACGCGAGGTGGCCGACGTTCTCGGCATCCCCTACGACCAATACAGCCAGGGCGGTTTGTTCCCGATCGCCTACACCAAAGGCACCGACTTCCGGCCGGCCAAGCGTCTTCCTGCCGAGAGCCTGACGCACTGGAACAGCTGGTAGCCCGAACCTAGATCGCCCCGGGGTAACCCTGCTGGCGCCACGCCTCGTAGACGGCGACGGCCGCAGCGTTCGACAGGTTCAGCGAACGCCGTCCGGCCAGCATCGGGATGCGCACCTGCTGGGTGATGTGCGGATCGGCGAGGGTCGCCGCGTCCAGGCCGGTGGGTTCGGGTCCGAACATCAGCACGTCGCCGGGCCGGTAGTCGACGCCGGCGAACGGCGACGTCGCTTGCGCGGTGAAGGCGAACACCCGCTCCGGTGCCAACGCCTCCCACGCCCACTCGAGCGAAGCGTGGACCGTGACCGAGGCCAGGTCGTGGTAGTCCAGCCCGGCGCGCCGCAGTTTGGGTTCGGACAGGTCGAAACCCAGCGGCTCGACCAGATGCAGTTCGCAGCCTGTCGCGGCCGCCGTCCGGATGGCATTGCCCGTATTCGGGGCAATACGAGGCGAATAGAACAGCAGCCGGAACATGGGGTCGATCATGGCAAAGTCCGCGAGCGGCCCGGCCGAAAATCCTGTCGTTTCCGCATTCCCTCCAATTGGGTAAACAACGCCTGTCAATCGGGTTCTAGGTGAAAGGGCGGCAAATGGCTCATGAGGGCGGGCGTTGGGACGTAGGTGCCAAAAAGGGCGAGGTGTACATCGCTCGCATCTCCGAAGAAGACGAGGCGCTGTTCGAAGATCTGATAGCACCCGACGAGGCTCGCAATCTGGTCGACCTGCTGACGAAGTACGCCGACAAGGCCGATGAGTATGACGAAGACGATGACGACGACGACGATGACGATGACGACGATGACGATGATGACGAAGACGATGACAAGGACTCCAAGGACGACTGATCGCGACGACCAGTCACACCGGCGACAGTTCTGCCCGCAGCCCGGCGACGCGTTCCTGCGCGCGCCGGGCAACCGCGGGACGTAATAAGGCACGAGCGGTCAGAATGACCGCCTTCGGCAGCTGGGCCACCACCAGCAGCGATCAGGAACAAAGCCGGTCCGCCGACCCTGGTGCGCGGAGGCGGAACGATGCCGTCTCGAGCGGCTGAACGCGCGTCCGGTTCGGTCACCTGAGAGGTTTCCAAGAAGTCTTTTAGAACTCTTCAAGCCCCCTGCAGAAATCTCGGTACCAGCAAGTGGAATGCCGAACCCGGGGGAGCCGAAGATGAGCGTCGAATCCGTGCAAGTGACCAACACCTACCCGCACGCCGACAGCCGCTACGAGAACGTCGAAGCGACCGTCACCTTCGCCGTCGACCCGACCCACCTGGCCAACCAGCGCATCGTCGACCTCGAGCTGGCTCCCCGCGACGCCGACGGCCTGGTCCGCTACGAAGCCGACCTGCGCCTGATCCGCCCGGTGAACGGCGGCAACGGCAAGTTGCTGTTCGTCGTCCCCAACCGTGGTCTGCCGACCAACGCCCCCTGGTTGAAGGGCGGCTTCCTGCTCGACCGCGGCTGGACCATCGCCTCGTGCGGCTGGCAGTGGGACGTGCAGCGCGGGCCGGCCGTCCTGGGCCTGACCGCCCCCCAAGCCGAAGTCGAGCCCGGCTTCATGCGCCTGGAATGGCGCTCGGACACTACGAAAGACGACCACGTGCTGAGCTTCACCGCACCCGAGATCGAGTCGATCCCCGGCGCCGACGTGCTGTTCAAGTTCACCGACTACCCGACCGTCGACGTCGACGACCCCGAGGCCGTGCTGACCGTGCGCACCGCACCCGACGCCGAGCCGACCGTCGTCCCCCGGGACACCTGGCGCTTCACCGACCAGACCCACGTCGCCGTGGACGGCGGCTTCCAGCCCTTCCACTGGTACGAGCTGACCTACCGGACCGCGCTGGCTCCGGTCGCCGGCACCGGTCTGCTGGCCATTCGGGATATCGTCTCCCACCTGCGCGCCGACGGCATCGAGCACACCTTCGCCTACGGCGTCTCCCAGGCCGGCCGGCTGCTGCGCCAGTTCGTCTCCGACGGCCTCAACGTCGACGAGGCCGGACTGCCGGTCTTCGACGGCATCTTCAGCGACTTCGCCAGCGCCGCCCGCGGCCAGTTCAACCAGCGTTACGCGCAGCCGTCGACCCCCGGCGGCAGCGGGCGCGGCACCGCCGACCCATTCGGCAACGCCGACCTGCTCGCCGTGCAGCGCCAACTCGGCGGGGTGCCGAAGACCATCTTCACCAACAGCGCCACCGAGTACTGGCAGGGCGACGGCGCACTGGTCCACGTCGACCCGCACACCGGCCAGGACCTGCCCGAGGACCCCGACGTCCGCACCTACCTGCTGGCCGGCACCGACCACTTCGGCAGCAGCAAGATCAAGAACGCGCTGCCCGCCGCCAACCCGGTGCACCAGCTCGACGTCACCCCGGTCACCCGGGCACTGCTCGTCGCACTGGAGAACTGGGTCGTCGACGGCATCGAGCCTCCCGCCAGCGCCGTGCCGCGGACCAGCGACGGCACCGCCGTCGCCCGCAAGGACGTGCTGTCGCACTTCGGGTACGCCAACGTCCCTTCGCCGGCCTGGTTGCCGTCGGCGCGTCGCGGCCAGTCCCACGTCGACCTGGTGTCGGCGGTCGACGCGGACGGCAACGAGGTGGCCGGGATCCGGCTGCCGGCCGTCGCCGCGCCGCTCGCGGTCTACACCGGTTGGAATGCCCGCCGGTACACCGAGGAGCTGCCCGACGTGCTCTACGAGCGGATCGGCAGCAAGCTGGCCTTCGCGCCGGGACGGCCGTCGGTCGCCGAGCGCTACCCGACCAGCGGCGACTATGCCACCGCAGTCCGCGCCGCCGCGGAAGACCTTGTGGTGCAACGGTTCTTGCTGTCCGAGGAGGTTGACTCGGTGGTCAAGAAAGCGGTGTCCGGTTACCCCGTCGGCTGATGGACAGCTAACTACTGCGTAACGATTGTGGAGACCTCGGCTGCAGGCTGCCATACTCGTCGGATCGCCACGCATCACGTTCGCGGCTATCTGTCGGCGAATAAGCAGCAGGAAGTTCGATGACTCTCTCGTTTCACGCGACGCCGCTTGAAGGCGCGATCACGTGACCATGTTCGCCCGCCCGACTCACCCGGTCGCGGCGGCACCCGCCACCCCGGCGCCGGCCAGACGGCCGGGGGCTTGGTCGCTGCGCAACTGGCCGGTGCGGTGGAAGGTGTTCGCGATCGCCCTGGTGCCGCTGCTGTTGGCGACGGTGTTCGGGGCGCTGCGGGTCGAGAGCGCCCTTTCCCGCTCCAGCGGCCTGCGGCTGGCCGCGGCCCGGGCCGACGTGATCCCGACGATCACCAAGTACATGTCCGCGCTCGACGTCGCGCTGCTGGCCGGTTCTACCGGACGCGACGTGGAAGGGGCGAAGAAGAACTTCGCCTCGCGTAAGAACGAGTTGCAGACCCGCCTGGCCGGCACCGACGTTCTCCCCGACGTCCGCACCGCGGTCGACACGCTGCTCAACAGTGGGCAGACACTGCTGGACAAGACACTGGACAACAGCATCAGCCTGCGCGACCGGATCACCACCTACGCCCCGCTGCTGCTGACCGCCGAGGACGCCATCAACGCCTCGGTCCGCGCGGACAGCGAGCAGATCCGGTCGCAGGTGCAGGGCCTGAGCCGGGCCGTGGGCGCCCGCGGCCAGATGACTCTGCAGCAGATCCTGGTGACCCGCGGCGCCGACCTGCCCGAACCTCAGCTGCGCACCGCGATGATCACGCTGGCCGGCACCGAGCCGTCGACCCTGTTCGGGATGAGCGAGGTGCTCGGCGCCGGCTCTCCGGACGCCAAGAACCTGCAGCAGCAGATGGTCACCCGGATGGCGATGCTGTCCGACCCGGCCAGCGAACTCGTCGACAATCAGGACCTGCTGCGCTCGATACAGACCACGCAGGGAATCGCCGAACAGATCATCACCAACACCACCGCCGAGGTGACGAAGTCGGTGCAGGCCCAGGCCGACGACCGGCGCGCGACGGCGGTCCGTGACGCCGTGCTGGTGCTGGCCGCCATCGCGATCGCGCTGCTGGTCGTGCTGCTGATGGCGCGGGCGCTGGTCAAGCCGCTGCGGTTGCTGCGCGATGGCGCGCTGAAGGTCGCCCACACCGACCTCGAAGGCGAGATCGAGCGGGTCCGCGCCGGCGGTGAACCGATCCCCGAACCGCTGGCGGTGTACACCACCGAGGAGATCGGCCAGGTTGCGCACGCGGTCGACGAACTGCACACCCAGGCGCTGCTGCTGGCCGGTGACGAGGCCCGGCTGCGGTTGCTGGTCAACGACATGTTCGAGACGATGTCGCGCCGCAGCCGCTCCCTGGTCGACCAGCAGCTGGCGCTGATCGACCGGCTGGAACGCGACGAAGAGGACCCCGAGCGGCTCGACAACCTGTTCCGGCTGGATCACCTGGCCGCCCGGCTGCGCCGCAACAGCGCCAACCTGCTGGTCCTGGCCGACGCGCAGATCACCCGCGACCAGCGCGACCCGGTGCCGCTGTCGACGGTGATCAACGCCGCGGTGTCCGAGGTCGAGGACTACCGCCGGGTCGAGACGGGCGCCGTGCCGGACTGCACGGTGCTCGGCACCGCCGCCGGCGGCGTCATCCATTTGCTCGCCGAGCTGATCGACAACGCGCTGCGTTACTCGCCGCCGAACACACCGGTCAAGGTGTCTGCCGTGCGGGGCAGCGAGGGCGGTGTGCTGCTGCGTATCGCCGACTCCGGGCTGGGGATGACGGACTCCGACCGGCGGATGGCGAACATGCGGTTGCAGCCCGGCGGCACGCCGGAGCCCACCCCGGAGAACGCGCGGCACATGGGCCTGTTCGTGGTGGGCCGGTTGGCCGCCCGGCACGGTGTCCGGGTGGGACTGCGTGGTCCGGCGAGCGGCGAAACGGGCGGCACCACCGCCGAGGTGTATCTGCCGGTGACGGTGCTGGTCGGCGGGCAGCCACCGGAACCGCCGCAGCGGCAATTCTTCAAGGTGAGTCCGCCCCCCGAGCCGGCGGCCCCGGCGGCCTCGCCCGTCCCCGCCGGTGGGCAAGCGGTGACTTCGCTGCCGCGTCGCAGTCCCGGGTCCAGCGGCATCACCGCCGGCGGCCCGGTCGCCACCCCGGAGCCGGAACCCAAGCAGAAGCGTCCGTTGCCGACGCCGTGGTGGGAGAAGGGATCCCAGCCGGCACCGGCCGAGCCGGCACCGCCCACCACGACGGCCTCGGACACCTCGGCGTTCTTCGCCCGGCGTCCCGCACCGCCGGCCGCGTCGCCCCCCAAGCCGGCGCCGCCGGACCTCAAGCCGTCGGGACCCGATGACGACGACGTGATCTACCAGCGGATGCTGTCGGAGATCATGGGCGACCCACACGACCTGGTCCGAAGCCCCGACCTGGATTGGCAGACGGTATGGGACCGCGGCTGGACGGCGGCCGCCGAAGCCGAGGACAAGCCGGTCGAGTCGCGCACCGAGTCCGGGTTGCCGATGCGCACCCCGGGAGCCCGGCTGGTGCCGGGAGCGGCCGACGACGACCAGCCCCGACAACCGGCGTCCAACGGCGGATCGCACCCGGGTCGCGACCCCGACGCGGTCCGGGCCAGCATCGGCAGCCACTTCAGCGGAGTTCGTGCCGGACGAGAGCACGCCCCGGAGGAAGGGGCCGATCCGCAATGACCGTCCAATCCTCCTACAGCCCGCTGGACTGGTTGGTGTCGAAGTTCGTGCGCGAGGTCCCCGGTGTGGCGCACGCGCTGCTGGTGTCCGTCGACGGGCTGCCGCTTGCGGCCAGCGAGCACCTCCCGCGCGAACGGGCCGACCAACTCGCCGCGGTGGCATCGGGACTGGCCAGCCTGGCCACCGGCGCCGCGCAGCTGTTCGAAGGCGGGCAGGTGCTGCAGTCGGTGGTGGAGATGCAGCACGGCTTCCTGCTGTTGATGCGCGTCGGCGACGGCTCGCATCTGGCGACGCTGGCCATGCCGAACTGTGACATCGGCCAGATCGGCTACGAGATGGCCATTCTTGTCGAACAGGTGGGCAACGTCGTGCAGTCCGCCCGCCGCGCCGAGCCCGAGCCGCGATGGACCGACGCGAACCACCGCTGAGCCCGAACCTGGTCCGCCCGTACACTTTGACGGCCGGACGCACCGGCACCGACGTCGACCTTCCGTTGGAGGCGCCGGTGCAGACGGTGCAGGCCGGTGAGGCGTCGCCCTGGGGGGCCGACGATGTGCGCGGCAGGATCATCGGGCTGTGCGCGGGTAGCCCGTCGGTTGCCGAAGTGTCGGCGCGGCTGGATTTGCCGGTCGGTGTTGCGCGCGTCCTGATCGGGGATCTGGTCGGCGCCGGTTACCTTCGGGTGCACAGGACCTTGACCGACCGCTCCACCCGCGATGAACGGCACGAACTCATAGGAAGGACGCTGCGTGGCCTCCGAGCACTCTGAACCGCACGGCACCGCGTCGACGAAGATCGTCATCGCGGGCGGGTTCGGGGCCGGCAAGACCACGTTCGTCGGGTCGGTCTCGGAGATCATGCCGCTGCGGACCGAGGCGATGGTGACCGACGCCTCGGCGGGCGTCGACATGATCGAGGCCACCCCCGACAAACGCACCACCACCGTCGCGATGGATTTCGGTCGCATCACGCTGGCCGAGGACTTGGTGCTGTATTTGTTCGGCACGCCCGGTCAGCGCCGGTTCTGGTTCATGTGGGACGACCTGGTGCGCGGTGCGATCGGGGCGATTGTGCTGGTCGACTGCCGGCGATTGCAGGACAGCTTCGCCGCCGTCGACTTCTTCGAGCACCGGCGGCTGCCGTTCCTGGTCGCGGTCAACGAGTTCGACGGTGCGCCAAGGTATCCCGTGGGTGAGGTGCGCAAGGCGCTGACCCTGCCCGAGCACATCCCGGTGATTTCCGTCGACGCCCGCAACCGCAGGTCGGCCACCGACGCGCTGATCGCGGTGAGCGAGTACGCACTGGCCAGCCTGGCCAGCTGACTGTTGGCCGAGCAGACGCAAAAGCCCCTAAAAAGTGCGGTTTTCGGGGGCTTTTGCGTCTGCTCGCGCAGGGAAAGCTAGCGCAGGGGAAGGCTAGCGCCGCTTGAGGCGGATCCTCCACCACACGATGAAGCTGTAGATGATGCACAGCAGCGCCAGCATCGCCATGTCGAATAGCCAGGTGCCCGGATTGTGTTTCCAGTGCGAGTCCTTCGGCTTGACCGGACCCGGTACCAGCTTCTCGATGTTGACCGTCGACGACGACGCCGAATAACCCCACCGCGCGGGGGTGGCCCACGACAGCTGGTCGAGCAGGAACCGGTCGGTCACCCAGATCATTCCGCCGGAGAACACCAGCTGCGACATGATCGCCAACACCAGCATCGGCATGATCTGGTCTTGCGATTTCGCCAACGCCGACAGCGCCAAGCCCAGAATCGCCGAGGCCACGCAGGTCGCGGCGACCGTCACGAACAGCTCGATGCCGACATTGCCCAGTAGCACAGCGTCGGTGGGCGGATAGCCCCAGCCGACCAGCGTGATGATCGTCGCGATCGCAGCCTGAACGATCGCGAACCCGCTGAACACAGCGATCTTGGCGCCCAGATAGGCCCCCGTGGACAGGCCGACCGCCTGTTCGCGATTGAAGATCGGACGCTCGCCGACCAGGTCGCGGATCGTCAGCGCGACGCCCATGAAAACAGCGCCGACGTTGAGCATCACCAGGATCTGCCCCGGCTGGTCGGGGTTGCTGCTCACCGCCTCGGCAATGCCGAACCCGGTCTCGCCGCGCACGGTCATGGCGAGGATCCCGATCAAGAACGGCAGAACCGCCAGGAAGACCGTGTATCCGCGGTCGGAGATCACCAGCCGCACCTGGCGGCGGGCGATGGTGGAGAACTGGTGCAAGGCACTGGTGTGCACCGGTTCACCCAGGTCGGCCGGGCTGCTCTTGGCGGCCGGTTGCGGCCCCCCCGCGTTTTCGGCAAGGAACCGGCGGTTGGCCTCGTCCGGGTCGGCGCCCACTTTGGTGAAAATGTCGGCCCAGTTAGTGGTGCCCATGGCCGCGCCGATCTGATCGGGCGGGCCCAGGAATGCGGTTTTGCCGCCGGGGGCGAGCAACAGGATCTGATCGCAGACGTCCAGGTAGGAGACCGAGTGCGTGACCACCAGCACCACGCGACCGGCGTCGGCCAGCTGGCGCAGCATCATCATCACCTGGCGGTCCAGCGCCGGGTCCAGACCCGAGGTCGGCTCGTCGAGAATCAGCAGCGACGGTCCGGTGAGCAGCTCCAGCGCCACCGACGCACGCTTGCGCTGACCGCCCGAGAGCTTGTCCACCCGGGTCTCGGCGTGCTTGGTCAACTCGAGCTCCTCGAGGACCTGGGCGACCACCTGCGCGCGGTCACCCTTGCTGGTGTCGGGCGGGAGCCGCAGCTCGGCGGCGTAGCCGAGGGCCTGGTTGACGGTGAGCTGCCGATGCACGACGTCGTCCTGGGGGACCATGCCGACCCGGCTGCGCAACGAGGCGTACTCCCCGTGGACGTCGTGGCCCTCGAAGGTCACGCTGCCGGTGCTGGGGCTGGTGTAGCCGGCGATCACCCGCGACAGCGTGGTCTTGCCGGCGCCGGACCCGCCGATGATGGCGGTCAGCGTGCCGGGGCGGGCGGTCAGCGAGATGTGGTCGAGCAGTTGCTTGCCGCCCTCGACGGTGAACGTGACGGAGTTGACCTCCAGCCCGCCGGACCGGGTGGCCGCTGCGGTGCGGCGTACCAGGGTGCCGCCGGCGAACACCAGGTCGACGTTTCCGATGGTGACCACGTCACCTTCGGACAGGATGGCCGACCCGACCCGCACCCCGTTGACGAACGTGCCGTTGACGCTTTGGTTGTCGCGGATCTCCGCACCCAGCGGAGTCAGGGTCAGGAAGGCGTGCTGCCGGGACGCGAGGACGTCCTGGATGACGATGTCGTTGTCGGTGGAGCGGCCGATGGTGACCGACCCGGCGGGCTTGGCGTGTGACCCCGTCCGCGTCAGCAGGGCCTGGAACATCTTGGTCGCGATGTTGCCGGCGTCGGGCGGCTTGGCGCCGATCGGCGGCCCGGGGCGCGGAGGCGGCTGTCGCGGTGGCGCATGCGGGAAATTCGGCGACGACGGCGGCGGCCCGCTGACCGGGTAGCCGGGCGGGGCCCACGGCTGGCCGCTGCTGGGGTACATGGGCTGCCCCGGCGGCGGGGGAGGGGGCCCACCGGGCTGCGGCCGCGGCGGCGGGGCGCCCCGACTGGGCAGCCGCGAGGTTGGTGGTGCTGCTCCGGAAGGCGGACCCGGCGGTCCGGCCGGCCAGCCCCCGGACGGGCCCGCCACGGCGGGGATGCGCATCGACTCGGTTTGCGGTGGGCGCCCGGCCGGTCCGCGGTGCCGTCCGACCTCGAAGATCAGCAGGGGACCGTCCGGGTTTCCGATGTTGACGCCCTGACCGTCCTGGATGTCCACGACCGGCACTCGGCGGCCGTTGGCGTACGTGCCGTTCAGGGAGTTGTTGTCGATCGCCAGCCAACGGCCCTGGTCGAAGCGCAGCAGCAGGTGGGCGCGCGAGATCAGCGGATGGGTGATGCGCAGGTCGGCGCGCAGATCGCGGCCCACCACCACGTCGTGTCCGGCTGCAAAGGTGCGCTCCGAACCGTCATGACGGACGGTCAGCGCTGGCGGGACGGGCGGAGACATTGGTGACAACCTTAGCCGGTAGGCCCGGAGTCACTCCCTGTCCGGCGCGCCGGTCAGCACACAGCGGGTGCGGGTGTAGATGGTCGGCATGCACTGATTGCAGTGCGTGCATGCGGACCGGACGGCCGCGCCGTCGCGCGCGATCTTGTTGATCAGGTCCGGCTCGGCCAGCAGCGCCCGACCCATCGCGACGAAGTCGAAGCCCTCCGCCATGGCCAGGTCCATGGTGTCCCGGTTGGTGATGCCGCCGAGCAGGATCAGCGGCATCTTCAACTCGGCGCGGAACAGTTTGGCCTCATTGAGCAGATACGCCTCTTTGTACGGATACTCGCGCAGGAACTTCTTGCCGGTCATGCGCATGCCCCAGCGCATCGGCGGCTTGAAGGCGCCGGCGAACTGCTTGATCGGAGCGTCGCCGCGGAACAGGTACATCGGGTTGACCAGCGAACTGCCGGCGGTCAGCTCGATCGCGTCCAGGCCACCGTCTTCTTCGAGCCATTTGGCGGTGGTGACCGCCTCCTCGTTGCTGATCCCGCCGCGGACGCCGTCGGACATGTTGATTTTGGCGGTCACCGCGATCTGCCGCGGACCCTGATCCACCGCACGGCGCACCGCCATCACCACTCCGCGGGCTACCTTGGCTCGGTTGGCCAGCGAGCCACCGAATTCGTCGGTGCGCCGATTGATCAGCGGCGACAGGAACGAACTCGCCAGATAGTTGTGACCCAGATGGATCTCGACCGCGTCGAACCCGGCCTCGACGGCAAACCGCGCGGCCTTGGCGTGGTCGGCGAGCACGTCGTCGATGTCGTCGGCGTTTGCCTTGCGGGCGAATCGCATCCCGATCGGATTGAAGAACCGCACCGGAGCCAGGGCGGTGGCCTGGTTGGACTTGGCGTTGGCGACCGGCCCGGCGTGGCCGATCTGCGCGCTGATCGCGGCTCCTTCAGCGTGAATCGCGTCGGTGAGCTTGCGCAACCCGGGCACCGCCTCGGGACGCATCCACAGGCCGTTGCCTTCGGTGCGTCCGCCGGGGGAGACCGCGCAGTAGGCGACCGTGGTCATGCCGACCCCGCCGGCTGCGGGCAGGCGGTGGTACTCGATCAGGTCGTCGGTCACCAGTGCGTCGGGTGTGCGGGCTTCGAAGGTCGCGGCCTTGATAATGCGGTTGCGCAGCGTCACCGGACCCAGCTTGGCGGGGCTGAACACATCTGGGGCAGCAGACATAGAGGGAGCCTATCGGCGATCGCAAGCGCGGCGAAGCCGGGCGAGGCGGGTCGCCGCCATTGGGCACAGCGGCGATCGCAAGCGCGGCGAAGCCGGGCGAGGCGGGTCGCCGCCATCGGGCACAGCGGCGATCGCAAGCGCGGCGCTGCCGGGCGCCACCGCACCCCGGCGAACGTGCGAGACTGTCAGCCGTGGGCGCAATCACGCTGGACGGCAAGGCCACCCGTGACGAGATCTTGTCCGACCTCACCACGCGAGTGGCGGCTCTGAAATCGTCGGGCCGTACGCCTGGCCTCGGCACCATCCTGGTCGGGGAGGATCCCGGCTCCCAGGCTTACGTGCGTGGCAAGCACACCGACTGTGCCAAGGTGGGCATCACCTCGATCCGCCGCGACCTGCCCGCCGACATCTCCACCGAGACGCTCAACGAGACCATCGACGAGCTGAACGCCAACCCGGACTGCACCGGCTACATAGTGCAGCTGCCACTGCCCAAGCATCTGGACGAGAACGCCGCGCTCGAGCGCGTCGACCCGGACAAGGACGCCGACGGCCTGCACCCCACCAACCTGGGTCGCCTGGTGTTGAACACCCCGGCGTCGCTGCCGTGCACCCCGCGCGGCATCGTGCACCTGCTGCGCCGCTACGACGTCGAGATCGCCGGCGCTCATGTGGTGGTCATCGGCCGCGGCGTGACGGTCGGGCGGCCGTTGGGCCTGCTACTCACCCGCCGTTCCGAGAATGCGACAGTCACGTTGTGCCACACCGGAACCCGCGATCTGGGCGCGCTGACCAGGCAGGCCGACATCATCGTGGCCGGTGTCGGGGTGCCGCATCTGCTGACCGCGGACATGGTGCGTCCCGGCGCGGCCGTCGTCGACGTCGGAGTCAGTCGGGTGGACGGCAAGCTCACCGGCGACGTGCATCCCGACGTCTGGGAAGTGGCCGGTCACGTGTCGCCCAACCCCGGCGGCGTCGGTCCCCTGACCCGAGCGTTCCTGCTGACCAACGTCGTCGAGTCAGCCGAACAGCAATGACCGTCCGGGCCATTCTGGCGCGCGCGGCCCGCGCCCAGTGGCCGATCCTGCTCGTCGGGTTGATCTTCCTGGTGGCGTTCGTGCTGGCGGGGGCGAACTTCTGGCGCCGCGGCGCGCTGCTGATCGGCATCGGCGTCGGGGTGGGCGCCGCGCTGCGGCTGGCGCTGCCCGAGGAACGGGCCGGACTGCTGGTGGTGCGCAGTCGGGGAACCGATTTCCTGACGACCGCGTCGGTCGGTGCCGCGATGGTCTACATCGCGTGGACGATCGACCCGCTGGGTACCGGTTAGCGCAGCAGCTCAGGACCCGGGCAGACCCGGTATGGCGCCCAGACCCGGGATGCCGCCGGCCAGGCCGGGTATCGCCGAGGCGCCCGGAAGCTGTTGCAGCCCAGCCAGATTGCCGCTGGCGACGTCAGCCATCACCGACGGGCAGTACATCTGGATCGCGATGGTGGTGAACATGCTGGCCATCTCCGGCGACATGCCGTTGCTGCCCCGGATGCGCGTGGCGGCCGCGGCGAAGTTGCCGCCCGGTTGAACCAGCATCGGGCAGACCGATTGCCCCAGAGCTTCGGCGTCGATCGGGTCTCCGACGTTGACACCGGCGTTGGTCAACGCGGTGATGAAGGCGTCGTCGACGGGACTTGCCTCGGCCGGTGCGGCGAACGCCGCCGCCGCAGTCAGCATCCCCGCGGCGCCCGTCAACAGACGAACCGACAACGGTTGGTGGCGCAAAGGGTTCATGTGGTCTCCTCTTGGTGTGTCCAGAACCTTTCTCTACGGCGGTCTCATTCGGGACACGATGGCGTAAAGGTTTGGTCCGGTCGGCGTTTCGCGTTCGGTAACAACACGATCGGATCACGCTGTGCCGCGACACGTTGGCGGACAACCACATTGGCTACCGGCGCGACTGACAATGCGGTCCATGATCTCTCGCCAGGCTTTTCTTCGGGGCGCCGCCGGAGCGTTGGCGACCTCCGCGCTGTTCCCGACGAGGGCATGGGCCGAGCCGACGGGCGCGTGGAGCGGGTTGGCCACCTCGATCGGTGGCAGGGTGCTGCTGCCGGCCGACGGTGCCTCCTTCACCACCGGTAAGCAGGTGTTCAACTCCAACTACGACGCCGCGAACCCGGCGGCGGTGGTGGTGGTCACCTCCCAGCAGGACGTCGAGAAGGCGGTCGCGTTCGCGGCGGCCAACAGGCTCAAGGTCGCACCCCGCGGCGGCGGCCACTCCTATATCGGGGCGTCGAACGCGAACGGGGCCATGGTGCTCGACCTGCGCGGCCTGCAGGGCGGAGTGAACGTCGACAACGGCGCCGGCACCGTGACGGTGCCGGCGGGAACCCAGCTCTACGCGATACAGCAGGCTTTGGCCGGCGCGGGCCGGGCGATACCGGCCGGCAGTTGTCCTACCGTCGGGGTGGGGGGTTTGACGTTGGGCGGCGGGATGGGCGCGGATTCCCGCCACGCCGGCCTGACCGCCGATGCATTGCGGTCGGCCACGGTGGTGTTGCCCAACGGGCAGACCGTCACCGCTTCCGCCGAAGACCACCCGGATTTGTTCTGGGCGCTGCGCGGCGGCGGTGGCGGCAATTTCGGGGTGACGACGTCGCTGACGTTCACGATGTTCCCGACCTCCGATTCCGATGTGGTGCGCGTCGACTTCGCGCCGTCGGCCGGCGCGCAGGTGCTCACCGGCTGGCAGACATGGCTTTCCGCTGCCGATCGCAACACCTGGGGCTTGGTCGACCTCTCGGTCAACGGGGCGCAGGGCAATTGTCATGTGCTGGCGACCTGCCCGGCGGGCACCGGCCAGGCCGTTGCCGATGCCATCAAGTCCGCGGTCGGCGCCGCGCCCACGGCGGCCGAGCACAAAACGCTGAGCCACATGGAGCTGGTGACCTATCTGGCCGGTGGCAGCGCGACGAGTTCGCCGCGCGGCTTCGTGGCCGGATCCGACGTGATCGGAACCCTCAATTCGGCTGCGGCGCAGGCAATTGTCGGTGCACTCGGCAAATGGCCGGCCGAAGGCGGTCGTGCCTCGGTGATCGTCGACACGCTGTCCGGAGCCGTGGGCGACGTCGACGCGACGGCGACGGCCTTCCCGTGGCGCAGCGCAGCCGCCGTCGCGCAGTGGTATGTGGAGAACGGGAACGGCCAGACGTCGACGTCCAGTACCTGGGTGGCGACCGCGCACCAAACGGTGAAGCAGTATTCGGTCGGGGGCTACGTCAATTATCTGGAGGCCAACACCTCGGCGTCACGGTATTTCGGGTCGAACCTGGCGCGGCTCAGCGCTGTTCGTCAACAGTACGACCCGAATCACGTCATGTACTCCGGGCTCGACTTTTAACTTCGCGTTTAGCTCCACCCGCTCCGGCCGCCGAGAGTGGATTCCACGACGCGACACGCCGCGGTGGCGTCGCCGGACGCACACTCGCCGGGGAAGGCTGGTCAGGAGATAAGCAGCAGAGTGGCAGTCGCGAGCATGACGGCGGCGGTGAGACCGTGGACGCCCACCGCGATCGACTTGGAGCCGCCGTGGCGGAGCACGATGAGCGCGTCGGCCAACGGAATGATCGTGGCGGCCAGGATCATCCAGCCGAGCAGGTGCGTGGCGCCCGCGGCGATCATGATGAAGACGAAAATCCCCCACGCGATGTCGCGGATCCCCTTGACGCTCAGGTAGGCGTCAGTGGATCGATCGGCTTGCACGCCGTAGCCGGCGGCAGCCACGCGCGGCGCGACGATGAATCGTGCACCGATGAAGACGATGCCCACGCCGATGAGTCCGGCGAGCGTATAGCCGATGGTTGCGGTCATGCCGAGAGCTCCTGCGCCGAAAATAGTGAGTCAAGCAGCACCGATTGGACGTCGACGATCTCCTCGACATCGAACCCGGCCATGTCGGCGGTGAACTCCGGGCTGGCCATGACCTGCCGAGTGAGTTGTTCGGGTTCGGCGCCAGGTGGATAGCGGATCAGCGCGACGAGTCGATTCGCGCCGCCGGTTCGCTCCGACCACACGCCGTGCGTAGTGATGCCGAAAGTCCGGAAGGTGGGCAGGTGCCGAGCCCAGTGAACCGTGGCGTACCGCCGCAGCGCTTCGGGTGAGCGCAGGGTGTAAATCCTCAGTTGCAACATCAGGCCGCCAGCACCACGCACAGAGCGGCCAGCGCCAGACCCTGCAGCACAGCGCGGGCGCCGATGACGCGGTCCCAACTTGCCTGCAGCGCCCGTCCGTTCGTCAGCTGGCGCCCGGCATCGGCTGCCGCGGTGAGCTGCTTGTTCAGCGGTGCGCTCACCCGCAGGTAGACCACCAGCCAGATGGACAGCGACAGTACGGCGGTGGCCGCCGCGATCGCGTGCGTCCAATGTGCGCTTGCTGCCGCCAGCACTGCGCTGACCAGGGCGGCGAGCAGGCCGAGCACTCCAGGTACCGGCATGCGCCGGTCCCCGTAGCGGTGCACGCTCCCCATCACCGTGACCAGGGCGTTGTCGCCGATCGATGCCAACGCCGGGCGCATAACCGTCGCGCAGAACACGTCAGTGCCGTAGACGACGGCGTTAGCCAGCACCGCGATCAGCGCGGCGAAGCGGGTGAGGTCAAGGGCCATGTAGTTACTCCCGTCAGACGAACTGCTAGCAATGCTAACCCCTAACGCGCAGCTGGGGCAATAGCGGTGCTAGAAATTAAAGCAATGCTAGAATGACGACATGGCAATTCAGGACCGACGGGAACGTGAGCGGGCCGCGCGTCGGCGGCTGATAATCGACACGGCCCGTAAGTTGGCCGAAACCGAAGGGTGGGACGCAGTCACCACACGTCGGCTCGCCACCGAGATCGAGTACAGCCAACCGGTGCTGTACAAGCACTTCGCCGGCATGGAACACGTCGCCGAAGCGGTGGCGATCGAGGGCTTCGGCGAACTCGCGGACGTGTGCGCAGCCGCATCAGCAGCCAGCGCCGCGGGCGATGCCCTGACACGAGTCGTGCGCGCCTACCTGGACTTTGCCCGCGACAACCCGGCCGTTTACGACGCGATGTTCACTCGAACCACCACTTTGCGCTTCGCCGCCGAAAGCACGCCGCCGCAACTGCAGGCGGCGTTCGCCCGGTTGCGAGAAGCGGTCGAGGGGACGGCCGCAGAACACGACACAGACACAGACACAGACACGCTCACCGAAGTTTTCTGGGCGGCGTTGCACGGGCTGGTCACCCTCGGCCGGACCGGACGACTACGTCCCGACCACGACTCGCAACGCGTGCAACTACTCGTCGATCAGTTCAGCGTGGCTCGCACGCACACCGTAATGTAGGGCAGCGCAAGGCCATTGGAGTTGGCTAGTGCCGGATGGGTTCTCAACAGTTCGCGCACCTTGTCCAGCGTCCGGGTGCGCACTTCGGCAGGGGAGTTGATGCAGTAGGTGCGGGACGCGACGAGATCGATAAGTGCTTGCGGGGTAAGGTAATTCGTCCACTCGAGCTGATGGCGCTGCGGCTCGGTGAACGGTGCGGGGAACGTGACGTCGAAGCGGCCGCCGTCGTCGTCGCGGCCGATGATCTCACCGAGTTCGCGCACCCAGCCCAGCCGTTCGTCGCGGGTGTTCCACACCAGGCCCAGCCGGCCTCCCGGTCGCAGCACCCGGGCGACCTCCGGAATCGCGCGGGCCGGATCGACCCAGTGCCACGCCTGCGCGACCAGCACGGCGTCAACGCTGTTGTCCGGCAACGGAATCTCCTCCGCGGTACCGAGCAGCGCGCGGGTCTGCGGCAGCGACGCGGACAGCACTTCCAGCATCTCCGGAACCGGGTCGACGGCGACGACGTCCAGGCCGCGTTCAACCAGTCGGGTGGTCAACTTGCCGGTTCCGGCCCCCAGGTCGAGCACCTCGCGGGCGTCGGACGGCAACAGCCAGTCGATGGCCTCCGGCGGATACGACGGGCGACCACGCTCGTAGGCGGCCGCCGCCGAGCCGAACGACAGGGAGCGGTCACGCCGGGATCGGGTCACCTTTGCGACCCTGCACACGTGCCCGCAGCGAGTTCCAGTGTCTCGCGGATCAATTCGCCGACGGCCTCGGTTTCGACCAGGAACCCGTCGTGCCCGCAGACCGACGGCACCACCCGCACGTCGACGCAGCCTGGCAACAGTTCGGCCAGCTCGTCCTGCAACCGCAGCGGATAGAGCCGGTCGGAGGTGATGCCGCCGACCACCACCGGCACCGGGCAACTGGTCAGCGCCGCATGCACGCCGCCCCGGCCCCGTCCGACGTCGTGGCTGTTGAGCGACTCGGTCAGGATCACGTAGCTGCCGGCGTCGAAGCGGGACAACAGTTTGTCGCCCTGATGCTCCAGGTAGCTCTGCACGGCGTAACGGCCGCCGGCCGACGGGTCCTCGCCGGTCTGGGGGTCGTTGCGGAACCGCACGTCCAGCTCGATCTCGCCGCGGTAGGTCAGGTGCGCGAACCGGCGCGCGACCCGCAGCCCGTCCTCGGGTGCGCGGCCGGTGTCGTAATAGTCGCCGCCCTGCCAGTTCGGGTCGGCCTTGATGGCCGCGATCTGAGTGGTCTGGGTGCCGATCTGGTCACCGGTGGCGCGCGCACCCACCGCCAGCAGCAGCCCGGCTCGCACCCGGTCGGGGTGACCGACGATCCACTCCAACGCTCGCGCGCCGCCCATGGATCCGCCAACGACGGCGGCCACCTGAGTTATTCCCAGTGCTTCCAGCGCGGCGATGTCGGCCTGCACCTGGTCGCGCACCGTGACCAGCGGGAACCGGGAGCCGTACGGCTGGCCGTCGCGGGCCAGCGAACTCGGGCCGGTGGAACCCCGGCAACCACCCAGCACGTTGGTGGCCACCGCGCACCAGCGGTCGGTGTCGATGGGTGCGCCGGGCCCGGCCACCCCGTCCCACCAGCCGGGCGTCGGATGCCCGGGTCCGGCGGGTCCGATGACATGCGAATCGCCGGTGAGCGCGTGCAGCACCATCACCACGTTGTCCCGTGCCGGCGACAACTCGCCCCAGCGCTGCACCGCGATGTGCACGTCGGGCAGGACCGCGCCGCTCTCCAGCGTCAGCGACCCGATGTCGACGACACCGATCTCGCCTTCGGCGGGCAACGTCTGAGTTGGCACGTCAGAGATCGTCATGTTCTACGCGGTCCTCAGAAGGCAGCCACGGCCTGCGGGTCGCTGCCGTTGGCCGCGTATACCCCGGCCGCCGCGAATCCAAGCTCCAGGTCGGCCAGGATGTCGTCGATGCCTTCGAGGCCGACGGCCAAGCGCACCAGTCCCGGCGTGACCCCGGTGGCCAGTTGCTCGGCCGCACTGAGTTGGGCGTGCGTGGTGGACGCGGGATGGATCACCAGCGAGCGCACGTCGCCGATGTTGGCGACGTGGCTGTGCAGCTGCAGCGCGTCGACGAACGCCTTCCCGGCCTCGACCCCGCCGGCCAGCTCGAAGGCCAGTACGGCCCCGGTTCCCTTGGGCGCCAGCTTCTTTGCCAGCTCGTGCCACGGCGAACTGGGCAGCCCGGCGTAGTTGACCGACAGGACGTCGTCGCGGCCTTCCAGGTATTCGGCGACCCGCTGGGCGTTGGCGACGTGGCGCTCCACCCGCAGGCTCAGCGTCTCCAGGCCTTGGGCGACCAGGAACGCGTTGAACGGCGAGGCCGCCGAGCCGAGGTCGCGCAGCAACTGCACGCGCGCCTTGAGCGCGAACGCGGGAGGTCCCAGCTCGGCGAACACGACACCGTGGTAGCTGGGGTCGGGCGTGGTGAAGCCGGGAAAGCGGCCCTGCGTCCAATCGAAGGTGCCGCCGTCGACGATCACCCCGGCGATCGCCGAACCGTGCCCGCCGAGGTACTTGGTGGCCGAGTGCACCACGATGTCGGCGCCCTGAGACAGCGGCTGGATCAGATAGGGGGTGGCGATGGTGTTGTCCACGATCAGCGGCACCCCGTTGCGGTGCGCGACCTCGGAAACCCCAGGGGTGTCCAGGATGTCGATCTGCGGGTTGGAGATGGTCTCGGCGAAGAACGCCTTGGTGTCGTCCCGCACCGCGGCCTGCCAGGACTCCAGGTCGTCGGGGTCCTCGACGAAGCTGACCTCGATGCCCAGCTTGGCCAGCGAATAGTGGAACAGGTTGTAGGTTCCGCCGTAGAGCCGGGGGCTGGACACGATGTGATCGCCGGCGCCAGCCAGGTTCAGGATGGCGAACGTCTCGGCGGCCTGCCCCGAGGACAGGAACAGCGCGGCCACCCCGCCCTCGAGTGCGGCGATGCGCTGCTCGACCACGTCGGTGGTCGGGTTGCCGATGCGGGTGTAGATGTTGCCCGGCTCGGCCAGACCGAACAGCGCGGCGGCGTGCGCGACGTTGTCGAACGTGTAGGAGGTGGTCTGGTAGATCGGCAGCGCCCGGGCATTGGTGGCCGGGTCCGGCTGCTGGCCGGCGTGGATCTGCTTGGTTTCGAACGACCAGCCCGCAGTCGGATCGGTTTCGGTGGTGCCGTCAGTGCTCACGAAATGTTCCCCTGTCTGGCTCAGGGGCCCGTCATGGCGGACCCGCGCTTGCCGCGTAGCCGGTAGTGGCTACTCAACCTGGTCATCACCCGGGGCACCCCACCGCGGTTGGAGGGTTGCCGGCCAGCGAGCCGGGGCTTGACGCTGGCGCTCATGACCGACCCGCAGCCTATCGCATGGCGGGTGTCAGCTGCCAATTGCGCGCTGACGGTGGCCGGTTAGCTCGCGCCGGGCTCGACCGCGCGAGTGTCCTGCACGCACTCATCGAGGAAATCGAGGATGACCTCGGTGACCCGGCCGGGTGCCTCGAACATCGGCACATGGCCGACGCCTTCGAGTTTGGTGAATTGATGGTCGTCAGGCAGGTGGTGGCGGAAGTGCTTGCTGAACCTCGGCGATGGCACGATGCGGTCCTTGGTGCAGATCACCAGATGCGCCGGGACGGAGTTCTCGGCCAGTTCCTGGAGGCCGGGCATCAGCAGCGCCTTGACCAGCAACTGGAAATAGGCCGGGCAGTGCGCGACGTCGTCGATGATGACGCTCAACTCCCGTTCGCTGACCCCGTCAGGAGTCGCGCTGATGGCGTAGGTGGACAGCTGGCGGCTGAACGGAATGTGCAAGGCCTTGGGCCCCAGGAGCCAAGCGACGAGCAACAGCGGAATACCGAGGATGAATTTGGCGATCACCTCGAATTTGGCTGGGCTCCAACGGGTCCAACCGCCGGCCGGCGCGATGCCCATCACGCTGCGGGCACGACCCCGGCGCTCCAACTCGAACGCGACCCAGCCGCCCAGCGAATTGCCGACGATGTGCGCGGTGTCCCAGCCGAGTTCGTCCATCTGCTTCTCGACGTGATCGGCCAAGACATGCGAAGACAGGAAGTAGGTGCCCGCGCGCGGGCCCCCGTTGTGACCGGCCATCGTCGGGGCGAAAACCTCGTAGCGGCCGGTGTCGGCCAACTGCCGGGCGACGACCTCCCACACGGTCTGGGACATCAAAAACGGGTGCAACAGCAGCACCGGCTCACCCGAACCCAGGTGGATCGGCTCGCGGGTGGCCTCTGCTTCGGACGCACCTTTGAGGAAGCTTGGCATGAATTCGACAGTAAATGCGGTACCGGGGGTATCGCAAGGCGGCCCGGTCGGGGGCGCGGCGGCGCGTGGGCCTAGAGGACAGTGATCGCTACCGATATGCCGAGCTGATCAGTGGCGCTGGCCAGGCGGCTGTCGACGGTGACCACGGCGGCGGAGTGTTCGGCGGCTACGGCGATATAGAGGCCGTCGTAGATCGATACGTTATGCCGCCAGGCCCAGGCGGTCCGCAGTAGCAGTGGATCCGGAAGCACGTACTCGATGGCAAGTGCGGCGACGGCGTCGGCGGCGGCCTCGGCGTCTTCAGGTTCCAATTGGTTGCGCGATACGGCCTTGTGCAGGGTGCGTAGCACCTCGCCCGGCATGTGGGCCGGCGCGAGCCAACCGTCGTCGCTGTTCAGGACTGCGCGTGCCGCGTCGCCTTTGGGGCTGCTGCTCGTAAGCGCCAACACCAGCGCGCTTGCGTCCACCACGATCACCGGCGGAAGCTCACCCGTCGCGGTCGGCGCGGATGACGGTCGCCACTTCCTCGGCCGTCATGGTGAGGCTGCGATGACCAACCAATGCCTCCAAGAGTTGCCGGTTGCGCCCCGCCTGGTACTCCCGTTCCAACAGCGATCGCAGATACGCCTGGGTGGACTGGCCGCGCGCCGCGGCGCGGGCCGCCAGCGCGTCGCGGATTTCCTCGGGGACATCTTTGATCTGAATTGCGACGGCCACGGTCACAAACTATCACATGCGCATGGCATGCACATGCGCAGCAGTCCGAGGCCGGCAGCGCGGGTTGTCGACGCCTGACCGTCAGCTGCTGAAATATGCCCGTGAAAAGATCGACGGCATCATGAGCACCCCTACCGCAACGCGCCGAATCTTCTCCGGCGTCCAGCCCACCTCCGACTCGCTGCACCTCGGCAACGCTTTGGGCGCGGTCGCGCAATGGGTGGCGTTGCAGGACGAGCACGACGCGTTCTTCTGCGTGGTGGACCTGCACGCGATCACCATCCCGCAGGACCCCGCCGCGCTGCGCCGCCGCACGCTGATCACCGCCGCGCAGTATCTGGCGCTGGGCATCGACCCCGCGCGGGCCACCATCTTCGTGCAGAGTCACGTGCCCGCGCACAGCCAGTTGGCCTGGGTTCTGGGCTGTTTCACCGGGTTCGGTCAGGCGTCGCGGATGACGCAGTTCAAGGACAAGTCGGCCAAGCAGGGTGCGGAGTCCACCACCGTCGGCCTGTTCACCTACCCCGTCCTGCAGGCCGCCGACGTCTTGGCCTACGACACCGATCTGGTGCCGGTCGGGGAGGACCAGCGTCAGCACCTGGAACTGGCGCGCGACGTCGCGCAACGCTTCAACAGCCGTTTCCCGGATACCTTCGTGGTGCCCGACGTCCTCATCCCGAAGGTCACCGCCAAGATCTACGACCTGCAGGACCCCACGTCGAAGATGAGCAAGTCGGCGTCCACCGACGCCGGCCTGATCAGCCTGCTCGACGACCCGGCCAGATCCGCCAAGAAGATTCGTTCCGCGGTGACCGACAGCGAACGAGAGATCCGCTACGACGTCCAGGCCAAGCCGGGCGTGTCCAACCTGCTCAGCATCCAGTCCGCAGTCACCGGCGTGAGCATCGACGCGCTCGTCGACGGCTACGCCGGGCGCGGCTACGGCGACCTGAAGAAGGACACCGCCGAAGCCGTCGTCGAATACGTCAGCCCGATCAAGGCGCGGGTCGACGAACTCACGGAAGATCTGGGCGAACTGGAAGCGACGCTGGCGGCGGGGGCGCAGCGCGCCAACGACGTCGCCGGCAAAACCGTGCAACGCGTCTACGATCGGTTGGGTTTCCTTCCGCAACGGGCATAATCCAGACATGGCAGCGGAGGCCGAACGGGTCGAGCCGGGCTTGCTGGATCGGCTGCGAGCCAGGGTTCCTTGGCTGCCCCACGTGCTCGAGGCTTATCAGCGCTTCAGCAAGCAGAAAGGCTCCTTCTTCGCGGCGGGCCTCACCTATTACACGATCTTTGCGTTATTTCCTTTGCTGATGGTCGCTTTCGCGGTGGCCGGCTATGCGTTGAAGCGCCAACCGCAGCTGCTGACCACGATCAACTACAACATTCGGTCCGCGGTGTCGGGCGAACTGGGACAGCAACTGATCGATCTGATCAATTCCGCGATCGACGCGCGCGCCTCGGTGGGCGTGATCGGTTTGCTCACTGCAGTGTGGGCCGGTCTGGGTTGGATGTGGCACCTGCGCGAAGCGTTGAGCGAGATGTGGTTACAGCCGGTCGATCCGGCGGGCTACGTGCGCACCAAGCTGTCGGATCTGATCGCCATGCTCGGGACGTTCCTGGTCATCACGGTCACCATCGCGCTGAGCGCACTGGGACAGTCCGGACCTATGAACGCGGTGCTGAGATTGCTTCGCATACCCGACTTCTCGATTTTCGACGAAATCTTCCGCGGCGTCTCGGTATTGGTGTCGCTGCTGGTGTCGTGGCTGCTGTTCACCTGGATGATCGCCCGGCTGCCGCGGTTGCCGGGCAGCTTCGTCACCTCGATGCGCGCCGGATTGATGGCAGCCGTCGGATTCGAGTTGTTCAAGCAGCTGGGATCGATCTACCTGCAGACCGTGGTGCGCAGCCCGGCAGGCGCCACGTTTGGTCCGGTGCTGGGATTGATGGTGTTCGCGTTCGTCACCTGGTCGCTGCTGCTGTTCGCCACCGCCTGGGCCGCGACCGCCTCCGACGACGAGCGTGAAACGCATGTGGAGCCGCCACCTCCGGCGGTGATCAGCCCACGCATCCAGGTCAACGACGGCCTCAGCGGCCGCCAGACCGCGGCCGCGATGGCCGCGGGAGCCGTTGGAGCACTGACGCTTTCCCGGCTGACGCGCCGGCGTCGCGACCGCTAGCCGGTCAACTTCAGCCCGACGATGCAGCCGACGACCCCGGCGATCAACAACAGCTTGACCGGGGAGGCCGATTCGTCACCCGTCGCCATGGCGTAGCCCACAGTGAGTACCGCCCCGATGCCGACCCACACCGCGTAGCTGGTTCCGGTAGGCAGGCTGCGCATCGCGAACGCCAGCCCGGCCATCGAGAACAGCAGTGCCACACCGAAAACGAGCGACGGACCGAGTCGGGTGAAGCCCTCGGACTTGTTCAGCGCGGTCGCCCACACCGCCTCGAGAATTCCAGACACGGTCAACACGAACCACGCCATCATGCACCTCCGCTTGTCGGCTGCCAGCACCCGTCGACCATCACCGCACTCACCCTCGACTCCTGATCCAGTACAACGAGATTCGCGCTGAGGCCCACCCGGATGGCCCCTACCCCGGCCAGGCGCAGCGCACGCGCCGGGGTTGTCGACGTCGTCTGCACCGCGGCGGCCAATCCCGAGCCGGCCTGCACCGCGCGGAAGAGTTCATCCATGGTGGCGGTGCTGCCGGCGATGGTGTCGGTGCCGCGCACCCGCGCCACGCCCGCGGCGACGACGACGGGAACCGAACCCAGCCGGAATTCGCCGTCGCCGCAGCCGGCCGCGGCGGTCGCATCAGTGATGACGGCGACCCGCTCGGGACCGACTGTGGCCATCACCGCCGTGACGACGTCGGGATGCACATGCACTCCGTCGGCGATCAGTTCGACGGTGACCCGGTTGTCCTGCAGCAGGGCGAGCACCGGTCCGGGGTCGCGGTGATCCAGCGGCGGCATCGCGTTGAACACGTGGGTGCCGATGGTGGCGCCCAGCGCGACAGCACGCCGCGTCTGTTCGTAGGTGGCGTCGGTATGCCCCACGGCTACAACGACATTCGCGTCGACAAAACGCCGGATGGCGTGCTCGGCGCCGGGCAGTTCGGGAGCCAGCGTGACCATCCGGATGGTGCCGTCGGCCGCGTCGAGAACCGCCTCTATCTCGGCGGGATCCGGCGGGCGGATCAGGGTGTGGTCGTGGGCGCCGCAACGGGCAACACTCAGCCACGGGCCCTCCAGATGGATGCCGGCGACGACGCCCGAGCGCGTCAGTTCGGCGAGTCCGCTTACCGCAGTGAGCAACTGCGCGGGTGGCAGGGTGACCAGACTGGCCACGGTGGTGGTGGTCCCGTGCCGGCGGTGAAACTCCACCACCCGGTGGGCGCCGTCGGTGAAGGACGCCCCACCGCCGCCGTGCACGTGCATGTCGACAAAGCCCGGTACCACAACCGAATTCGGCAGGTCGACGTCGGGCGCCGAGGGCGGGTCACCCGCGCCGCAGGCGACGATCGCGGCGCCGTCCGTCTGCACCCAGCCCGGTCGGCACACCTGGCCGTCGACGACGACGGTCCCGGCGCGGATCATCATGACGACTCGGCGGGCCAGCGTCCGCCGTTCTCCCAGAAGTACCGGATGTCCTCCAGGTCACGGCCTTTGGTCTCCGGCGCGAACCGGTGCACCACGCCGAACGCGAGCACCGCGAACAGCCCGAAGATCGCGAAGACGGTTGCACCGCCCAGCGTTTCAAAGATGGTCAGGGAATAGCCGGCGATCAGCGCATTGGCGGTCAGGTTCGAGGTCAGCATCACGCTGGACCCCATCGATCGCAGGTGAGACGGGAAACTCTCGCCGGCGAACACCCAGACCAGCGAGCCGAACCCGAAGTTGAACCCGATGGTGAACAACAGTATCCCGAAGAAGCCGAATATCGGTGCGAGGCCACCGCCATGCCCGATGTCCCTGGCGTAGACGACGACCAGCACCGCGTCGGCGACGATCATCATCGCGATCCCGGACAACAGGATTGGTCGTCGGCCCAGCCGGTCGACGAGGGACAGCGACACGCATACCGCCGCCAATCCCGCGACCTGCACCATCGCCGGCAGTGCCAGTTGCCCGAAATAGTCGGTGAATCCCATGGCCTGGAACAGTTTCGGGCTGTAGTAGACGATCGCGTTGATCCCGGTGATCTGCACCAGGAAACCGAGCGTGACGACGAACAGCGTGGCCCGCAGATACGGCCGGCGCAGCATCTCGCCGATGGTGCCCCGGCCCTCCTGGACGGCGCCCGCGATCTGCGCCAGTTCGGTCTCGACGGCGTCGTCAGGTTCGATCCGCGCGAGCGCGCTGCGAGCTTCGTCGACGCGGCCCTTGCGCAGATACCACCGCGCGGTGTCGGGCATGCGCAGCAGCAACGGCAGCAGCAGCACCGGGGGCACGGTGGCCAGACCCAGCATCCAACGCCAGCTCTGGGTGGTCTCGGCCAGCAGGTACCCGAGCAGATAACCCAGGATGATGCCGGTGAGGGTGGCGAACTGGTAGGCGATCAACAATCTGCCGCGCACCGCGGCGGGCGCCGACTCGGCCACGTACACCGGCACGACCACGAGCGACACCCCGATAGTGACCCCCAGCAGGAACCGCGCCACCAACAGCGTCGGCAGCGAACCCGCCGTCGCCCCCAGCAGCGCGAACAGCGCGTACCCGATGAGGATCGCCACCATCGACTTCTTGCGGCCGAACGCGTCGGCCAGCACGCCGCCGCCCAGCGCCCCGGCTATCTGGCCGATCACCACCATGGTGGTGACCAGTCCCTGCTGCCCGGTGGTGAGGCCGAATTCCGTGGGCAGGAACAACAGGACGCCGGCGATGCTGGACAGGTCGTAGCCGTAGATGACTCCGATGCTGGCGGCGGTGAGCCCGACCAGCAACGCCCGCCGTCGAGCGCTCAGCCCTTGACCTTTGCTTTGAGGATCTCGATGACCTTGGCCGGGTCCTCGGGGGTGACGCAGGAGCGCACCCGGCGGCCGACGTCGAGGATCAGCAGGGTGGACTTGCGGTTCCGGTGGATGTCGAGGGGGAACCAGTAGCGCGGGTCTGACGCGCCCCAGATCCGGCCCTTGCCCGATGCCCAGCTCATCGCTTGGGCCTTGATGCCCTGGATGTCGCCATACCCGATCCGCTTGGCCGTAGCGAACGGAAAGTAGTAGCGATTGATGGTGATTCCGTCCTCGTCCAGCGTGAGGCCGGGATCCTCGTACAGGGCAGTCATCACGCAGAGTCTAGTGCTGCGTCCGGCTGTTCATCGACCGTGCGATCAGGATCAACCCGAACACGACGACGGCGCCGATGAACGCCACGCCGACCCGGATCGGCAACGCGTCGGCCGGCGACATCAGCCCGTCGGCCTGGTTGTTGTCGGGGGCCCGGCTGGCCGGATTGTTGGTGGGGGTGGCAAGCGACGGGTCGGGTTCGACCAACGACCCCACCTGGGTGCCCGCCGGCGTGCTGAACCCGTAATCGAGCAGGTGCGCGGCCTGTTCCCACGGCGCGATCGGCTGCCGGGTGCCGTGCAGCAGAATCGCCATCAGCCGTCGTCCGTTGCGGTTGGCCGCGCCGACGAACGTCTGGCCGGCGTCGTCGGTGTAGCCGGTCTTGCCGCCCATCGCGCCCGGATAGTGGTAGAGCAGCTGGTTGTCGTTCTCCAGTTCGTAGCCGGGATGGTCGCCGTGGCCGGGGAAGTCGAAGGTCCGGGTGGCGACGATGTCGGCGAAGATCGGATTGCGGTAGGCGTACCGGTAAAACAGGCCCATGTCGTAGGCCGAGGTGCTCATGCCCGGCCCGTCCAGCCCCGACGGCGTGGCGACGCGGGTGTCGTGCCCGCCCAGCTTGGCCGCCAGCACATTGAGCTTGTCCAGCGCGGCCTGCATGCCGCCGAGCTGCATGGCCAGCGCGTGCGCGGCGTCGTTGCCCGAGTGCATCAGCAGGCCGTGCAGCAGCTGGTTGATGGTGTAGGTGCCGCCGTTGTCGACGCCCACCTTGGTGCCCTCGGCGGCCGCGTCTTCGTCGGTTCCGGCGACCGTCTTGTTCTGGTTGAACGCGTTGATGGACGCCATCGCGACCAGCACCTTGATGATGCTGGCCGGGCGGTGGCGGCCGTGCGGATCCTTGGCGGCGATGACCGCGCCGCTGTCGATGTCGGCGACCAGCCAGGCCTCGGCGGAGACGTCGCCCGGTACCGGCGGGGTGTCCGGGGCGGCGACGATGCCGCAACTTCCCAGGGCATTGCCGCCGATCGGGGTGGCGGGAAGCGCGAGCGGCAGCGGGGGATCACCGGCCCGCGGCACCTCCGAGGAGTCGACCGCGGGTGGGGTGTTGATCTTGTACGGGCAGTTCGGCGCACCGGGGTTCACCTCGGCGCTGGGCTCGGCATTCGCCAGCGCGCCGGACCCGGCGAGCAGGAAAGCCGCCGCGGCCAGGCTCGATGCTGCGCGTATCGAGGTCCGTAGGAAGGGCATTGGTGAGCAGCGTAGGCGATCGGCGCCCCGATCGCAGGTCGCCGCGCGGTGTCGGTTTCCCCGCACCTGCCCGGTCAGAAGTCGAACCCGTAGCCCCCGCGTAGGTCTTTGTGCGCGGCCGCCAGGATGCGGTCGCACAGGTCCACCAGGTCGCCGAGGTCGAGATCGGAATCCCTGCCCAACATGTCGAGGAACACCGTCTCCTGCTTCCTGAGCTCGGACCATTTCAGTTCGCCCTCGTAGTACACGGTCGCGTCCTCCGCGGGCGCGGGACAGGCCGTGGATTGGGCCAACTGTCGCTTGCAGGCATCCAGCTGGGTCAGTGAGTAGCCGTGTTCGCGGAACTGACGGTCCCACTCGTCGAGTAGCAGACTCACCAGCTCGCGCACCGGCGGCGCGGCGTAGACCATCAGTTCGGCCACTCCGTCGTCCAGACCCAACCGCATCCGGAAGTCATACAGCTCCCGGATGGCCTCGGCGCGCCGCTGGCTGGCGACCTCCTCGGCGGTCCCGCGTCCCTCGTATTGGGCCGCGCGTTTGACGTACATGATCGCCGAGATCAGCGACTTGAGCACGGCCTTCTTGTCATCGGCCGCCCGTTTCTCGAAGTCGAGCACACGTTCGTGCCGGCGGTCTGCCGCCTTGTTCCTGGCGTCGATGCGCTTGGTCCAGATCGCGACGGTGGCGCTCGAAATCACGGACGCGAGAGGGACGAGAGCATTTGCTATCACCGTCATCCAATTCATCTGTCGACCCTAAACTCGCGGCTCCGGGTAGCGCACGCAAACGCGGGTAGCGCGTACCCGGCTATTTGACAGTGTCAGTATCTATATGACACTGTCGGTAGTGATGGTTCTGCTGACCTTGCCCGAATTCGCCGACGCGGCCGCCAACGCCGTGCAGGCCTCCGGCGCCGCGCCGGAAAACCGGCAAGCCAAGGCCGTCCCGGCTCAGCGCATGGTGCGCTACTACACCGCGCGGGGCCTGCTGCCTCGTCCGGGAAACCGCGGACGCGCCCTCACTTACGGACGAACGCACCTGATCAGACTGGTCGCCATCAAGCGGTTGCAGGGTCAGGGCCTGTCGCTGGACGAGATCGCCGAGCGCCTGGCCGACATGTCGCCCGCCGAGGTCGAGGCACTGGCCGCCATTCCCGAGGAAGCGATGCCAGCCGACCTGGGCGATCCGGATCCCGTGCCCCAGCCCGCCCGCGCCGCGGGCGCGTTCTGGCGCGCTGTCCCCGAGCCGCCGGCCGCTGCGGCCGTCACCAACCTGCAAGCTGTCCGGCTGTCCGACACTGTCACGTTGCTGGTCGAGGGACCGCTACCGCCGATCGACTCGCTGCGCCGCGCTGCCGCGCCGCTGCTGGGCCTGCTCGACAACACCGGAAAGGAACCGCAATGACTCTGCCCCTACTCCCTGTCGAGGCCGACCAGCCAACCCGGTTGGGCTGCGGCGAGTTGACCGGCCCGGACGGCCGTTCGCTGCCGCTGCGGGCCATCGACGTCGACACCGCGATCGTCGGCATGACGGCCACCTCGACCGTTCGGCAGCGGTTCGTCAACGCCGGTGACACCGTCATCGAGGCCACCTATGTGTTCCCGCTGCCGGCGCGGGCCGGAGTCACCGACTTCGTGGCCGACCTGGCCGGGCGGCGGGTGATCGGCGTGCTCAAGGAGCGCGGCGAGGCCCGCGTCGACTACGAGCAGGCGCTGGCAACCGGGCAGCGGGCGGCGATCGTGGAGGAAGACCGCCCGGAGGTTTTCTCGGTGCGGGTCGGCAACATCGGCCCGGGGGAGGAAGCCGCGATCGAGATGCGGCTGACGGGTCCGCTGTCGTTCGAGGACGGCGAGGCCACGTTCCGGTTCCCGCTGGTGGTCGCGCCGCGCTACACCAAGGGCAGCGCCTTGCCCGGGGATCAGACCGGATCGGGCGAGGCCGTCGACACCGATCTGGTGCCCGACGCGTCCCGGGTCACACCGCCGCGCCTGCTGGACTCGGAAGAGCGTCCGGACCTGCAGATCTCGGTGCGCGTCGACGGCGCAGGCCTGGCGGTGTCGGAGTTGCGGTCGAGCCTGCCGACCGCCGTCGCGGAGAGCGACGGATTGATCCGGTTACGGGTGGAGCCGGGCGCGCGGGCCGACCGGGACTTCGTGCTGCGGTTCAAGCTCGACCGCAACCAGTTGTCGTCGTCGGCACTGCTGGTCCCGGACGCCGACGGGGACGAAGGCACCTGGTCGGTGACGTTGGTGCCACCCGCCGAGGCGTCCAGTGCGCCGCGGGACGTGGTGGTGCTGCTGGACCGCTCGGGTTCGATGGGCGGTTGGAAGATGGTCGCAGCACGGCGCGCGGCGGGCCGGATCGTGGACATGCTCGACACCGGCGACCGGTTCTGCGTCCTGGCTTTCGACAACCAGGTTGAAACACCCGCGCAGCTGCCGGAAGGTCTGGTGGCTGCGACCGACCGCAACCGGTTCGCCGCGGCGTCATGGCTGGGCTCGCTGGAAAGCCGCGGCGGGACGGTAATGGACGAACCGCTGTTGCAGGCGGCGCACATCCTGGCCGCGTCCGGAGCGGACCGGCAGGCCAGCGTGGTCCTGGTGACCGACGGCCAGATCAGCGGCGAGGACCATCTGCTGCGCACGTTGGCGCCGGCGGTCGGGGAGACCCGCATCTACTGCGTGGGCATCGACCGCGCCGTCAACGCCGGCTTCCTGGACCGGGTCGCGCGGTTGGGCAACGGCCGCTCGGAGCTGGTGGAATCCGAGGAGCGACTGGACGAGGTGATGACACGGCTGGCCCGCACCATAGGTCGTCCGGCGCTGACCGACGTGCGGGTGAGCGCCGAAGGTGTGCAGCTTCTCGATGATACCGTCACACCGGGCCGGGCGCCCGATGCTTTCGCCGGCGTGCCGTGCGTGATATCCGGGCGGTACCGGGGCCCGCTGTCCCGCGCCGCGATGCGCGTCGACGCCGACGCCGGCGACGGGCCGTTCGTCCAGGTGCTGCCAGCGCGGGTGGTGCCGGAAGCCGTTGCGGTGCAGACTATTTGGGCCCGCTCGGTGGTACGCGACCTGGAAGACGAGTACGCGTCGGATGCCGGTGACGACGAGCTGGCCGCGAGGTTGGTGGCGCACTCCATCCGGTTCGGCGTGCTCTCACGGTTCACCGCCTTCGTGGCTGTCGACCCGGAACGCACCGACGCCGCGCCGCTGACCGAGGTCATCCAGCCGGTCGAGGAGCCGTCGGGGTGGGCGCGCACCATGGGTTTCGCGCCGGTCGCACTCAGCGCGATGCCCGCACCCGCGTTGTACACCGGGGCGGCACCCGGCGGCGCGCCGGAGGGCGCTATGTCCGCGCAAGAAAGGCTCGCGCCGCCGCGAGCGCTGGACAAGCTGCTCAAGCAGGTGGAGAAGGGTGCCCAGGTGCGCCGCTCGGGCCTGGACGTGGTGCTGGCCGAGCTGGAGCGGCATCGCGACGCCGCCGCCGATCCCGAATTGCGTGCGGCGCTGGAGGATCTGTGCGACGCGCTGCAGCGGTTCCTGGCGCAGCCGACCGGGCCGCAGGGCCGGCAGCTGATGGTGATGGTCGAGGCGGTGCGGCGGGCGATGGGTCCGCCGAGCAAGCGGCGCTTCTGGCGCTGACGGTTGCCGAGCGCGCTCAAAATGCCGGCCTGTGCCGACGTTTCGCGTACATTTGGGCGCGCTCGACGGCCGGGGCGGGGCGCGTCAGATCTCGATCTCGCTGAGCACGCCGCGCAGGATGGACTCGATGGCGTCGAACTCGGCCTGACCGCTGATCAGCGGCGGCGCCAACTGGATCACCGAGTCGCCGCGTTCGTCGGTGCGGCAGTACAACCCGGCCTCGAACAGCGCCGACCCGACCCGCCCGAGCAGCTTGGTGCGTTCCTCGTCGCTGAACCTCTCTTTGGTCGCCTGGTCCTTGACCAACTCGACGCCGAAGAAGAAGCCTTCGCCGCGCACGTCCCCGACGATCGGCAGGTCATAAAGCTTCTCCAGGGTGGCGCGCAGCGCGGGGGACTGCTGCTTGACATGGTCGTTGAGACCCTCGCGCTCGAAGATGTCGAGGTTGGCCAGCGCGACGGCCGCCGAGACCGGATGGCCGCCGAAGGTGTAGCCGTGCCGGAAGGTCGTCTTGCCGTCGTTGAACGGCTCGAACACCTTGTCGCTGGCGATCATTGCGCCCAGCGCCGAATAGCCCGACGTCATGCCCTTGGCGCAGGTGATCATGTCCGGCACGTAGCCGAAGTCATCACAGGCGAACATCGACCCGATCCGCCCGAACGCGCAGATCACCTCGTCGGAGACCAGCAGCACGTCGTACTCGTCGCAGATCTCGCGGACCCGCTCGAAATAACCGGGCGGCGGCGGGTAGGAGCCGCCGGCGTTCTGCACCGGTTCCAGGAAGACCGCGGCGACGGTGTCGGGTCCTTCGAACTCGATCGCCTCGGCGATCCGGTCGGCCGCCCACCGGCCGAACGCCTTGACGTCGGTGTCGAACGGTTCCGACGCGCGGTAGAAGTTGGTGTTGGGCACCCGGAACCCGCCCGGCGCCAACGGCTCGAAGGCTTCCTTGTACTTGGGCAGACCGGTGATCGACAACGCGCCCTGGGTGGTGCCGTGGTAGGCGATGGCGCGCGAGATGACCTTGTACTTGTTGGGTTTGCCGGTGAGCTTGAAGTATTGTTTGGCGGCCTTCCAGGCGGTTTCGACGGCCTCGGTGCCGCCGTTGGTGAAGAACACCCGGTTCAGGTCGCCGGGCGCATAGCCGGCGAGCCGCTCGGCGAGTTCGATCGCCGGCGGGGTGGTGTTGCCCCAAAGCGGGAAGAACGCGAGTTTCTCGGCTTGCCGGGCGGCGGCCTCGGCCAGTTCGGTACGGCCGTAGCCGACCTGGACCACGAACAGACCGGACAGCGCGTCGAGGTAGCTCTTGCCGCGGTCGTCGTAGATGGTGACACCCTCGCCGCGGGTGATGACCGGCGGCGCTATTCCGTTGCCGTGCTGGGCGAAATGGAGCCAGAGGTTATTCGACATCGTGATTCGAGCCTAGACCGCGCGGGTTGGGGATTCCCGATCCGCCCACAGTGGCCGATACTGGCAATTCTATGAGCGATCAATCACGCGATATGGCGGTCGCGGGGGATGCGTCGGCGGAAGACGGCACAGCGTTCGGCCGCTATCGGCTGATCGAGTTGCTGGGCCGCGGCGGCATGGGCGAGGTGTGGCGCGCCTTCGACACCGCGACCGAGCGCCGGGTCGCGGTGAAGGTGCTGCCCGAGGACCTGTCCCACGACGCGAAGTTCCAGGAGCGCTTCCGCCGCGAAGCCCTCGCCGCCGCGAGCCTCAACAGCCCGCACGTCATCCCGATCCACAACCACGGCGAAATCGACGGCCGGCTGTATGTGGACATGCGCCTGGTCGAGGGGCGTGATCTGGAAACCGTCCTGGCGGACGGGCCGCTCGACCCCGGGCGCGCCGTGCGGATCGTCGAACAGGTGGCGCGGGCGCTGCAGGCCGCGCACAAGATCGGCTTGGTGCACCGCGACGTCAAACCGTCGAACATCTTGATCGCCGAGGACGACTTCGCATACCTGATCGACTTCGGGATCGCGCGCGCCACCGGCGAGGTCGGCCTGACCGGCACCAACGCCTTCATCGGCTCGTGGCACTACATGGCGCCGGAGCGGTTCAGCGGCAATGAAGCCGACGCGCGCGTGGACGTGTATGCGCTGGCCTGTGTGCTGTATGAATGCCTGACCGGTCAGCGGCTCTATCCGGGGGAAAGCCTGGAACGGCAGTACTTCGGGCACGTCTCCACCCCGCCGCCGAAGCCGTCGTCCGTCAATCCGAGCGTGCCGTCCAGTTTCGACCGGGTGACCGCCAAAGGGTTGGCTAAGGACCCCGCTCAGCGCTACGCCAGCACGGTCGAATTCGCCCGCGCCGCAAGCGAAGCCAGCACCGATCCGATACCCCGCCCGGCGCTGCCGGTCCCGCCCGTCCAACCGCCGCCCGCCCCCCGTCCGCAGCAGGCGTGGCGACCGCCGCCCGTCCCGCAGCACCGGCCGGCACCCCCGCCGGTCCCGCAGCACCGGCCGGCACCCCCGCCGGACCGGGTCACCCAGCAGCGACCCCCGCCGGCGACGAGTCCCCCGCAACTCCGCGAGCCGGTCCGCCGCCCCGCGGCTCCCAGCGCGCCGATCCCAGCGTCGGTGGCCCGCGAGATCCTCTCACTCGAGATCCTGCTGGGCGCGGTGTCCTTGTTCTTCCTCTGCTTCTTCACCGCCTATGCCGTGCACGACGGCGGCACCGACCTCGTCCTGGTCGTGGTGTTGTGGTGGGCAGGCACGATCGCCGTGCTGTTGGATGTGGTCCGCCGGATACGACGGCAGCGGCGCAACCGCGGCGGCTAGCGGCGATAGGCTCGGACGATGACCTCGACGCAGGTCGACGACTTCGAAGCGCTGCGACCGCATCTGATGTCGGTGGCCTACCGGCTCACCGGAACGGTGGCCGACGCGGAGGACATTGTGCAGGACGCGTGGCTGCGCTGGAGCGCCCAGGACGGCCGGATCAACAATCTGCAGGCCTGGCTCACCACCGTGGTGAGCCGGCTGGGCCTGGACAGGTTGCGCTCGGCCACGCACCGGCGCGAGACCTACACCGGCACCTGGCTGCCCGAGCCGGTGGTCACCGGATTCGATTCGGCCGATCCGCTGTCGGCCGTGGTGTCCGCCGAGGATGCGCGCTTCGCGGCGATGGTGGTGCTGGAACGGCTCAGCCCCGATCAGCGGGTGGCGTTCGTCCTGCACGACGGGTTCTCGGTGCCGTTCGGCGAGGTGGCCGACGTGCTGGGCATCAATGAGGCCGCCGCGCGGCAGTTGGCGTCCCGGGCCCGCAAGGCTGTCGCCGCCGCACCGCCGCCGCAGCCGGATCCCGCGCACGCCGAAGTGGTCGGTCGACTGATGGCGGCGATGGCCGCCGGCGACCTGGACACCGTCGTGTCGCTGCTGCACCCCGACGTCACCTTGACCGGGGACTCGAATGGCAAGGCGTCCACGGCAATTCGAACCATCCGCGGCGCCGACAAGGTCGTCCGGTTCATGCTCGGGCTGGCCAACCGGTACGGCGACTCGTTCTACACCGCCAATCACCTTGTCCTGGTCAACGGCGAACTCGGTTCCTACACAACGGGTTTCCCGGCTGCCGACGGGCGGCGCGAGATGGCGCCGCGGATCACCGCGATGACGGTGCGCGACGGCAAGGTCGTCGCGCTCTGGGATGTCGCGAATCCCGACAAGTTCACCGGGTCGCCGATGCGGGCGTCGCGGTAACGGCTCGGGGCTACTGCAGGACAATCCCCGTGGCGGGGCCCAGCGTGATCTGCTGCCCGCCGGGCGGCTGGTAGGGGCCGTTGGGTCCGTAGATGCCGTACAGCGGGTTGAGCGGACCGAATCCGGCGTACATGTCGTTGATCCAGCCGGTGGAGAGGGTGTGCACGGCCGCGGTGGCCCCAGGCGGGGAGAACCCGGTGAGTAGCTGGGCGGCGAAGTCGATAAGCGGGTTGCCGCCGAGCATCGCGTCGACGTGCGAGCCGCCGACGATCTCGACCCCGGTGAACTGGTTCGGCGGCGTGAGGCTGACCAGCTGACTTGTGGTGGCGCCGAACGCATTCCACGGTTGGGGCGGCGCGACCACCGCATACAGCGGCACACCGGCCGCCTGCAGGGTGTTGACCGCGGCGCCGAACGCGGCGGCGTTGCTGGCGACCCCGTCGAACATCACCACCCCCTGCAAATGGTTGGTGCCCGCGCCCAGACTGGTCAGGTAACTATTGGCCGCCATCGTGGCCAGACCGCCGCCCGCCGAGTGCCCGGTCAGCACGAAGTCCTGGGGCAGGGTGCCGGCGTAACCCGCATGATGCGCGGCGGCGTTCAGTGCGGGCTGGCCGCCCAAAAACAGCGAACCCACCCCCTGCTGCATCTCCGGACTGCTCAGCCACAGGCCGAAAGGCAACGGCACCGACGGGATGGTGGGGGTGACCACGACACTGTTGGTCTGCGACGCCAGCTCCAAAGCCAACGGCTGATAGAACCAGCCGATCGCGGCGAAGCCGTGCTGCAGATAGGTGGTGCCCTGCGCGGCGACCACGCCGTCGGCCAGCGTCGGGAAGTACCACAACGCGGGTGCCGGGAACTCGTAACCGTAGGGAATGCCGAGGAATGAACCCGTCACGGGCAGGCGCAGGAACGAGAACCCGACCCGGACCCCGGACACCCCGCCGGTCCCCGCCAGCGACACCGTCGTGGGGAACGGGTTGCCCAGGCCGACCGCGTTGGTGGCGAAGTTCAGCACCGCACCGACCGTCGCGGCGTCGCGGACGAACATCTGCTGCAGCGGCGCGAAGAGACTTTGGGCACTCGCCGCCTCGGCGCTCGCGTATGCGGCCGCCGCCTCGCTCAACGACCGCGCAAACTGGGCTTGCAGGTGCGTCGTCTGCACACTCAGCGCCTGGAACTCCTGGCCGAAGCCGCCGAAAAGCCGTGCGATGGCTGCCGACACCTCGTCGCCCGCCGCCGCCAGGATCCCCGTCGTCGGCGGCGCTGCCGCGGCGGCGGCTTCGGCCAGCAGCTCCCCGATCCCGGCCAGTTCTCCAGATGCCGCGGCCACCGCCTGCGGCGCTGCGATCAGGTACGACGGCATCACCGCATGCTAGCCAGCCGAACCCGACTTGGTACCCGAATCGGCCCACGGCACCCGGCACGCGTCGCCCGAGCTGAAGCCCTGTTCGGTGATGCCGAGCGCCGAGTACATGCGGGCGCGCATGTTCTCGATACCGACCTGGTAGGTCAGCTCGATCACCCCTGCGTCACCGAAGCGGGCACGCAGGTCCTCGACCTGGTCGTCGGTCACCGAATGCGGGTCGGTGGTCATGGCGTCGGCGAAGGCGATCCCGGCACGTTCGTCGTCGCTGAACGCCGGTGACGTCGCATAGTTGTCGATGTCGCGGAGCCGCTCGACGTCCAGACCGTCCAGCCGCTGCAGCATGGACCCGAAGTCCACACACCACGAGCAGCCGATGGTGCGCGCGGTCCAGAACACCGCCAACTCCCGCACGCTGGTCGGCAGCGTGCGCGACGCGCTCTGCAGCAGCGTCTCGTGCACGGCGTTGGCGACCAGCAGCCGCGGGTGATGTGCGGCGACGGTGAACGGCTCGGGAACCTCGCCGAAGCGCCGCTTGGCGACCCGGTACATGGTGCGGACCAGCAGGCCGGCGCGGTGGGGGGACAGGGGCTCGATGCGGGTTTTCGATGTCATACCGATCAGACGAAGCAGGCCGGCGGAGTGTGACGGGATATTCCAAGAATCCGCCAAGGATCCTTTAAGTGCGGCAGCGGAGCCTTGCCCGGTGGAACAAAGCACATCGTCTTACTGGGACATCGTCGAAGCCTCCTTGCTCAGCGATCTGGAAGAGCTGGCGCACACCGAGGTGCTGATCTCCGAGACCCGCTTGGACCAGTCCGGCATCCGAGCCGCCGTGGACGCGGTCTTCGACGCCAACCCGACGCTGGGCGCCGTCTTCGAGCCGATGGACGAGAGCTGGCTGGCCCGCCCGGGTGGCGGCTGGAGCTGGGCGGTCGAACCGCCGGACACCACCGTGGCCCAGGTCATCGCCCGGCAACGCGCCGGCTACGACAAGCGCACCGGCCGGCTGTTCGCGGTGTCGCTGATCCCCGGTGACCGCGAGCGCCTGGTGCTCACTGCCAGCCGGCTGTGCGTGGACGACGCACTCTGGCGCAGCGTGGTCGACGCCCTGGTGACGGCGTACGACGGCGCCGGCCTGGCACCCGACGTCACCTACCGGACTAAAAGTCGCGCCGGACGCTCATGGGCGTGGTGGCGGGCAGATCGCCGCCCCCAATCACCGCTCGCGCTAGTGGCGTCAATGCTGTGAACAGCGCCTGCAGCTCGTCGTCGGCCAGACCGTCGAACGCGTGCAAAGCCAGTGTGTCGGTGACGGTTTCGATCTGGTCCTTGAACTGACGTCCGGCCGTCGTCAACGAACCGTCCTCGTCGAGCAGGCCCCGGGCGGCCAGGCTGGCCTCGCAGGCGCGCCATTCGTCGTCGTCGTAGTGGCGTGTCTGCTTCATGTACTCGGCCGGCACGGGTCCGGCCGCGGTGTGCAAGACGTTGGATTCCCGCCCGGAGATGCCGGCGGCGGCCAGCACCGCCACGTGCCCGTCGCCGCGGTGCTCACGCAGCAACGTCGCCGCATGCCATAGCGCGGCCACCGGATCCGACGGCACCGGCAGCGCCACATTGGCCGCGAACAGCGGCCGGGCATCCACCGGGGTGGTCTGCGCCGCGCGAAGAGCCAATTGTGCTGCGGTGCGGACGTTTTCGTCGTCGTCCAGACCGGACCGGCGCAGGGCTGCGACGGCCGAGTCCTGGCGGGCGCGCAACGCGGCTTCGGGACCGGCCAGCTGCCAGGCGGCCGGCAGGGCTTTGGCCACCCGTGCGTGCGCGAAGTTGTAGAACACTGCGGTCACGACATGCGGGGCGACCGGGCCCAGCGGCGCCGACCGGGCCGCAAAGTAACCCATCCAGAAGCCGCGGTAACCGAGGCCGTCCAGCGCTTCGCGGGCTTCCGGCGCGAAGTAGGTGACCGCGTGGATCGGCTCGAAACGGTCGTAGAACTGCCGGGCCAGCTCGGGGGTGCGTTGCATGCCTGCAGTTTCGCAGAGCTGGCGGCCCCGGCGTTGATAGCATCCATCCACGCACGCGGAGGAGGCTGCGCTGGTGGCGGACGGGAAGGCGTTCGGGCGTTACCGATTGCTCGAGGTGCTCCGCCGGGCTGGCACCGGGACCGTGTACCGGGCTCGGGACACGATGATGACGCGCGATGTGGCCATCAAGGTGCTCCCCGAGGAGTCTGCCGACGACCCCGCCTATCAGGAGCAGTTCCGGTCAGAGGTGTCCATCGCGGCCCAGCTGAACAACCCGAACGTCATCCCGGTCTACGAGGCCGGCGAGATCGACGGGCAACTCTATCTGGTGGTGCCGATTCTGGACGGCGTCGATGCGCGGAGTCTGCTCCGGAGCGACGGGGCGATGAGTCCGGCGGCGGCGGTGCGCACCATCGAGCAGGCTGCCGCGGCACTGGAATCCGCACACCGGTCGGGTCTGGTGCACGGCGATGTGAAGCCGTCGAACTTGTACGTCGTCGGCGGGGAATTCGTGTATCTGATCGACTTCGGAGCGGGCGCGATCGGCCTGGACGCGGCGACCGATAGCTGGCCGTACCTGGCCCCGGAGCGCCTGGGCCCCGATGCCGCCACTAGTGCCCCGGGTGACATTTACGCCCTGGCTTGCGTGCTCTACGAGTGTCTGACCGGACAGCAGGCGGTGCGGGGCGACAGCTTCGAGCAGTATGCCGCCGCGCATTCCGACGGCAAGCCACCTCGGCCCTCCGATGCCGACCCGGCGATCCCGATCGGATTCGACGAGATCATTGCGCGCGGCATGGCCAAGAACCCCGCCGACCGCTACCAGAGCGCACACGAGTTCGCTTGTGCCGCAAGGGAAGCACTCACACCCGCGGGAGGTGCCGCGGCGGTCTCGGCAGATGAACGCGAGTTCGGCCGCTATCGACTACTCGAAGTCCTCGGCGCGGGCGGCATGGGCGCGGTGTACCGGGCCCGCGACACCGAACTGAACCGGGATGTCGCCGTCAAGCTGCTGCAGCCGGGACTGGCCGTCGAACCCGGCTATCAGGAGCGCTTCCGCCGGGAGGCCTACACCGCCGGCCGATTGGCCAGTCCCAACATCATCCCGATCTACGAGGCCGGCGAAATCGACGGCCGGCTGTATCTGGTGATGCCGATCATCGACGGTGTCGACGTGCACACCGTGTTGTCGCGGGACGGGGCGATGGACCCCGAACGAGCGGTGCGGGTGATCGAACAGGTCGCGTCCGCCTTGGAAGCGGCGCACAAAGCGGGGTTGGTACACCGCGACGTCAAACCGTCGAACTTGTTGATGGTCGGCGAAGAGTTCGTGTATCTGATCGACTTCGGACTCGTCCACGAAGCCTCTGCCGCTCGCCTGACGGTCACCAACATTGCGCCGGGAACTCCTGCCTACATGGCTCCGGAGCGCTTCGCCGCGGGGTCGATCGCCGATGCCCGCGCCGACGTGTACTCGCTGGCCTGCGTCCTCTACGAGTGCCTGACGGCGCAATTGCCTTTTGCCGGCGACAGTCTCGAGCAGCTCGTCGTCGCGCACCTGTCCAACGACCCGCCGAGACCGAGCAATTTCGCCCCCGCCATCCCCGCCGGGTTCGACGAGGTGATCGCGCGCGGCATGGCCAAGGACCCGGACGCCCGCTACCAGACGGCCAACGAGCTGGCAGTTGCCGCCCGCAAGGCCCTCACCGACACCGGACCCGCGACGCCGGTCAGCTCCGGTGAACCCCTACTGGACGAGACGGTGCTGGCGCCCGCCCCACGACGCAATCGTCGCCGTGCCGTCGCCGTCGCCGCGGCCGTGGCCACCCTCGTCGTCGTCGCGGTTGCCGCAATCCTGTTGATCGACAACCCTTTTCGTGCCGCGGATCCGCTGACGCAGACCGTGCTGCCGTTCAATGGCCTGGAGCGGCCGCTGGGGATCGCCATCGACGCCAAGGGCACCGTCTACGTCACCGATACCGGCCACAACCGCGTTCTGCAGCTCGCCGCGGGCTCGACAGAACAGACCGTCGCGCCGTTCTCCGGTCTGGACCAACCCGCCGATATCACCGCGGATGACCAAGGTGCCGTCGTGGTCAGCGAGTTGGTGAACCCCCGCGTGCTGCAGTTGACCGCGGGATCGACCGACCAGACCGTCCTGCCCTTCACCGGACTCGTGGAACCGACGGGCGTGGCGATTTCCACCGACGGGAAAGAGCACGTGGTGTACGTCGTCGACGCTCGGCGCAACAGGGTGCTGGCGTGGAACCCCCGCTCGGCCGAGCAGACGGAGTTGCCCTTCACCGGCCTGAATCATCCCTCGGCGGTGACGATGGACGGCAACGGCACTCTCTTCGTCGTCGATCGGGACAACGAGCGGGTCATCAAATTTCCCGCGACGGCGACGGTGGCGACGGTCCTGGCCTACGCGGTCGGTCGTCCGGAGTACATCGCCGTCGACGCCGACAACGACTTGTACGTGACCGACACCCGGCACAACAGCGTGCTGAAGCTGCTCAAGGCGTCGAACACCATGATCACGTTGCCGTTCAAGGGGCTTCGCAATCCCCAGGGTGTCGCCGTCGACGCGGCCGGGAACGTCTACGTCGTCGACGCCGGCAACAACCGGGTGCTCAAGCTGCCCCCTTCGTAGGCCGAGCAGACGCAAAAGCCCCCGTTTTCGTGCCGAAAAGGGGGCTTTTGCGTCTGCTCGCGCAAGCTAACGGGAGAACATCACCGCGCGCTTGACCTCCTGGATCGCCTTGGTGACCTCGATGCCGCGCGGGCAGCCCTCGGTGCAGTTGAACGTGGTGCGGCAGCGCCACACCCCGTCGACCTCGTTGAGGATGTCGAGCCGCTCGGCGGCGGCCTCGTCGCGGCTGTCGAAGATGAACCGGTGCGCGTTGACGATCGCCGCCGGCCCGAAATAGCTGCCCTCGTACCAGAAGACCGGGCAGCTGGTGGTGCAGCAGGCGCACAGGATGCACTTGGTGGTGTCGTCGTAGCGGGCGCGGTCGGTCGGACTCTGGATGCGTTCGCGGGTGGGCGGGTTGCCGGTGGTGATCAGGTACGGCTTGATTGCCCGGTAGGCGTCGAAGAACGGCTCCATGTCCACCACCAGGTCCTTCTCCACCGGCAGCCCGCGGATCGGTTCGACCGTGATGGTGAGTTTCTTGCCCGGCTTTTTTGGCAACAGGTCGCGCATCAACACCTTGCAGGCCAACCGATTTACGCCGTTGATGCGCATCGCGTCCGAGCCGCAGACGCCGTGCGCGCAGGAACGCCGGAACGTCAGCGTCCCGTCCAGGTAGCCCTTGATGTAGAGCAGCAGGTTGAGCAGTCGGTCGCTGGGCAGACACGGCACCCGGAAGCTCTGCCAGCCCCCGGTGGCGGCGAACTTGTCGGGGTCGTCGGGATTGAACCGGGCGATCTTGAGGGTCACCATTACCGCGCCGTCCGGGACCGGCGGCAATGGAGGTTCCAGCGGGTCGGGGTTCGCGACCTCTTTCTCGAGGCTTGTCATCAGTACTTCCGCTCCTTGGGCTCGTAGCGGGTCTGCACCACGGGTTTGAAGTCCAGCTTGATGTCACTGAGCAGGTGGGTGCCGTCTTTGTATGCCATGGTGTGGCGCATGAAGTTGACGTCGTCGCGGTTGGGATAGTCCTCACGGGCGTGACCGCCGCGGGACTCCTTGCGATTCAAAGCACCGACCACCGTGACTTCGGCGAGCTCCAGCAGGAAGCCCAGCTCGATGGCCTCCAGGAGATCACTGTTGAACCGTTTTCCTTTGTCCTGCACGGTGATTCGTGAATAGCGCTCCTTCAACGCGTGGATGTCGGTGAGCGCCTGTTTGAGCGTCTCCTCGGTGCGGAACACCGCGGCGTTGTTGTCCATCGTCTGCTGCAGGGCGCCGCGGATGTCGGCGACGCGCTCGTTGCCGTGCTCAGAGAGGATGTCGGCCACCCAGCCGACCACCATCGATTCCGGATTCGGTGGCATGTCGGCGAAATCGTGACTCCGAGCGTATCGCGCGGCGGCGATGCCGGCGCGCCGGCCGAACACGTTGATGTCCAGCAGCGAGTTGGTGCCCAACCGGTTGGCGCCGTGCACCGAGACGCAGGCACACTCGCCGGCCGCGAACAATCCCGGCACGGTGTTGGTGTTGTCGCGCAACACCTGACCGGTCACCGTGGTGGGGATGCCGCCCATCACGTAGTGGCAGGTCGGGTAGACGGGGACCAGTTCGTGTACCGGGTCCACGCCGAGGTAGGTGCGGGCGAACTCGGTGATGTCGGGCAGCTTGGCCTCCAGCACCTCCTCGCCGAGGTGACGGACGTCGATGTAGACGTAGTCCTTGTTGGGGCCCGCCCCGCGTCCCTCCAGCACTTCCAGCACCATCGAGCGGGCGACGATGTCGCGCGGGGCCAGGTCGACGATGGTCGGGGCGTAGCGCTCCATGAAGCGTTCACCCTCGGCATTGAGCAACCGGCCGCCCTCGCCGCGCACCGCCTCGGAGATCAGGATGCCCAGTCCGGCCAGGCCGGTCGGGTGGAATTGGTGAAATTCCATGTCCTCCAACGGAAGTCCCTTGCGGAACACGATGCCGATGCCGTCGCCGGTCAGGGTGTGCGCGTTGGAGGTGGTCTTGTACATCCGCCCGGATCCGCCGGTTGCCAGCACGATGGCCTTGGCGTGGAAGACGTGGATGTTGCCCGTCGCCAGCTCGTAGGCGACCACCCCGGTGGCCACCGGACCGGTCGGGGTTTGGGTGAGCACCAAGTCGAGTGCGTAGAACTCGTTGAAGAACTGCACGTCGTGCTTGACGCAGTTCTGGTACAGCGTCTGCAGGATCATGTGGCCGGTGCGGTCGGCCGCGTAGCAGGCCCGGCGGACCGGGGCCTTGCCGTGGTCGCGGGTGTGCCCGCCGAACCGGCGCTGGTCGATGCGGCCCTGCGGGGTGCGGTTGAACGGCATCCCCATCTTCTCCAGGTCCAGCACGGCGTCGATGGCCTCTTTGCACATGATCTCCACCGCGTCCTGGTCGGCGAGGTAGTCGCCGCCCTTGACGGTGTCGAACGTGTGCCACTCCCAGTTGTCCTCTTCCACGTTGGCCAGCGCGGCGCACATGCCGCCCTGGGCGGCGCCGGTGTGGCTACGGGTGGGGTACAGCTTGGTCAGCACTGCGGTACGAACGCGCGGACCCGCTTCCACCGCGGCCCGCATCCCGGCCCCGCCGGCGCCGACGATCACCACGTCGTATCGGTGTTGCTCGATCACCGCGCACCTTTCACGAGATGTTGGGGTTGAACGTCATCAGCACATAGGTCCCGAGCATCAGCGTGAACACCATCGACACCGTCAGCAGCGCGTTCAGCCAGAACCGGGTGATGTTCTTGCGGCTGTAGTCGTCGATGATGGTGCGAATGCCGTTGCCGCCGTGCAATTGCGCCAGCCATAGCAACAACAGGTCCCACACCTGCCAGAACGGCGACGCCCAGCGTTGCGCGACGAAATTGAAATCGAGGCGGTAAACACCGTCGTCCCACACCAGCATGATGAACATGTGCCCGACCACGAGCAGTACCAGCGCGATGCCGGAGAACCGCATGAACAGCCAGGCGAACTTCTCGAAGTTGGGGATGCCGGCCCGACGGCGCGGTGAGCGCGGATTGTCCAGGCTGGCCGGACGGTAATGGCTGCGTTGCCGAACCGGCGCCAGTTGATCGGGGCCGCGCTGCAGATTCGGAGTGCTCGTCACAGGTGCTCCCAGGCATGGATGCCGATCACCACGCCGGCCATCACGAACGGCACCAGGAAGGCGACCGCGACGATCCACAGCATCCTGCGTTGATGGCGCGGGCCCTCGGACCAGAAGTCGATCAGGATGATGCGGATCCCGTTGAGGGCGTGGAACAGGACCGCGGCCACCAGGCCGAATTCCATCAGCCCGACGATCGGTGTCTTGTAGGTCGACAACACCTCGTCGTAGGCCTGCGGACTCACCCGCAGCACCGCCGCGTCCAGCACGTGGACGAACAGGAAGAAGAAGATCGTGGCCCCGCTGATGCGGTGCAGCACCCAGGCCCACATGCCGGGGTCGCCCCGGTACAGCGTCCGTGGTGGCCGTCGTTTGCGTGAGGATCCCAGAGGCGCCGGATCCGCCGTCGTCGTCGTTTGAATCACCCGCCTTGAATGCGACCTGAAATTGCCCGGAAAACCGCTATCAAACATAACGCCGTCAGATAGCCGCTGGTCCTGAATGATCCGATAAAAATCGCATGTCGTTTCCGCGTTAGGCTGGCGGCACTGGAAGTCCGTCCTCGGCCGAGCGGGGTAACGAGATGCCTGGCATTGATTGGAATATGCTGCGCGACAAGGCTTTTCGCGCGACTTCTGCCGCTTACGCACCTTATTCGGGCTTTCCGGTGGGCGCTGCCGCGCTGGTTGACGACGGTCGCGTGGTCACCGGGTGCAATGTGGAGAATGTCTCATATGGTCTTGGTCTCTGTGCGGAATGCGCTGTGGTGTGTGCCCTGTACACGTCCGGCGGGGGCCGACTGCTCGCGCTTTCCTGCGTCGACGGCACCGGTTCGGCGTTGATGCCGTGCGGCCGATGCCGCCAGGTGTTGCTCGAACACGGCGGTCCGGAAATGCTGGTCGACCACCCGGCCGGCCCCAAGCGGCTCGGCGAGCTGCTCCCAGACGCATTCGGCCCCGACGACCTCGCCCGGGAATCCCGTTGACGGACTTGCCATTCGACGCGCCGACGGTCATCCGCGTCAAGCGCGACGGCGGGCGGCTTTCCGATGCCGCGATCGACTGGGTGATCGCGGCCTACACGTCCGGGCAGGTCGCGCCCGAACAGATGTCGGCGTTGTTGATGGCGATCTTCCTGCGCGGCATGGACGGTGGCGAGATCGCCCGCTGGACCGCGGCGATGCTGGCGTCGGGACCGCGGCTGGACTTCACCGACCTGGGCCTGGCCACGGTGGACAAACACTCCACCGGCGGGGTCGGCGACAAGATCACGCTGCCGCTGGTGCCCGTGGTCGCAGCATGCGGTGGGGCGCTTCCGCAGGCGGCTGGACGCGGGCTGGGCCACACCGGCGGCACGCTGGACAAATTGGAATCGATCGCCGGGTTCACCGCTGACCTGTCCAGCCGGCGTGTGCGCGCACAACTGGTCGAGGTCGGGGCCGCGATCTTCGCCGCGGGCGAGCTGGCGCCGGCCGATGCCAAGCTCTACGCGCTGCGCGATGTCACCGGGACCGTCGAGTCGCTGCCGCTGATCGCCAGCTCGATCATGAGCAAGAAGCTGGCCGAGGGAGCGGGCGCGCTGGTGCTCGACGTGAAGGTCGGCTCGGGCGCGTTCCTGAAATGCGAGCGGGAATCCCGCGATCTGGCCCGCACCATGGTCGAACTCGGCGCCGAGCACGGAGTGCCCACCACCGCGCTGCTCACCGACATGAACTGTCCGCTGGGCGCGACCGTCGGCAACGCGCTGGAGGTCGAAGAGTCGCTGGAGGTGCTGGGCGGTGGCGGGCCGCCCGACGTGGTGCAGCTGACGGTCCGGTTGGCCGAGGAGATGCTGGAGTTGGCCGGGCTCGACGGCCGCGACCCGGCGCAGACGTTGCGCGACGGCACTGCCATGGACCGGTTCCGCCGGTTGATCGCCGCTCAGGGCGGAGATTTGGCGAAACCGTTGCCCATTGGTGGGCATTCGGAAACCGTGACCGCCGCCCGAAGCGGCACAATGGGCGACATCGACGCGATGGCAGTGGGGCTGGCGGCTTGGCGGCTCGGCGCGGGCAGATCCCGCCCCGGGGCGCAGGTCCAGCACGGCGCCGGTGTGCGGATCCATCGGCGCCCGGGCGATCCGGTGGCCGCGGGTGAGGCGTTGTTCACGCTCTACACCGAGACCCCGGAGCGCTTCGGTCCCGCGATGGTCGAGTTGGAAGGCGCGTTCAGCGTGGCGGATTGTCCGCCCGCGCCGCGGCCCCTGATTATCGATCGGATCACGCGATGAGCCTGAGTCTGGAGCAGATCCGCAAGGCGCCCAAAGCGCTGTTGCACGACCACCTCGACGGGGGGCTGCGGCCGTCGACCGTGCTCGAGATCGCCGAGCAGGTCGGGTACGACGGATTGCCGGCCGACGACGTCGAGGCGCTGGCGAGGTGGTTCCGCACCCGGTCGCACAGCGGCTCGCTGGAGCGCTACCTGGAACCTTTCTCGCACACCGTGGCGGTGATGCAGACCCCGGACGCGTTGTACCGGGTGGCCTACGAGTGCGTGGAAGACCTGGCTGCGGACTCCGTGGTGTACGCCGAGGTCCGGTTCGCACCCGAGTTGCATATCAATCGCGGGTTGTCGTTCGACGAGGTCGTCGACGCGGTGCTGGCCGGTTTCGCCGCGGGCGAGAAGGCAAGTGCCGCCGACGGTAACGGCATCAAGGTGCGCTGTCTGGTCACCGCGATGCGGCACGCCGCGATGTCACGCGAGATCGCCGAGTTGGCAATCCGGTTCCGGGACAAGGGCGTCGTCGGATTCGACATCGCCGGTGCCGAAGCCGGGCACCCACCGACCCGGCACTTGGACGCTTTCGAGCACATGCGGGACCACAACGCGCGCTTCACCATTCACGCCGGTGAGGCGTTCGGGCTACCGTCCATCCACGAGGCGATCGCGTTCTGCGGTGCCGACCGGCTGGGCCACGGGGTACGCATCGTCGACGACATCGACGTCTCGTCCGACGGGGTCCGGTTGGGCAGGCTGGCATCTATCTTGCGGGACAAGCGAATTCCGCTGGAGCTGTGTCCCAGCTCCAACGTGCAGACGGGCGCCGTCAACAGCATCGCCGACCATCCGTTCGATCTGTTGGCGCGGGCGCGTTTCCGCGTGACCGTCAACACCGACAACCGGTTGATGAGCGATACCACGATGAGTGAAGAGATGCAGCGACTGGTGGAGGCGTTCGGCTACGGCTGGACCGACCTGCAACGGTTCACGATCAATGCGATGAAGTCGGCGTTCATCCCGTTCGACGAGCGGCTGGCGATCATCGACGACGTGATCAAGCCGCGGTATGCGGTGCTGATCGGGTAGCAGGACTGCGCGAAAACACGTACGGGCGCCGGGCGCCCGGCGCGAACCTACGACCCCGTCGGCGCAGAAATACGCGTTCCTACCGATGGCTGTGGCCGCGAGAAATAGGACAGTCGAGTTGTCCGGAATTCCCCGGCTACTCCCCAAGGAGACTGACATGAAGCACTTGCCCCGTACCGCGACCTTCGGCCGCAAAGCCACCCCGTCCGAGCGGCGCAACCGCCCGCGGGCGAACGACTCCAAGCGTTACGTGTACCTCGAAGATGCTGCCATGTCCCGCGCCATGTACCGCCTCTAGCGGGTCGATGCGGTGGCAACGCATCCGGTGGCCATCCTGCTACGCGCCGGCAGCTCCGGACGGGCCCATAGCGCACTGAGAAGTCGAGTACCCGGCTACTCAATTCGCGAGTGAGCAGCCGTGGGACGGTAGCGCGAGGATCAGAGCTTTGCTGGAGGGCGACATGTCGCAGGTAATGGTGGCGCCGGACCTGGTAGAGGCGGCGGCAACGGATTTGGCGGCCATCGGTTCGGCACTCGAGGCGGCGCACCTCGATGCGGCGGCTCCGACGCTGGCGATCGCTCCCGCGGCGGCCGATGAGGTGTCGGAGGGCATCGCGCAGATGTTCTCGCAGCAGGGCGCGGACTATCAGAAAGTGGCCGGGGCGGCGGCGGCGTATCACGAACAGTTCGTGCAGCATTTGACCGAAAGTGCCGGCGCGTACGCGACCGCCGAGGCCGCTGGCGCGGCGGGGCTGCTGTCGCCGATCGCAGCGGTGTTCGGCCAGCTTGCCGGAGCCTTCTGGACTCAATCAATACAAATATTCGGCGAGTTTGCCAGCTGGCTATATGTGGTCAATCCGGCTTTGGTCGCATTCCTCGGGGGCGTGGCCCTACTCTCCATCATCGCGCTACTTTTGTTATTCGTTTTCACGGCCAACTTTATTTTTCCGGCTATCCCGCAGCCGTTGCTCACTTTATTCTCTGTGCTATTCGGTTAGTCACGTCGTCTGCGCGGTCGGCCAGTGAATAACATCGCTGATGTGCAGCTGCCAGAACATATCCGGTCCGACGAAGCCACCGTGTTCCCGTTGCCCGACGGACGCACGCTGGCCTACCTGGAGTGCGGCGACCCCGTCGGCTACCCCGTGTTCTACTTCCACGGCACCCCGAGTTGTCGGCTGGAAGGTGTCCTTGCCGATGGCGCCGCGCAGCGGCACGGCTTCCGGCTGATCGCGGTCGACCGTCCCGGGTTCGGACGGTCGACCTTCCAGCGTGGTCGCACCTTCCTGGACTGGCCGGCCGATGTGTGCGCGCTGGCCGACGGCCTCGGCGTGGACGATTTCGGTGTTATCGGGCATTCCGGCGCTGGACCGCACCTGTTCGCCTGCGGCGCGCTGATCCCGCAGGAACGGCTGAAATTCATTGGTGCGCTTGGACCTTGGGGTCCGCTGGCGACACGGGAGATCAGACGAAGTCTCAATTCGACTGACCGTCTCAATGCGCGCCTGGCGCGGTACGGACCACGGCCCTTTGCTGCCGCTTACGCTCCGCTCGGCTGGTGCGCCAGATACCGCCCGGGGCTGTTCACCCGGTTGGTCACGTCGTCGCTGCCCGACACCGACCACGAACACACGCGCGCTGAACTGTTCCTACGGCACTTCCGTGCCATCTTGCAGGAGGCGTTCCGTCAGGGTGGGCGCGGCCCCGCGTATGAGACGTTCCTCTTGTACCGCCCGTGGGGCTTCGGGGTGGACGAAGTGGCGGTTCCGACCCACATTTGGCAGGGCGATCGCGACACGTTCATCCCGGGCGCCATCGCTGAGTATCTTGAGCGCACGATTCCTGCCGCCGACTTGCACTGGTCGCCGGGCAAAGGCCATTTCAACATCGAGGACTGGGACGCGGTTCTCGCCGCGTGTGCCAGCGATATCTAAATAGCGAACAGGAAATCCCGCAAGCGCAAATGGCAGGTGGATCGAAGGTGGGATTGCGCGGCCGCCGCTATTCGCGCCGCAGTCGCGAGTCCACGAACGACTCCAACTTCTCCCACGCCCGCACCGCCGAGGCATACGGCCCCGCGGGTTTGCCGACCGAGTCCGGCTCCAGCACGTAGGCGATAAGCTTGCCCAGCGGCTTGCCCGGCTCCAGCGCCTTGTTGACGGTGCTCTCCTCGGAATAGTCACCGACGTCGCGCAGCAGTTCGACGGCCAGGTCGAGTTGCTCACGGTCCACCGCTTCCGGGCCGTCGGCGAAGTCGTCGGCCAGGCCGCTGAGCACGTAGACGTTCTCGTCGGTGATGTCGACCTTCAAGGAGCCGTCGGTGGCGGCGGTGCGGATGTCGTCGTAGGTGGCCAGGTCCGACAGGTCGTGGTCGTGCTCGTCGGCCAGATAACGGGCCAGCGCACGCTCGGAGGTGAACACGCTGATCCGGCCATTGCGGCCCAGGAAGATGGGCTGCTCGTCGAGGTAGCAGCGCAACGTGTAGAAGGTCCCGGAACTGGTCATGATCCGGATCGGGTCGATGCCGACCTCGGCCCAGAAATCGTCGGCGCCGCCCAGGATGACGGTGTCGCCTTCGGCGCGGCCTTCGTCCTCGTCGTCCTCGTCGTCCTGGTCGGATTCGGACTCGTCGGATTCGGTTTTGTCGGACTCGGATGACTCGGACTCGGACTCGGGCTCGGGCTCCGCCTCAGCCTCGGCCTCTTCGGCCGACTCTTCCTCTTCGATTTCCTCTTCGAGCTCGTCGGCGGCCTTGGCCGACAGCTTCTCGTCGACCTCGGGTGTGCTGACGACGTCGTCGAGGGCCTTGAGCACGTCGTCCCAGCTGCGCGCGATCACCTCGCCGATCGTGTTCCAGCGCTTCTGGCCGGCCTTGCCGGTGAAGTGCCCGATACCGCCGGACACCGTGCCCAGGCTCGGGTTGCCGTTGAAGAACTTCGAGATCGCCGGCAATTCGCACACCGATCCGATGGACGACACGATCGCCAGCGCGCCCGCCAGTGCCTGCACCGACTCCTCGGTCGGCTTCTCGGCCACCAGCTCCTCGACGGCAACCAGGTCGAACCGCTTGTCCTCAGCCGGCTCCAGCTTCTGCGCGTGGGCCTCGGTGACGCCTTTCCACGCCGGGTGATCGACCAGGTCGTTGTCGGTGTCGCTGCGCACGAAGGCAACCAGGTCGGCAACGTCGTCGAAAACGTAGAGGTCCTCGTCCTTGCCCAGGAACGCCTCCCACTCGTCCCCGGAGTCGCGCCAGCGGGGCGCCCACAGCGTGTAATGGTCACCTTCGGACAGGCTCAGGCGGATGGGCACGAGGTCAGCAGCCATGCGGCACACAATAGCGACCCGGCCCGTTGCCGCTTACCCGCCCCAAATAGTTGCGATGACGGGAGCATTGGCCGCGTAACCCGTTTTGGGCAGCCCGTACATCTCCTCGAGGGTGGACAGCACGTTGTAGTGGCTGATCGTTTCGTTGTAGGTGCCGGGGCGGACGTGTGCGCCGTAGAACACCGTCGGGATCTGATTGCGGGGACCGCCGTCGTCCTCGTCCCACGTCACGATCAGCAGGCTGTTGTTGGCCTTGGCCCAGTTCGCGTAGGCGGCCAGGTGAGTGTTCAGCCAGGCGTCGCCCTGGGCGATCGACCCGTCGTGCATGTTGTTGTCGTTGTTCGGGATGACGAACGACACCGTGGGCAGACTCGCGTAGTTGCCGGGTTGCGGGAACGCCGAGAACGGCACCGACACCGTCGGCGGCACGTTGCTGAAGTTCACCCACGGCACGTGCTTGCGCCCGTACTTGCCGGCTCCGCAGACCGTCGAACCCACGGCGGGCAAATCCTCGGAGTAGCCGCCGAAAGTGCGTCCCGCGGCCAGCAACCCGGTCGCCAGGTTCGGTTGGGCGCCGACTTCGACCGGACAACTGTCCTTGGTCAACCCGAACGTGCTGCCGGCGAACATCGCCAGGTAGTTCGGTTCGCTGGGATGGGTCTCGGCGAACGACTGGGCCATCATCGCGCCATTGGCGGCGAGTGCGTTGATGAACGGCGCCGTCTTGTTGCCGATGATGTTGGCCTGCGAGCGGTTCTCCTCCACCACGATCACCACGTGGGCGAAGCTCGGCAGGGTCGCCGCGGTGAGGGCTATGCGGGTCCCGGGGCTGGCCAACACCATCGCCGCCAACGCCGCCAGGACACAGAAAACCCTGGTCAGGCGCTGTCTGGACGCTCGCATGCCCGGAGTATATGGGCGGGCCAGACCCCCCTCGGCGACGAAATCGCCCGCTGAACCGGATCGTTATATATGGTCACCGTTCGTGGACGTGCACGTCGTCGATCACCCGTTGGCCGCGGCCCGGCTCACCACGTTGCGGGACGAACGCACCGACAACGTCGCGTTTCGCGCCGCCCTGCGTGAACTGACCTTGGCCTTGATCTACGAGGCCACCCGGGACGCGCCGACTGAACCGGTACCGATCCGCACGCCGCTGGCCGAGACGACGGGGATGCGGTTGGCCCGGTCGCCGTTGCTGGTGCCGGTGCTGCGCGCCGGTCTGGGCATGGTCACCGAGGCGCATGCGATGTTGCCGGAAGCGCACGTCGGGTTCGTCGGTGTCGCTCGGGACGAGCAGACCGCCCGTCCGGTGCCCTACCTCGCGTCGCTGCCCGACGACCTGTCCGAGCTACCGGTCATGGTGCTCGACCCGATGCTGGCCACCGGGGGATCCCTGGTGCACACCGTGGGTCTGCTGCAAGAGCGCGGTGCTCACGACATCACCGTGCTCTGTGTGGTCGCCGCTCCGGAAGGCATTGCGGCACTGGCGGAAGCGGCGCCGAACGCGCGGCTGTTCACCGCGGCCGTCGACGACGGGCTCAACGAGATCGCTTATATCGTGCCGGGATTGGGCGACGCGGGCGACCGCCAGTTCGGGCCTCGCTGAGTCACCACTTTTCGACGTCTGCCACGAGTCGGTCCCGCAGCGCCCGCGCGCGGGCACGGGCCACGTCCAGGTCTGCCGTCGGTGCGCAGCGAATCTCTAGATAGCACTTCAGTTTTGGTTCGGTGCCCGACGGTCGCACCACGACCCGGGTTCTCGCGTCGGCCTCACCGCGGGTGAAGATCAGGGCATCGGTGATGTCGGTCATGTCGAAACCCGCCGGCGGTGACTCGCGCAGTCGGCGCATCAGGGCCGCGGCCTCGTCGGTATTGGCGACCCGGCGCGGCACCGCGGCCACCTCGTGCACGCCGTGGCGGCGGGCGAGGTCGTCCAGCGCGTCGGCCACCGTGCGGTCTCCCAACGCCGCGACCAGGTCGCAGAACAGCACCGCGGCGCTGATGCCGTCCTTGTCGCGCACGGCGTCCGGGTCGACGCAGTGCCCGATCGCTTCTTCGTAGGCATAGACCAGGCTTCCTGGGCGGTCGGCGTCGGCGCGGGCCAGCCACTTGAACCCGGTCAAGGTTTCGACGTGGCGCGCGCCGTGGTGCGCGGCGATCGCGGCCAGCATGCGGGAGGACACCACGGTGCTGGCCACGGTGCGCGGCTGCGCGGCGGGTTGCGAAAGGATGTAATCGCCGAGCAGCCAACCGGTTTCGTCGCCGGAGAGCATCCGCCAGCCGGACGGCCCCGTTATTCCCACGGCGCAGCGGTCGGCGTCGGGATCCAGCGCGATCGCGACGTCGGCGTCGACGTCGGCGGCCAGCGCAAGCAGGGCATCGGTCGCCCCCGGCTCCTCCGGGTTGGGGAAGGCGACGGTGGGGAAGTCGGGATCGGGCGCGAATTGCGTTGCCACGGTGTGGATATCGTCGAAACCGGCGCGCCGCAACGTTTCGATGGCCAGCGCCCCGCCCACCCCGTGCATCGGCGTCAACGCCACCCGCACGCCGCCGCTGCCGCGACGCACGGCAGCGGCGCGCTGGATGTAGCGCTCTCGAAGATCGGTGTCCGCGGGTGCGACGGGGGTGCGGGCGATCTGGTCGGCCGGCGGCGCGGCGGTCATCGCCGCCTCGATCCGCCGATCGGTAGGGGAGACGATCTGCACCCCGCCGTCGAGATACACCTTGTACCCGTTGTCGGTGGCGGGATTGTGCGAGGCGGTGATCTGGACCCCGGCGACCGCGCCGGTTGCGCGTACCGCGAAGGCGACCAGCGGCGTCGGCACCGGTTCGGGGAACATCAGCACCGAAAATCCTTGCGCGGCAATGGCTTCTGCCGCGGCGTTGGCAAACGCCGCCGATCCGTGCCGGGCATCGCGGCCCACCACCATCGTTCCGGTGCCCTCGCTCGTCTGCGCCAGTGCCCAGCTGGCACGCAACACCACGGCGACATTCATCGCGTCCGGCCCGCCGCGCACCGGTCCGCGCAGCCCGGCGGTGCCGAAGGTCAGCGGGCGGGCGAACCGCGCCGCCAGCTCGTCGGGATCACAGGCGGCCAGTTCGGCGGCCGTCTGCGGGTCGGGATCGTGGGCGATCCAGGCATCGGGATTCAAGGGGGATTCACTGGAACCTGTTGATCACCTCGGCCAGCAGCGAACCCATCCGGGCCGCCGACGCTGCACCGGTGGCCAGCACCTCGGCGTGGCTCAGCGGCGCACCGGTGATGCCGGCCGCCGAATTCGTCACCAGCGAGAGCCCCAGCACCTCGGCCCCGGCCGCCCGCGCCGCGATGGTCTCGTGCACGGTCGACATGCCCACCAGGTCCGCGCCCAGCACCCGCAGCATCCGGATCTCGGCCGGTGTCTCGTAATGCGGACCCGGCAGCGCGGCATACACACCCTCGGCCAGCTCCGCGTCACATTCGCGGGCCAGCGCCCGCAGTCGCGGCGCGTAGGCGTCGGTCAGGTCGACGAACTGGGCGCCGACCAGCGGTGAGCGGGCGGTGAGGTTCAGGTGGTCACTGATCAGCACCGGCTGCCCGACGCGAAGGTCTGATCGCAAAGCCCCGGCGGCGTTGGTCAGCACCACGATCCGTGCCCCTGCCGCGCACGCCGCCCGGACCGGGTGCACCACGTGCTGCAGGTCGTGGCCCTCGTAGGCGTGGATCCGGCCGGCCAGCACCAGCACCCGGTGCGCGCCGACGGGCACCGACAACAACTCGCCGGCATGCCCTGCCGCGCGCGGCGGCGCGAATCCGGGCACCTCGGCCTGGGGCAGCGCGGCCGTCGGGGAACCCAGTGCCGCGATCGCCGGCGCCCATCCCGACCCCAGCACCACGGCGACGCCATGCTCGGCGATCCCGGTGCGTTCGGCGATAACCAGCGCGGCCCGCGCAGCGATGTCGTCGGGATCGGGCATCAGGCTGGTCACACTCGGCGAGCTTAGGCGATGAGATACTGCCAAGATGCCCGCACGCAACCCACTGGACAGCGTCGAGGCGTCGGTGCGGCAGCGGAGTTCCGACCTGGTCGAGTTGTCGCACGCCATCCACGCCGAACCGGAGCTGGCGTTCGGCGAGCACCGCAGCTGCGCCAAGGCCAAAGAGCTGGTTGCCCAGCGCGGCTTCGAGATCAGCGCGGTCGCCGGGCTGGACACCGCGTTTCGCGCCGACTTCGGCAGCGGACCGCTGGTCGTCGGGGTTTGCGCGGAGTACGACGCGCTGCCCGACATCGGCCATGCGTGCGGTCACAACATCATCGCTGCCTCGGGTGTGGGCACCGCGTTGGCGCTGGCCGAGGTTGCCGACGAGCTCGGCCTGACGGTGGCGTTGCTGGGCACTCCGGCCGAGGAGTCCGGCGGCGGCAAGGAGCTGATGCTGCGGGCCGGGGCGTTCGACGACGTCGCGGTGGCCGTCATGGTGCACCCCGGTCCCACCGACATCGCCGGAGCGCGGTCGCTGGCCCTTTCCGAAGTCACCGTGCGGTACCGGGGCAAGGAGTCGCACGCCGCCGTCGCGCCGCACCTCGGGGTCAACGCCGCCGACGCGGCGACCGTCGCACAGGTGGCGATCGGGCTACTGCGTCAGCAGCTGGCCCCCGGGCAACTCGTGCACGGCATCGTCACCGACGGCGGGCAGGCGGTCAACGTCATCCCGGGACAGGCGACGTTGCGGTATGCCATGCGCGCGGTCGAATCGGACTCGCTGCGCGAACTGGAGGGCAGGGCGTACTCCTGCTTTGCCGCGGGCGCACTGGCCGCCGGCTGTGAATACGACATCGACGAGGCCGGCCCGGCCTACGCGGAATTGAAGCCCGACGAGTGGCTGGCCGACGTGTGCCGCAGCGAGATGCTGCGCCTGGGCCGCGACCCGGTGCCGGCCTCCGTCGAAGCCGGGTTGCCGTTGGGCAGCACCGACATGGGCAACGTGACGCAGGTGATGCCGGGTATTCATCCGATCATCGGGGTCGATGCCGGCGGGGCCACCGTCCACCAACGTGCCTTCACCGCCGCGGCCGCGGGTCCCAGCGCCGACCGGGCAGTGGTCGACGGCGCAATCATGTTGGCGCGCACGGTGGTTGCGTTGGCCGCGGATCCCGCCCAGCGCGACCGGGTACTGGCCGCACAGGAGCGCAGGGCATGAGCCTGGTCGACAGCGCCGAATCCTGGTTGGCCGCACACTACGACGACCTGGTCGCCTGGCGGCGACACATCCACCGCTACCCGGAACTGGGTCGTCAGGAGTTCGCCACCACGCAGTTCGTCGCCGAGCGGCTGGCCGACGCCGGTCTGAATCCGAAGGTGCTTCCCGGTGGGACCGGCCTGACCTGCGATTTCGGTCCTGAGCATCAGCCCCGGATCGCTTTGCGCGCCGATATGGACGCGCTGCCGATGACCGAGCGGACCGGTGCGCCGTACGCCTCGACGATGCAGAATGTCGCACACGCCTGCGGTCATGACGCGCACACCTCGATCCTGCTCGGCACCGCGCTGGCGCTGGCGTCGGTGCCCGAGCTGCCGGTCGGGGTGCGGCTGATCTTCCAGGCGGCCGAGGAACTGATGCCCGGTGGAGCGATCGATGCGATCGCCGCCGGCGCGCTGACCGGGGTGTCGCGGATCTTCGCGCTGCATTGTGATCCGCGGCTGGAAGTCGGCAAGGTCGCCGTCCGGCTCGGACCCATCACGTCGGCGGCCGACCAGATCGAGATCACGCTGTATTCGCCGGGTGGGCACACCTCGCGTCCGCACCTGACCGCCGACCTCGTCTACGGGCTGGGCACGGTGATCACCGGGCTGCCGGGGGTGCTGTCGCGGCGCATCGACCCGCGCAACAGCACCGTGCTGGTGTGGGGAGCGGTCAATGCGGGCAACGCGCCCAACGCCATTCCGCAGTCCGGCGTGCTGGCGGGCACGGTGCGCACGGCCAGCCGGCAGACCTGGGTCGACCTCGAAGCGATCATCCGCGAGGCCGTCGCGGGTCTGCTGTCGCCGCTGGCCATCGAGCACACGCTGCAGTACCGCCGCGGTGTGCCGCCGGTGGTCAACGAGGACGTCTCGACGCGCATCCTGATGCACGCCATCGAAGCCGTCGGCCCCGACGTGCTGGCCGACACCCGGCAGTCCGGCGGCGGCGAGGACTTCTCCTGGTACCTCGAAGAGATTCCCGGCGCGATGGCGCGGCTGGGGGTGTGGTCGGGGGAGGGTCCGCAGTTGGACCTGCATCAGCCGAACTTCGACCTCGACGAGCGGGCGCTGGCGATCGGGGTGCGGTTGATGGTGAACATCATCGAGCAGTCGGCTATCTGCTGATCGGGCGAGCGCGCCCATATGCACGCCAGAGCGTCGTATTTCTGACATTTTGAGGACCCTCGGCAGGTGAATTGTCGGGTCGCTTCTAGTTGCCGACGATAAGCCGCGTGCATCCCGAGCTCTGTCACCTGCTCAACGCACAAGGCGGCGTCGTCAGGTGTCACCCCGCCCGACTCGTCCAACGCCTCAACGCGCGACTTTGTCGAGCCGCTTAGGGCGCCGAGCGTCCCCAAAATGCCGGGAATTGCGGCATTTGCCGTACATATGAGGACGCTCGGGCGCAAAAGGCAACCAGCTAAGTAGGTGTCCCCGGGCCGATATTGCGGGCCGGGCGGGTGCGCAGGTCGTGCACGTAATCCGCGGGCGCCCCGGCGATTTCGGCAGCGTCGGCCATCACGCCCAGATAGCGCGCCGACGGCAACCCGCCTTCCCAGGCGTCCAGCACATATAGCCACGCCAGCACCGGGTCGATGTCGGTGTCCGACGACTCCCGCTGCACGCGGCAACGGATCTTCTTGTGCACGCCGAACTCGGAACCTTCCCAGCGGTCCAGGTTCATCTCGTCGGCCGGCGTCATGTCGTAGAGCACGACGAACACCCGCGAACCGGGATCCTCGACCACCGTGGCCAAAGCTCCCTCCCAGCCGATGTCCTCCCCGCCGAACGTCAGCCGCCATCCCGGCAACCAGCCGGTTCCGGCCATCGGCGAATGGGGTGCGCGCTTGAGCATCTGCTCGGGATGCATGTTCGACCCGTAGGCGGCGTAGAGCGGCACGGGGAAAGCTTAAACGCTAGGTTTGGTGGCTGTGGCGACCCGCATCGTGATCCTCGGTGGAGGCCCGGCCGGATACGAAGCGGCCCTGGTGGCCGCCAATGCCCGCCCCGACGTCGACGTCACCATCATCGACTCCGACGGCATCGGCGGCGCGGCCGTGCTGGACGACTGTGTGCCGTCCAAGACGTTCATCGCGTCCACCTGGCTGCGCACCGAGCTGCGCCAGGCGCCGCGGCTGGGCTTCGACATCGACATCGACGACGCCAGGATCCTGTTGCCCCAGATCCACGCCCGCGTCAAGAACCTGGCCGCCGACCAGTCCGCCGACATCGCCGCGCAACTGCGCAGCGTGGGCGTGCACCTCATCGCCGGGCGCGGGGAGCTGATCGACCCGACGCCCGGGTTGGCCCGGCACCGTCTGCAAGCCACCGCGGCGGACGGCACCGTCACCGAGCACGAAGCCGACGTGGTGCTGATCGCCACCGGTGCCAGCCCCCGGATCCTGCCGTCGGCCAAGCCGGACGGCGAACGCATCCTGACCTGGCGGCAGCTCTACGACCTCGATGAGCTCCCCGAACACCTGATCGTGGTGGGCTCCGGAGTCACCGGCGCCGAGTTCGTGCACGCCTACACCGAGCTGGGTGTGCCGGTGACGGTGGCCGCCAGCCGCGACCGGGTGCTGCCCTACGAGGACGCCGACGCCGCCGCAGTGCTGGAGGAGTCGTTCGCCGAACGCGGGGTGCGGCTGTTCAAGAACGCCCGCGCCGAGTCGGTCAAGCGGACCGGAAACGGCGTCCTGGTCACCATGACCGACGGCCGCACCGTCGAGGGCAGCCACGCCCTGATGACCATCGGCTCGATCCCCAACACCAGCCACCTCGGCCTCGAGCGGGTCGGCATCGAGCTCGGCCCCGGCGACTATCTGAAAGTGGACCGGGTCTCGCGTACCTCGGTCCCGGGCATTTACGCCGCCGGCGACTGCACCGGCCTGCTGCTGCTGGCTTCGGTGGCGGCGATGCAGGGCCGCATCGCGATGTATCACGCGCTGGGCGAGGGCGTCAGCCCGATCCGGTTGCGCACGGTCGCCGCGACGGTTTTCACCCGGCCCGAGATCGCCGCCGTCGGCGTCCCACAGTCGGCGATCGACGCCGGTGAGTTCAGCGCCCGCACGATCATGCTGCCGCTGCACACCAACGCCCGCGCCAAGATGTCGGGGATACGGCAGGGTTTCGTCAAGATCTTCTGCCGCAAATCCACCGGCGTGGTGATCGGTGGCGTGGTGGTCGCGCCGATCGCCTCGGAGCTGATCCTGCCCATCGCGGTCGCGGTCACCAACCGGATCACCGTCAACGAGCTGGCCCAGACACTGGCCGTCTACCCGTCGTTGTCCGGTTCGATCACCGAGGCCGCCCGGCGCCTGATGGCCCACGACGATCTGGACTGAAGGACGACTCGCCGACCTCCGAGCAACTAGCCTGGGTTGAGCATCGCCTACTGACGAGTAACCGACAGGAGTCTGTTGTCGTGAGCAACCCGATCGAGAACGAACCCGCCCCGTCGACTCTCGGACCCGAACAGCGCGCGACGGCGTGGGAGCGACTCGGTACCGAGCAGTTCGACGTGGTCGTCATCGGCGGTGGCGTGGTGGGCTCCGGCTGCGCGCTGGACGCGGCCACCCGCGGGCTGAAGGTGGCGCTGGTCGAGGCCCGCGACTTCGCCTCCGGCACGTCGAGTCGCTCGTCGAAGATGTTCCACGGCGGTCTGCGCTATCTGGAACAGCTTGAGTTCGGTCTGGTGCGCGAAGCTTTGTTCGAGCGCGAACTCTCCCTGACCACGCTGGCACCGCACCTGGTCAAGCCGCTGCCGTTCCTGTTCCCGTTGACCAAGCGGTTGTGGGAACGCCCCTACATGGCCGCCGGCATCTTCCTCTACGACAGCCTGGGCGGCGCGAAATCCGTTCCCGCGCAAAAGCATTGCACACGAGCCGGAGCCCTGCGATTGAGCCCGGGACTGAAGCGCAGCTCGCTGATCGGCGGCATCCGCTACTACGACACCGTCGTCGACGACGCCCGGCACACCATGACCGTGGCGCGCACCGCGGCGCATTACGGCGCGGTGGTGCGATCCTCCACCCAGGTGGTGGCGTTGCTGCGCGAGGGCGACCGGGTCACCGGCGTGCGGGTGCGCGACTCCGAGGACGGCGAGGTCACCGAGGTCCGCGGTCACGTGGTGATCAACGCGACCGGCGTCTGGACCGACGAGATCCAGGCCCTTTCCAAGCAGCGCGGCCGGTTCAAGGTGCGTGCCTCCAAGGGAGTACACGTGGTGGTGCCGCGCGACCGCATCGTCAGCGACGTCGCGATCATCCTGCGCACCGAGAAGTCGGTGATGTTCGTCATCCCGTGGGGCAGCCACTGGATCATCGGGACCACCGACACCGACTGGAACCTCGACCTGGCGCACCCGGCGGCCACCAAGGCCGACATCGACTACATCCTCGGCACGGTCAACGAGGTGCTGGCCACCCCGCTGACCCACGCCGACATCGACGGCGTCTACGCCGGGCTGCGGCCGTTGCTGGCCGGGGAGAGCGAGGAGACCTCCAAGCTGTCCCGGGAGCACGCCGTCGCGGTGCCCGCGCCCGGCCTGGTCGCGATCGCGGGCGGCAAGTACACCACCTACCGGGTGATGGCGGCCGACGCGGTGGACGCCGCGGCCGAGTTCATCCCGGCCCGGGTGGCGCCGTCGATCACCCAGAAGGTGCCGCTGATGGGCGCCGACGGCTACTTCGCGCTGATCAACCAGACCGAGAACGTCGGCGCGATGCGAGGCCTGCACCCCTACCGGGTGCGTCACCTGCTGGACCGCTACGGCTCGCTGATCGACGAGGTACTGGCGTTGGCCGCCAAAGATCCCAGCCTGCTGGCGCCGCTGAAAGAGGCGCCGGGGTATTTGAAGGTGGAGGCGCTCTACGCGGTCGCGGCCGAGGGCGCGCTGCACCTCGAGGACATCCTGGCCCGCCGGATGCGGATCTCCATCGAGTACTCCCATCGCGGTGTCGACTGCGCGCGCGAGGTGGCGGAACTGGTCGCACCGGTGCTGGGGTGGTCGGCCGAGCAGACCGACCGCGAGGTGGCCAACTACACCGCGCGGGTGGAGGCCGAGATCCTGTCCCAGGCCCAGCCCGACGACGTCTCCGCCGACGAGTTGCGGGCCAGCGCACCCGAGGCGCGTGCCGAGATCCTCGAGCCCGTCCCGCTCAATTGAGACCTGCGCCCCTGCCGGTCCGCGACGGGTTGGGACCCGCGCGGGTACGGCTGCACGGCGGGCCGGTGCTCGCCGAGCTCACCACACGGTTCGGGGCGGCGGCCGGCGCGAAAGTCCGCGCCGGCGAAGTCGTGGACGCCGACGGCGCGGTGATCGGCCCCGCAACGACGCTGCCCGCCGGCGCGCACGTCTACCTGTATCGCGATCTACCGGACGAGGTTCCGGTACCGTTCGAGATCCCGGTGCTCTACCGGGACGACGACATCGTCGTCGCCGACAAACCGCACTTCCTGTCCACCATGCCGCGGGGACGGCACGTCGCCCAGACCGCGCTGGTGCGGCTGCGACGCGAGCTGGACCTGCCCGAACTCAGCCCCGCCCACCGGCTGGACCGGCTGACCGCCGGAGTGCTGCTGTTCACCACCCGCCGTGAGCTGAGGGGTTGCTATCAAACACTTTTCGCCCAGGGCCAGGTGCGCAAGGTCTACCTGGCCCGCGCGGCGGTCGACGTGTCCGGAACGTTGCCGCGGGTGCTGCGCAGCCGCATCGTCAAGCGCCGCGGCCACCTGCAAGCGGTGACGGAACCCGGTCCGCCCAACGCCGAAACGTTGGTCGAGGTGGTGGGCCCGGGGTGGTACCGATTGACGCCGCGAACCGGCCGCACCCACCAACTGCGGGTGCACATGGCCGGTCTGGGGTTGCCGATCATCGGAGACCCGCTGTATCCCAACGTGATCGACGTCGAACCGGACGATTTCAGCGCGCCACTGCAGCTGCTGGCGCAGCGCATCGAGTTCGACGACCCACGCACCGGGACACGACGCGAGTTCGTCAGCCGACGATCCCTGGGCGCCAACACGTTTGGGTAGGCCGGCGCGAACCGGCGGTCACGACGTGGCGTGATGCCGGGGACAGTAGGCCGCGATGCTCAGCCCGACGAAGAAGCCGGCGCGGAACCCGTCCAGGTTGCCGTTGCTGCTCAGCGCGTTGGCGACATCGCCTTTCGGCCTGCCCAGGTCGAGCTCGTCACACACGTGATGGCCGGCCATGACCGCCGCCTGCGGCGTCGTGAAGTTGATCCCCTTGGTCTGCAGGGCATTCAGGAATTGGCCGTCCACCCCGTCGGCGTGCGCGGCCGGGGCCGCCACCAATGCGGCCAAGCCGAACAGCATGGCGCCGGGTAGCAACGAGCGCAACCGGCTGGTGATCATCGCTCGAACCTCCCCTGCTGGGTGTGACGTAACACAATGCTTACATTTGCGATCATCGCACGAACCGCTGCAGCGAGCGGACGGCTTTCTCTGCGTGACGGTGATTGTGCGAAATGTCGGGATCGTGAATCCGCCGCGAACGGCTGTTGAAATCGTCGAATCCGGATGCCACCGGCGGTCGCCGAGCGTGAATGGCGGCCCGGTTGGTTGTTACCATCTGGCTGAGCCGAACCGCTCCGGGTAAGTATCAGTCGAGGAAATGAATTGATGCCCTTTCGATTTGGGGCCGTGTTGGCTGTGCTGGTCGCCGGTGCGGCGATGGTGTCGGCGTGCGGCGCGCGGAACCAGTCCGCGAACGGGGGCGCGTCGGCCAGGTGCGGCGGCAAGCCGGCGCTGACGGCCAGCGGTTCCACCGCGCAGGAGAACGCCATCACCCGTTTCGCCAAAGCTTTCGAAACGGCCTGCCCGGGCCAGTCGCTGCACTACACCGCCAACGGATCCGGCGTCGGGATCGGCGAATTCCTCAGCAGTAAAACAGATTTCGCCGGGTCGGACTCGCCGCTGAACAACGACGAGTACGCCAGGGCGCAGGACCGCTGCGGCTCACCCGCGTGGAATCTGCCCGTCGTGTTCGGTCCGATCGCCATCGCCTTCCGCGTCGACGGTCTGGCGGCGCTGAACCTGGACGGGCCGACCGCGGCCAAGATCTTCAATGGGCAGATCACCACTTGGAACGACCCCGCACTCGGCGCACTCAACCCCGGAGTCGCCCTGCCCGCCACGCCGATCCACGTCGTCTTCCGCAGCGACGAGTCAGGCACCTCCGACAACTTTCAGCGCTATCTGGACACCGCGGCCAATGGTGCGTGGGGCAAGGGTGCCGGCAAGACATTCCGCGGTGGTGTCGGAGAGGGCGTCAGGGGTAGCGACGGCGTCGCGGCGACCGTCAAAGACGTCGACGGGTCGATCGGCTACGTCGAATGGTCCTTCGCCCAAGCCCGGAAACTGGGCATGGCCAGTGTCGTCACCTCGGCCGGACCCGAACCGGTGGCGATCAGCGCGGACGCGGTGGGCAAGACGATCTCGGCGGCCTGGTTCCTGCGTGAGGGCAACGATCTCGCCTTCGACACCATCTCGTTCTACCGGCCGAACCAGCCCGGCTCCTATCCGATCGTGCTGGCGACGTACGAGATCGTGTGCTCGAAGTATCCCGATGCCCAGGTTGGAGCGGCGGTGCGGGCATTTTTGCGCAGCGCGATTGCTACTGGCCAGGACGGTTTGGTGGACCACGGCTACATTCCGGTTCCCGACGAGTTCAGGCCGCGTATGACCACGGCTGTCGATGCCATCGCGTGACCGGTGATTTCGGGCCGAAGTTAGCCCATGGCGCACCTGGCGACCCGCAATGTTCTAGGGTTTGTCCCGGCCTGTTTAACGGAATGTTCCCAAAATTCTCCGACGATTGTCATTGTGAAGTGCTATGGAGTTCATTGCTTTGCCGCCGGAGGTCAGCTCGGCGCTGATCCACTCGGGGCCGGGGGCGCAATCGTTGATCGAGGCGTCGCTGGTGTGGCACCGACTCGGCACCGAGCTCGAAGAGAACGCGGCCGGCTACACCGCTGTGCTGTCGGCACTGGCCGCGGAATGGCATGGCTTGTCGTTGACGACGATGGTCGACGCCGCCGGACCCTACCTCGCCTGGCTGCGCGGCACCGCGCAGCAGTGCCTGCAGTTGGGTTCTTCGGCGCAGGTCGCCGCGGGCGCTTTCACTGCCGCGCTGTCGTCGGTCGTTCACCCGTCCGTGGTGCGCGCGAACCGGCTGCACTTGGCTGAATTGCTGGCCACCAATGGTTTCGGCAGGAACGTCGCGGCCATCGCTGAGACCGAGGCGCAGTACGACCGGATGTGGCTGAACAATGCCGTGGCGATGTACCGCTACCAGGCGGCGTCGGCTCAGGCTCTCGCGCTGCCGCTGTTCTCGTCTCCGCCCGTGATCACCACGCCCGAAGGAACGGCGGCTCAGGCCGATGCCGTGCAGGCAGCCTCCGCTTCCGCGGCCCCGGCACCAGCCGCAGCCGTCGCGGCCCTGGCCGCACCCGCCGACGCCGTCGCACCGCCGGTGTCCCCGCTCGACGCGGTTCTGCAGGCGGTCGGCGTCACCTTTGACCCCAACGAGGGCTGGTTCGGATTGACGAACACCTACCTGAATCAGTTCGTCTCGTCGGGGTTCCCCATCAACATGCTCAGCTACTTCGCGCAGTTCACCTCCGCGCAGGCGCTGGCGGGGCTGTCTCCGGATGTCGCCGAGGGTCTGTCGGAAGGGGAAGCCGCCCTGGGCGGGGCGGTGGCCGGATTGTCCGACGCGGCCGACGCCGTGGCCGCAGCGGAGCCGACGGCGGCGATGGGCGCCGCGGTGTCGATGGGCGGCCTGTCCGCCCCGCCCGCCGCAACCGCGGTGCTCACCGGCGCGCATCTGCCGGTGCAACTCGCCTCCGCGGCCACCCCGCTTGCCGCCGGCGAGGTCGCAGACGCCGGGTTCCCCATGTTGCCGCCGCTGGTGGCGCCGCCGATCGCGGCGGGCAGCGGCTGGCGCAAACGGAAGGAAACCAAGTACGAAGACCTGGCCATGGGTCTGGAGGTGAAGGGGATGTTCATCCCGCGCTCGCCGTCGGCGGGCTGAGTGTCCATCCCGCCGCCGTGCCGACGCGCCCGCTGTGATCGGTAGCTTTAACCCATGCCGTGGGCGCGATTGCTCTCATCGGCCGTTCTCCTGATCAGCCTGGTCGGCTGCAGCGAACGGCAAGTTCACGCTGCCGGGGCCCGCGATCAGGCCGGAATGCTCCGCTACGGCGCGCTGAACCGGACCTACCTGGTGCATGTGCCCCCTGGCCCGCCCGTCGGCCTGGTGCTCAACCTGCACGGTGGCGGCGGTACCGGTGCCGGACAGCGGGGGTTGACCAACTTCGACTCCGTCGCCGACTCCAACGGCCTGGTGGTGGTCTATCCCGATGGCTACGACAAGAGCTGGGCCGACGGGCGGGGCGCGTCGCCGGCCGACCGTCGCCGGCTCGACGACGTCGGATTCCTGGTCACGCTGGTGACCAAATTGCGCGACGAATACAACGTGCCCACCGGGCATGTCTTCGCCACCGGCATGTCCAACGGCGGTTTCATGTCCAACCGGCTGGCGTGCGAGCGTGCCGACTTGTTCGCCGCGATCGCGCCCATCTCGGGCACGTTGGGTGTGGGCGTGGCGTGCAATCCGTCGCGTCCGGTCTCGGTGCTGGATGCGCACGGCACCGCCGACGCGGTGGTGCCCTACAACGGCGGTGACGTCCGCGGTCGCGGCGGGTTGAGCCATGCCATCTCGGTCGCCGACATGGTCGACCGGTGGCGTGCCGTGGACCGTTGCCCGGCCAATCCCCGGGTCGAGGAACTCCCCAGCGTCGGCGACGGAACCGTGGTGCGCCGCTTCGATTCCCGGGGCTGCGCCGACGACACCGAGGTGATCCACTATCAGATCGATAAGGGCGGGCACACCTGGCCGGGCGGCAAACAGTACCTGCCGAAGGCCGTGATCGGGTCCACCACCCGTGCGTTCGACGGTTCTCAGGTGATCGCTGAGTTCTTCATGAGCCACGGCCGGGACTGACTCAGCGCTGACAGACCGGGCACCAGTACCGCACCCGTTCGGCGCTGCCGTCCGGTGGATCTTGCTGCGAGATGGGGGTTCCGCAGCGCCGGCAACCCTGCCCCGCCCGCCCGTACACCCACATCAGCCGTCCGCCCCGGGTGTCGCCGGTGGTGCAGCGGTTCCATCGAAAACGGTTGGCCCACAACATGTCTCGTGCACGCGAAACGAGCCTTAAGGGGTCGGCGACGGCGCTGACGGGCGCGGTCGGCAGATGGCCGCTGATGAAGCACAGTTCGTTGGCGTAGACGTTGCCGACCCCGGCCATCACCCGCTGGTCCAGCAGCGCCTCGGCCAGCGGACGGTCCGGGTCGGCGGTCAGGTTTGCGGCGGCGCGCCGCGGATCCCAGTCCTCACCCAACAGGTCCGGTCCCAGATGGGCGACGGCCTCGGCGTCGTGGTCGCGTGCCAGGATCTGCAGCACGCCGAGGTCGACGCCGACGGCCCGAATGTCGCCGGCTTCCAGGATGATCCGTGCCCGGTAATCCACCCGCAACCGCTTGTCCCCGACCCGCCAGGCGCCGTCCATCTTCATGTGCGAGTGAATGCTGGCCGCACCGACCCTGATGAAAAGGTGCTTGCCCCGGCTGAGCACCTCGTCCACCACCTGCCCGGTGAGATCCACGGTGGCAAAGCGGGGCACCCGGATATCGCAGCGCGTCAACGTTTTTCCCAGCAGCTGCCGGCGCAGCGTGTCGGCGGTGTGAAAGACCGTGTCTCCCTCCGGCATCGTCTACCTCAGCCGCAGACCGCGTGGGGTGCGCGCGAATCCCGCTTCGGCCAGCGCCGCCACCACTGCGTCCGGGCCGTCGGGCGCGAGCACCGACACCCCGTCGACCCGCTCGACCAGAATCGACGCCACCCGCCGGGAGGCCACCAGGTCGGCCAGCCCCACCGCCGCCGCATGGCAGGCGCCGGGGTCGTCGGTGAAGGTCAGCAGGGACCGTCCGCCCCGCTCGAGGAACCAGACCAATTCGCCGTCCACCAACACCACCAGGGCGCCGGCCTTGCGGCCCGGCCGGGCTCCGTCGCTCAACGCACTCGGCCACGGCAACGCCGCACCGTAGGGGTTGGCGGGGTCGGCGGCGGCCAAGACGACCGCCCGGTACTCGGGCCGTTGTGGATCGACCCCGTCGAGGTAACTGCGCAACCGGTCGACGGTGGAGGCGACGGCGAACTGTGCACCGCCCAACGACTCGACGAAATAACCCCGCTGGCACCGGCCGGCGTCCTCGAATGCGCGCAACACCTTGTACAGCGTGCCGAAACCGCCCGGCACCCCCTCGGCGGCAACCCCGCCCTTGGTCAGCACACCGTGCCGGTTCAGCAGCAGCTCGGCCTGGAAATGCGCGCGCAGCGTGGAGTCGGGTTCGGGGGCCGGCAACGCCGACCACCGACCCGCCACCGTCGGGTCGGAGGGCCGGGTCTGAGCGTGCGCGACGCTGTACCGGCTCAGCCGCGGCGCGCGCGGGGTGCGGTGCGCCGGTGCCGAGCGCTTGCGGGCGCCGACGCTGCCGCCGAGGAGTGCCCGCACCGGCGCGAAGGTGTCGCCGGTGACCCGGCCGGCCCAGATCAATTCCCACAGCGCGGATTTGAGCTCGGCCTCGCCGTGCCCGCCCTGCGCGAGCTGACGGAAGAAGTAGGCGCCCCCGCCGGACAGGGCGTCCAGGATCGCCCGGTGCACGTCGGTGAGTTCGATCTCGGCCGGCGGGGCCAAGGTCAGGGCAGCAGAGTCCGCCACGTGCAACGCGATCCAGCCGTCGCTGCCCGAGATCGACCCGGCGCCCGACCAGGTGACCTCGCCGGTGGCGAGCAACTCGTCGAGCAGCGCGGGGGAGTAGTCCCGCACCCGCGGAGCCAGCACCAGCGGTTCCAGCGCCGAAGCCGGAATCCGGGTGCCGGCCAGCTGCTCCACGACGGCCGCCAGGCCGTCCAATCCGGCATGTCCCGACGACCGGTCACCGACGTGGTGCCAGGCCGGCAGGAACCGGCCATAGGCTGCGGTGCTGACCGGCTCGACCTGGGCGCGCAGCGCCGCCAGCGAACGCCGCCGCAGAATGCGCAGCACGTCGGCGTCACACCACTGCTCGGCGCCGGGGCCACCGGTGCTGTCGACGAACTCCCCGCGCACCAGCCGGCCGTCGCCGGCCAACCGGCCCAGCACGTCGGCGGTCACCCGCAGCCCCAGGCCGAAGCGGGCGGCGGCCTGCGCGGTCGTGAACGGGGTGTGCGTGCGCGCGTAGCGGCCCAGCAGGTCGCCCAGCGGGTCGGCGACCTGCTCGGTGAACGCCGCGGGCAGGCCCACCGGTACCGCCGCCCCGACGCCGTCACGCAGCCGGCCGATGTCCTCCACCGCGACCCACCAATTGCGCCCGGCGAACGACACGGCCAACGCGCGCCGGGCGCTGAGCAGTCCTTCCAGCCATCCGTTGAGCGCCGCGCGGTCGGTCACCGCGGCCCGCGCGAGGATCTCGTCGTCGGTCAGCGGGCCCAGCAGCCGCAACAGGTCGGCGACCCCTTCGGCATCGCGCGCGGCCCGGTCCTCGGACAGGTGCTGAAGCTGGCGGCCGGTGCCGGCGATGACCTCCGGGTCGAGCAACTCGCGCAGCTCGACCCGGCCGAGCAACTCGGCCAGCAGCGTGCTGTCCAACGACAGCGCCGCGGCGCGGCGTTCGGCCAGCGGCACGTCGCCCTCGTACATGAACGCGCCGACGTACCCGAACAGCAGCGACGCGGCGAACGGCGAGGGCTTGCTGGTTTCGGCCTCCAGCACCCGCAGCCTGCGCTGGGCGATCTGCGCCATCAGCTGAGTCAGCGTCGGCACGTCGTAGACGTCCTGCAGGCACTCGCGGACGGTTTCCAGCACGATCGGGAAGTCCGGATACTTGCGCGCGACCTCCAGCAGTTGGGCCGCGCGCTGGCGTTGCTGCCACAACGGCGACCGTTTGCCCGGATGCCGCCGCGGCAGCAGCAGCGCGCGCGCCGCCGACTCGCGGAACCGGGAGGCGAACAGCGCCGATTCGCCCACTTCGGTGGTCACGATCGGGTCGATCTCGTCGGGGTCGAAGACGAACAGCTCGGCCCCGGGCGGGGTGTCGTCACCGGAGAAGGTGGTGTCGGGCAGTCGCACCACGATGCCGTCGTCGGAGGCGGTCAGCTTCTCGTCGAGACCATAACGTTCGCGCAACCGCCGCCCCACCGCCAGCGCGAGGGGACCGTGCACCTGCAGCCCGTACGGCGAGTGCAGGATCACCCGCCAGTCGCCCAGCTCGTCGCGGAACCGTTCGATCAACAGGGTGCTGTCGGTGGGCACCACGCCGGTCGCGGTGCGCTGCTCGTCCAGCAACCGCCACAGATTGTCGGTGGCGTAGTCGTCGAAACCCCAACTCGCGCAACGCTTCCCGAAGGCATCCCGGTCCAGGCTGGCCAGCTCCCCGGTGAGCGCGCCCAGCGCGGCGCCCAGCTCGGCCGGCCGGCCCACGTCGTCACCGCGCCAGAACGGCAACCGGGCGGGCTGCCCTGGGGCGGGAACCACCAGCACCCGGTCGTGGGTGATCTCGACGATGCGCCAGCTGGTGGCACCCAACGCGATCACGTCGCCGGGACGGGACTCGTAGACCATCTCCTCGTCCAGCTCGCCCACCCGCGACGACTTCTCGGAGTCGCTGGCGAGGTAGACGGTGAACAGCCCGCGGTCGGGGATGGCGCCGCCGGAGGTGACGGCCAGCCGCTGCGCGCCGGGCCGCGCGGTCAGCGTGCCGTGATCGCGGTCGTAGACCAGCCGCGGCCGCAGTTCGGCGAACTCGGTGGAGGGGTACTTGCCGGACAACAGGTCCAGGGTGGCCTCGAAAACGCTGCGCGGCAGCGTGGCGAACGGCGCGCTGCGGCGCACGGTGTCGAACCAGCGGTCGGCGTCGATCGGCTCGAGAGCCGCCGCGGCCACGGTGTGCTGGGCCAGGATGTCCAGCGGATTGGCGGGCACCCGCATGGTCTCGATCTGGCCGGTGAGCATGCGTTGCACGCTGACCGCGCAACCGAGCAGGTCGGTGCGGTGTTTGGGGAACAGCACCCCGCGCGACACCTCGCCGACCTGGTGACCGGCCCGGCCGATGCGTTGCAGGCCGCTGGCGACCGACGGCGGCGCCTCCACTTGGATCACCAGATCGACCGCGCCCATGTCGATGCCGAGTTCCAGGCTGGACGTGGCTACCACCGCCTTGAGCTGCCCGCTCTTGAGGTCCTCCTCGACCAGGGCGCGCTGCTCCTTGCTGACCGAGCCGTGATGCGCGCGGGCCAGCAGCGTGGGGGCGCCGAACGTCTGTCCGCTGCCCATGACATAGGCCGGTGCGCCGCCGGCCACCTTGGGATTCCCCTCCGGGGGTCCCGCGATACCCAGTCGCTCGGCGTGGATCTCGTTGAGCCGCGCGGTCAGTCGCTCCGCCAGCCGGCGCGAGTTGGCGAACACGATCGTCGAGTTGTGCGTCTCGATCAGGTCCACCAGCCGCGCCTCGACGTCGGGCCAGATGGAGTTGTCGGCCAGGTTGGCCATGTCGGGGACCGGAACCTGGACGGAGAGCTCGACGGTCTTGGCCGACGGCGGGGACACGATGGTGGTGGGGGCATGTCCGGACAGGAACCGGGCCAGCTCCTCGGGTGGACGCACGGTGGCCGACAACCCGATGCGCTGGGCGGGGCGCCCGTCGGAGAGTTCGTCGAGCCGCTCCAGGGACAGCGCCAGGTGTGCGCCGCGTTTGGTGGCCGCGATGGCGTGGATCTCGTCGACGATGACCGTCTGCACCCCGGCCAGGGTTTCGCGCGCCGCGGAGGTCAGCATCAGAAACAGCGACTCCGGGGTGGTGATCAACACGTCGGGCGGACGGGTGATGAGCTGGCGTCGGACCGTGGGCGGGGTGTCACCGGACCGGACGCCCGCGCTGATGTCGGGCGGGGGCTGGCCTTGTGCCTGCGCCAGGCGGGTCAACCCCGCCAGCGGGGTGCGCAGGTTGCGTTCGACGTCGACCGCGAGGGCCTTGAGCGGCGACACGTACAGCACCCGGGTGCCGGCCGGCCTCTCGGGCGTGCGGGCCAGGTTGTCCAGCGCCCACAGGAAAGCGGCCAGCGTCTTGCCGGAGCCGGTCGGCGCGATGACCAGGGTGTTGTCCCCGTCGGCGATCGCGTTCCACGCGGCGGCCTGCGCGTCGGTGGGCGCGGGAAAGGTGCTGACGAACCAGTCGCGGGTGACGGGGCTGAACCGTGCCAGCGCGTCAGGCGGCGGGCCCGAAGAAGACGCAGTGCTCACCACACCATGGTGCCAACAGGCACCGACAAGTGCCTCAGACCTGCGGTTTGAAGCGCGCGGTCGACATCGCCTCGGCCAGCTCGCCGGGGATCTCCGGCACCCGGGCTATCGCCTCGAGCAGGGTGTGCGCGCACGCGTCGGCCAGCCGGTCGGCTTCCAGCGTCATGTCCATGATCCGTTGCCGGCAGATCTCGAACGTGAACGCCAGCCAGCCGTGGATGATGACCCGCAGGTCGCGCTCGACCTCGGCTTCCAGCGCCGCCGTGCCCGGCATGCCGCTGACCACTTCGCCGATCCGCGTCATGATGTGTTCCATCTGGCGGTTCTTGGCTTCGTCGTCGATGCCGAGCAGGACCGGGTCGGACCGGCCGAGGCCGACGTAAGCCGCCCACGCCGCCTCCGGGTTCTGCTCGTGGTAGGCCATATAGGCCAGCACGCCGGTCCGGATCTCCTCGAACATCGTCATGCCCGGCGCCGGCTGGATGTTGGTCGCCGAGTACAGCCGGTCCGCCTCGTCCTTGACGACCGCGGCGAAGAACGCCCGCTTGTCGGGGAAGTAGTGGTACATCAGCGCGCGTGACACTCCGGCGCGCTCGGCGATCTCGTCGATCCGCACCTCGTCATAGGGTCGCTTCCCGAAGACTTCCGCCCCCAGGGCGAGCAACTCAGCGCGTCGATCCTCGGGCGATAACCGCCTCCTGGCTGTCGCCATAAGCAGTGATACTACTCACGCCGGATAAGGGCTTCGCTACGGCGGATCCTCAGTCGGCCGCGCCGGCCGCCCCTTCGTCGCCGTAGCAGCGTTTCGTGAAGTGGCCTTCCGGGATCGCGACCGCAGGCCTCCGCGGCCGGTTTGCCCACCGTTGTCGCTGGGTATTGGACAAAAACGGGTTTCCGGGGTTGGGTGTAGCCGCCAGATTCGAGGTGCTCCGATGCGTACCGCAGACGAGAGAGTGCGTGGTGACCGGTTGGGTCACGACGACAGGGAAGTCCATGCCGCCATCAAGTTCGCGGTGCTGGCGAGCGCGGCCGGAGTCGGCTTCGTGGTGATGGCCGCCCTCTGGGTCAGCACCTGCGGCGGCGGAAGCATCGACACGGTGGCCTGTGGCCCGCCGGAGCGGACGATGCTGGCGTTCGGCGGTCCCCTGATCTTGTTGCTCGCCGGAGTGTGGGCGTTCTTCCGCACCTACCGGGTGTGGCGCGACAACGGCGTCTGGTGGGGATGGCACGGCGCTGGCTGGTTCCTGCTGACACTGATGGTGATCGCGCTGTCGATGGGTGTCCCGCCCATCGCCGGTCCGGTGTTGGCCCTCTGACGGCCCGGCCGCACAAACCGCAAATTTTCGGCCGTCAACCTCCCCAATCGGGTTTGCCGAGTTCTACCGTGGAGTTAGTGCCCACACGGGCACTCACGCAGAAATCGCATCCGATAGGAGGCTGCCATGGGGGACACCTATCGTGACCCCGTCGACCACTTGCGGACGACGCGGCCACTTGCCGGCGAATCGCTGATCGATGTGCTGCACTGGCCGGGCTACCTGATGGTGGTGGCCGGGTTGATTGCCGGCGTCGGATCTCTTGCCGGGTTCGGTACCCAGCACTATTCGCAAGGCATGACCTTCGGCGTGTTGGCGGGCGTACTCACGGTGATCGGACTGGTCTGGCTGGCTTTCGAGCACCGCCGGATCCGTCGCATCGCCGACCGCTGGTACACCGAGCATCCAGAAGTCCAGCGCCAGCGCCTGGCCAGCTGACGGCTGGTCGATACTTCATCGAGCGCCCCCCGGTAACCGGGCGATCGGTGGTGTGCGGCCGCCCGGTAAGGTCGGCTCAGACGCGGCGCAGCACCCGGCCGGAAACGACGGGTTTCGTAGTTTTACCCCCGCCGGTGACTGGGTATCAGGAGAGCACCATGATGAGTACCGGCAATTGTCCAATAGCGTGGATACCCCATCATGGGGGACCGAATCACGAGAGCACCTACGCTCAGCACCTTCATCACCCCGGCTATCACCGCGACGTGCTGCAGTCGGCGCGCGCCGGTGGGGTCGGAGACGTCTGTCTCGCCGACAACTGGTTGAATATCCGGTGGCGATCATGACCAACCGGCTCGACCCCTTGGTACACGGCGAGCCGCAACCCGGCGCCGCAGCCCGTGACCAAGCCAGGAGTAATGTCGGTCGAACTATGCCGGGAGGCCACATGACCGATGCGGATCTGCGCGCTGACGGGCGCCAACGCGGTTACCGCGCCGTCGAACTGAACGTCGCGGCCCGCTTGGAGAACCTGGCAATGCTGCGCACCCTGGTCGGTACCATCGGCACGTTCGAAGACCTGGATTTCGACGCCGTCGCGGATCTGCGGCTGGCCGTTGACGAGGTGTGCACCCGGCTGATCCGCTCGGCGACTCCCGGCGCCACGCTGACCCTGGTGGTGGACCCGCGCGACGAGGAACTCGTCGTGGAGGCGTCCGCCGCGTGCGACACCCACGACGTAGTGGCCCCCGGCAGTTTCAGTTGGCATGTACTCACCTCGCTGGCCGATGACGTCCAGACGTTCCACGACGGTCGCGAGCCCGACGCAACGGGCAGTGTCTTCGGAATTTCGTTGACAGCGCGACGGGCGGCCACTAGTAAGTGACGGCCAGTTGACAGAGCAAACTGCCGGCGGTTCCCAATCTCGACCTAACGAATACGCCGATGTTCCGGACATGTTCCGCGAGCTGGCCACCTTTGCTGCCGGCTCGGCGGAGTTCCAGCGCAACCAGGACAAGATCGTGGAACGCTGCCTGCCGCTGGCTGACCACATCGCCCGGCGATTCGAGGGCCGCGGCGAACCACGCGACGACCTGATCCAGGTCGCGCGGGTCGGACTGGTCAACGCGGTGGTGCGCTTCGACGTCGAAACCGGTTCGGACTTCGTCTCTTTCGCCGTCCCGACCATCATGGGCGAGGTCCGGCGGCACTTCCGTGACAACAGCTGGTCGGTCAAGGTGCCGCGCCGGCTCAAGGAGCTGCACCTGCGGTTGGGCACCGCGACCGCCGAGTTGTCGCAGCGGCTGGGAAGAGCCCCCACCGCAACCGAACTCGCCGTCGAACTGGGTATGGACCGCGCCGAAGTCGTCGAAGGTCTGGTCGCGGGAAGCTCCTACAACACGTTGTCCATCGACAGCGGCGGCGGCAACGAGGACGACGACGCGCGTGCCATCGCCGACACCCTGGGCGATGTGGACCAGGGCCTGGACCGGATCGAGAACCGCGAGGCGCTGCGCCCGCTGCTCGAAGCGCTGCCGGAACGCGAGCGAATGGTGTTGGTACTGCGCTTCTTCGAGTCGATGACGCAGACGCAGATCGCCGAGCGGGTCGGGATCTCGCAGATGCACGTCTCCCGGCTGCTGGCCAAATCGCTGGCGCGGCTGCGCGACCAGTTGGAGTGAGTTTTTCGCGAGTGTGCAGCCTGCCGCGCATTCGGCGCCGAGTGCGCGGGTAGCCGCACACACTCGACGCTCGAAGCGCTGGAAGCGCCGAAGCGCTACTTGATCTCGGCGAGCACCGTGCCCTGAGTGATGGCCGCGCCCGGCTCCACCGCCAGCCCGGTGATCACCCCGTCCTTGTGGGCGGTGACCGGGTTCTCCATCTTCATCGCCTCCAGCACCACCACCAGGTCGCCGGCGGATACCTGTTGGCCCTCCTCGACGGCGACCTTGACGACGGTGCCCTGCATGGGAGCCGTCACCGCGTCACCGGAGGCCGCCGCACCGCCGTGCCCGCCTCGCTTGCGCGCCTTGGGCTTACGGCGTACCACACCGACGGCGTCGGGAGCGCCGCTGGACAGCGCCAGGTCGCCGGGCAGGGAGACCTCGACGCGGCGGCCGTCGACCTCGACGATGACCTTCTGCCGCGGCCGGGACTCCTCTTCGTCCAGCGGTTCGCCGCCGGTGAAGGGCTCGATGGTGTTGTCCCACTCGGTCTCGATCCAGCGGGTGTGAACGGTGAAGCCGTTCTCATCGCCGATGAACGCCGGGTCGGACACCACGGCGCGGTGGAACGGGATGACGGTCGCCAGCCCCTCGACGTGGAACTCGTCCAGCGCACGTCGGGAACGTGCAAGCGCCTCCTCGCGGGTGGCGCCGTAGACGATCAGCTTGGCCAGCATCGAGTCGAACTGGCCGCCGATCACCGAACCGGCCACCACACCGGAGTCCAGCCGGACGCCGGGACCGCTGGGGGTGTCGTAGCGGGTCACCGGGCCGGGCGCGGGCAGGAAGCCGCGACCGGCGTCCTCGCCGTTGATCCGGAACTCGATGGCGTGCCCGCGCGGCGTCGGGTCCTCGGAGATGTCGAGCTTCTCGCCGTTGGCGATCTTGAACTGCTGCAGCACCAGGTCGATCCCGGCGGTCTCCTCGGTGACCGGGTGCTCCACCTGAAGGCGGGTGTTGACCTCCAGGAACGAGATCAGCCCGTCCTGGCCGACGAGGTACTCGACGGTGCCGGCGCCGTAGTAGTGAGCTTCCTTGCAGATCCGCTTGGCGGACTCGTGGATCTCCTTGCGCTGGGCGTCGGTGAGGAACGGCGCCGGCGCCTCCTCGACCAGCTTCTGGAACCGACGCTGCAGCGAGCAGTCCCGGGTGCCGGCGACGATGACGTTGCCGTGCTGGTCGGCGATCACCTGTGCCTCGACGTGGCGGGGTTTGTCCAGATAGCGCTCCACGAAGCACTCACCACGGCCGAACGCGGCGACGGCCTCCCGGGTGGCCGACTCGAACAGCTCGGGGATCTCCTCGATGGAACGGGCCACCTTCATGCCGCGGCCGCCGCCACCGAACGCGGCCTTGATCGCGATCGGCACGCCGTACTCCTTGGCGAACGCGACCACCTCGTCGGCGTCCTTGACCGGGTCGGGGGTGCCGGGCACCAGCGGAGCCTGCGCGCGGGCAGCGATGTGGCGCGCGGTGACCTTGTCGCCGAGGTCGCGGATCGACTGCGGGCTGGGCCCGATCCAGATCAGGCCGGCGTCGATCACCGCCTGAGCGAAGTCGGCGTTCTCCGACAGGAAGCCGTAGCCGGGGTGCACGGCGTTGGCGCCGGACTTGGCGGCCGCGTCGAGCAACTTGCCGAAGTCCAGGTAGGACTCCGCGGAGGTTTGGCCGCCCAGCGCGAAGGCCTCGTCGGCCAGGGCGACGTGCGGAGCCTCGGCGTCGGGCTCGGCGTACACCGCCACGCTGGCGAGTCCGGCATCCCGGGCTGCCCGGATCACCCGGACGGCGATCTCGCCGCGGTTGGCGACGAGAACTTTGGAGATCCGCGAACTGGCGTGACTGGGCACTGCGCCTCCTGGTTTGGACGTCTTTTCGTCTTTAAGAGAATTTCTTACAAGCCTTGTCGGGGAAGTTTATGCGGCGCCCCGTCGGCCCGGTCACGCGGTTCCCCGATTCAGGCGGATTCGCGAAGCCGGCGCTTGATTCGCGCCAGCATCGCCGACATTCCGCGCAGCCGCAGCGGGCTGATCAGCTCGGCCAGACCGAGATCGGTGTAGAAGTCCTCGGGCACCGCGAGGATGTCGGCGGCGGGTTGCTCGTCGAGGCCGGCGGCCAGGATCGACGCGAATCCGCGGGTGGTCGGCGCCTCGGCCGGCGCGCTGAAATGCAGCCGCACCCGGTCGCGGTCGCGGGCGTCGACGTGCAGGAACAGCGGTGACTGGCATTCGGGGACCGGCTCCATCGCGGATTCGGCCAAATGTGCCGGCAGGGCTGGGAGTTCACCGGCGAACTCCAGCAGCAGCTGCAGCTTGTCCTGGCCCTGGACTTCGGCGAAGTCGGACACCACCTCGGCCAGCGGCGCGGGCATCGTCATGTGGCCGGTGCTGGTCCTGGTTCGGGGCCGGCGGTGATCGGCACGCGCACGGTGTTACCCCACTCGGTCCACGACCCGTCGTAGTTGCGCACGCCGGATCTGCCCAGCAGATGGGTCAGCACGAACCAGGTGTGGCTGGACCGTTCGCCGATGCGGCAATAGACGATGGTCCGGTCGTCGGGGTTCAGAAAGCCGTAGAGCTCTTCGAGTTCCTCGCGGCTGCGGAAGCGGCCGTTCTCGTCGGCGGCCTTGCCCCACGGGATGGACCGTGCGGTGGGGATGTGGCCGGCGCGCAGCGCGCCCTCTTCGGGGTAGTCGGGCATGTGGGTGCGCTTGCCGGTGTATTCGTCGGGGGAGCGCACGTCGATCAGCGGCTGACTGCCCAGCGCCTCGAGCACGTCTTCTTTGAAAGCCCGGATCGGCGCGTCGTTGCGCTGCACGACGGGATAGCCGGCCGAGGTCTTGGTCGGGACCTCAAGGGTGGTGTCGCGGCGTTCGGCGAGCCAGAGGTCGCGTCCGCCGTTGAGCAGGCGCACATCGGGGTGACCGAACAGGGTGAACACCCACAACGCGTAGGCCGCCCACCAGTTGCTCTTGTCGCCGTAGATCACCACCGTGTCGTCGCGGGCGATGCCCTTGCTGTCCATCAGCGCGGCGAACTGGTCACCGGTGATGTAGTCGCGCACCCGTGGGTCGTTGAGGTCGGTGTGCCAGTCGATCTTGACGGCTCCGGGAATGTGGCCGACGTCGTAGAGCAGCACATCCTCGTCGGATTCGACGATTGCCAGGCCGGGAGAGCCGATGTGGGCGGACAGCCAGTCGGCCGTGACGAGCCGTTCGGGGTTGGCGTAGCCCGACAGGGTGGGGCTGGGATCTGGGGGAAGTGGCACGTCACCGAGCCTACTAAAGCGAGTCGAACAGCTCGGTTGAGTGTTGGGCGCAGTGCTTCTCGGGCGTCTGCAGGGTTGGTTCTCGGCTGCGGATTAAGGCTTCGCCGACCGCATCGTTTCGACCTTCAGACCGCGCCGCGGTGCGGTGCGCCGGGCTTTTGGTGTGAAACCTGGGCGTTGCGCGTGAAGCCTGGGCGTTGCGCGTGAAACCTGGGCGTTGCGCGTGAAATCTGGGCGTTGGGGGTGAAACCTGGGCGGGATCCTGCCGATTTTCCCGCCCAGACTGCACGCCGAAAGCCGTCACTTCACACTCAAAGCCAAGGCTTCACAACCGTGCTTGAGCCGGCAATGCGGCGGAAATCGTCACCGACACCGCTCAGTCGCTCACCCCCGATCAACTGCAAGTCGAGCGTTTAGCTGTTACTCCGATTCCGGCGTCGGATTGGCGGCCCACAACGACGCGACCGACACCCCGACCCGTCCCAACAGCGAGCGCAACAGCGGCAGGCTCACGCCGATCACGGTCGACGGGTCGCCGTCCACCCCGTCGACGAACCAGCCGCCCAAGCCGTCCAGGGTGAACCCGCCCGCCACCTTCAGCGGTTCGCCGCTGGCCAGGTACGCCTCCAGGTCGTCGCGGGACGGGGTCCCGAATTGCACTGTGGTGACCGATGTTTCGGCCTCGGTTCGCACGACGGTGTGGTCGCGTATCCGAACCAGGCAATGCCCGGTGTGCAGGTGTCCGCGGCGTCCGGCCATCGACTCCCACTGCCGGCGCGCGTCCTCGACCGACGCGGGTTTGCCGCACAACCGGCCGTCGAGGTAGAGCATCGAATCACAGCCGAGCACAACGCAATCCGCCGTGACCGCACGGTCGGGCAGCACCGACGTCACGTGTTCGGCCTTCGCGGTGGCCAGCGCCCGCACCACCTCGCCGGGCGCGGCGGTCGGACCCAGCGCGGCGATCAGTCCGTCCTCGTCGACGCCGGAGACCAGCACCAGCGGGTCGACACCCGCCTGGCGCAGCACCGTGAGCCGTCCCGATGAGGCCGACCCGAGCACCAGGCGGATCATCGACGCATGTGCGTCATTTCCTGCAGGGTGATGCGCTGCCAACTGAAGACCGGGTAGCGCAACTTGTCCACCGGCAGACCCCACCGGGCCGGTTCGGGTTCCGGTGGGGGCGTCCCACCGCCGATGCAGCCCAACACGGCGATCAGCGCCGCCAGCTCCTGGTCGCTCGGGTGGCCCTTGACGACCTTGAGGTGCGGTTCGTGCGCGTGCGGCGCCTCCTCGGCCGGCTGCGTCTCCTCGGTCACCTCAGTCATCTCACTCCCGTCGCTGGTGAAGTTGGGCGAGCAGACGCAAAAGTCCCCATTTCGTGCCGAAATGGGGTGCTTTTGCGTCTGCTCGGCACTAGTTGCCTCACAGGGGGATGTTCCCGTGCTTCTTCGGCGGCAACTGCGCGATCTTGCGTTCCAGCAGCCGCAGCGCGGTGCCGACGTAACCGCGGGTGTGCGACGGCGGGATCACCGCGTCGACGTAGCCGCGCTCGGCGGCGATGTAGGGGTTGACCAGGGTGTCCTCGTACTCCTGCTGCAACTGCAGCCGCAGCCCGTCGACGTCCTCGCCGGCCTCCGCGGCCTCCTTCAGCTTCTGCCGGTACACGAACCCGACCGCGCCGGAGGCGCCCATCACCGCGATCTGGGCCGTCGGCCACGCCAGGTTGACGTCGCAACCCATGTCCTTCGAACCCATCACGCAGTAAGCGCCGCCGTAGGCCTTGCGGGTGATCACGGTGATCTTCGGGACGGTCGCCTCGCCGTAGGCGTAGAGCAGCTTGGCGCCGCGCCGGATGATGCCGTTGTATTCCTGGCCGGTGCCCGGCAGGAACCCCGGCACGTCCACCAGCATCACGATCGGGATGTTGAAGCAGTCGCAGGTCCGCACGAACCGGGCGGCCTTCTCCGAGGCGTTGATGTCCAGGCAGCCGGCGAACTGGGTGGGCTGGTTGGCCACGATCCCGACCGGCCGGCCCTCGACGCGACCGAACCCGACGATGATGTTCTGCGCGTAGCCCGCCTGCACCTCGAGGAACTCGTCGTCGTCGAGGATGCGCACGATCACTTCGTGCATGTCGTAGGGCTGGTTGGGCGAGTCCGGGATCAGGGTGTCCAGTTCGAGGTCCTCGTCGGTCAGGTTGTCCTCGATCGGACCCACCGGCAGCGGCGCCGGCTCCCGCGGCGGGTCGGTGGCGTTGTTCGGCGGCAGGTAGCTGAGCAGGTCGCGCACGTACTCGAAGGCGTCCTGCTCCCCGGACGCGACGTAATGCAGCGTGCCCGACTTCGCCATGTGGGTGTGGGCGCCGCCGAGTTCCTCCATGGTGACGTCCTCGCCGGTGACGGTCTTGATCACGTCGGGTCCGGTGATGAACATCTGGCTGGTCTGGTCGACCATGATGACGAAGTCGGTCAGGGCGGGGGAGTACACGTGGCCGCCGGCCGCGGCGCCCATGATCAGCGAGATCTGCGGGACGACGCCGGACGCCAGGATGTTGTTGCGGAAGATCTTGCTGTACAGGCCCAGCGAGACGACGCCCTCCTGGATGCGGGCGCCGGCGCCGTCGTTGATGCCGATCAGCGGACGCCCGGTCTTGATCGCAAGCTCCTGCACCTTGACGATCTTCTCGCCGTACACCTCGCCCAGACTGCCGCCGAACACCGTGGCGTCCTGGCTGAAGATGCAGACGTCGCGGCCCTCGATGGTGCCGTAACCGGTGACGACGCCGTCGCCCACCGGACGGTTCTTCTCCAGCCCGAAGTTGGTGCTGCGGTGCTTGGCCAGCGCGTCCAGCTCGACGAACGAATCCTCGTCCAGCAGTGCGGTAATCCGTTCCCGCGCCGTCAGCTTGCCCTTGGCGTGCACCTTGTCGACGGCGGCCTCACCGACCGGATGCAGCGACTCCTCCCGACGCTTGTGCAGCTCCGCGAGCTTGCCCGCGGTGGTGTGGATGTCGATCGTGTGCTCGGCGGCGGGCTCTGCGGTGTGGTCGGCGACGCTTGTCATGGGAGTCGATGTTATCGGCAGACCCGGCCCGACCCTTAATGAGCCCTTAAGTAGTCTCCGGGCATGGACGGCCATCCGGAAATGCGCTGGGCAGAGGAGTGCGACGTGTTGGTCGCCGGATCCGGTGGCGGCGGCGTGACCGGCGCGTATACCGCCGCCCGCGAAGGCCTCAATGTGCTGCTCGTCGAGTCGACCGACAAGTTCGGCGGCACCACCGCCTACTCCGGCGGTGGCGGCGTGTGGTTTCCGTGCAATCCCGTCCTCAAGCGCACGGGCACCGACGACACCATCGAGGACGCGCTGACCTACTACCACGCGGTGGTGGGCGACCGGACCCCGCGGGAACTGCAGGAAACGTTCGTGCGCGGCGGCGCGCCCCTGATCGAATACCTCGAGCAGGATCCCGTCATCAAATTCGTGCCGCTGCCCTGGCCCGACTATTACGGCAAGGCGCCCAAAGCCCGACTGGACGGCCAGCGTCACATCGCCGCGAAGCCGCTGAAGGTGGCCGCCGCTCCGGAACTGCGCGACGAGATCCGCGGACCGCTGGACACCGACCGGCTCGGCGCCGAAACCCCGCCCGACTACTACGTCGGCGGCCGCGCGCTGATCGCGCGGTTCCTGACGGCGATCAAGCAGTACCCGAACGCCTCGCTGCGCCGGGACACCGCGCTGGTCGAGCTGGTGGTGTCCGACGGTCGGGTCGTGGGTGCCGTCGTGGACAACTGGGGCAAACGCACCGCGATCCGCACCCGGCGCGGAGTGCTGCTGGCCGCCGGCGGTTTCGAAGACAACGACGAGCTGCGCCGCCGCTACGGCGTGCCCGGTCACGCGCGCGACACCATGGGCGGGCCGGGCAGCCTCGGCCAGGCGCTGCAGGCCGGCATCGCCGTCGGCGCCGACACCGACCTGTTGGACCAGGCGTGGTGGTCGCCGGGCATGACGCATCCCGACGGCCGCTCGGCGTTCGCGCTGTGGTTCACCGGCGGCATCTTCGTCAACCAGGACGGCAACCGATTCGTCAACGAATCCCGGGCCTACGACCGCGCCGGCCGCGAGATCATCGGCAAGCTGCAGGACGAGTCGGTGACGTTGCCGTACTGGATGATTTACGACGACCGCGAAGGGGAGGTGCCGCCGGTCAAGGCGGCCAACGTCTCGATCGTGGAGACCGAAAAATACGTCGCGGCCGGGCTGTGGCACACCGCCGACACGCTGGAGGCGCTGGCCACCCAGATCGGGGTGCCGCCGGGCCAGTTGGCGACGACGGTGGCCCGGTTCAACCAGTTCGCCGCCGCCGGGGTGGACGAGGACTTCGGCCGCGGCGACGAGGCATTCGATCGGGCGTTCTCCGGCGGCGCCTCGCCGCTGGTGCCCATCGACCGGCCGCCGTATCACGCCGCCGCCTTCGGCATTTCCGACCTGGGCACCAAGGGTGGACTGCGCACCGACGCCGCCGCGCGGGTGCTGGACACCTCGGGCAATCCGATCCCCGGCCTGTACGCCGCCGGCAACACGATGGCCGCGCCCAGCGGGCTGGCCTATCCCGGCGGCGGCAACCCGATCGGCACCAGCATGCTGTTCAGCCATCTGGCGGTCAGGGACATGCTCGGACGCTGAGCCTTCGCTGGCCCCGCCGAGCGTGTAACCACTGTCAAAATTCGGGTCGATTTTCGCACTGGCGACACGCTCGGCGCGGACGAGTAGGCGGCTGAGCGTCGGCGCGCCGGGATGACCCGGCAAAGCGGGTCTTTAAGCTGATCGCGTGACCGACCGCGACCGGCTCGACGAGGCCGCCCTGCGCGCCGAGGTGATCGGCGACGACTCCTACTGGCGGCAACTCGACGTCGTCGAGCAAACCGGTTCCACCAACGCCGACCTGCTGACCCGGGCGTCGAACGGCGCCGACATCGACGGCGCGGTGCTGATCGCCGAACAACAGACCGCCGGCCGCGGACGGCATGGCCGGAACTGGACGGCGGCGCCGCGAGGGCAGATCACGATGTCGGTCGGGGTCCGAGTCGACGACGTCCCGACGGCCGGGTGGGGCTGGCTGTCGCTGGCTACCGGGCTGGCCGTCGTGGACGCGGTGGCCGCGGTGAGCCCGGTGGAAGCCGGGCTGAAGTGGCCCAACGACGTGCTCGCCGGGAGCGGCAAGCTGGCCGGCATCCTGGCCGAGGTGGCACAACCGTTCGCGGTGGTCGGCATCGGGCTCAACGTCAGCGACGCCCCACCCGACGTCGGTGCGACCTCGCTACTGAACGAGGGCGTCGCGCAGCTGGATCGCAACCTGCTGGTGCGTCGGTTGTTGCGCGAGCTGGGGGAGCGCATCGCCGCCTGGCGCGCCGTGCGGGGAGCCGACCCCCAGCTGGCCAACGACTACCGGGCCCGCAGCCTGACCCTCGGATCGCGGGTCCGGGCCGAACTCCCCGGCGACCGAGCCGTCGTCGGGATCGCGCGCGACATCGACGAGCAGGGCCGGTTGTGCCTGGAAACCTGGGACAGCGACGCCGACAAATCCGGGCAGAACGTCGTGGTTTCCGCCGGTGACGTGATCCATTTGCGTTAGCTTGGGGCGGTGGGCTATCCGGACAACGCACTGGCCAAGGGCGAGCAGGTGGTCCTGCACCGTCACCCGCACTGGAAACGTCTGATCCTGCCGGTCCTGGCGCTGATCGTGGCGACCGCGCTGGCCTCGCTCGGTTCCGGGTTCGTCGACTCCACCCCGTGGCAGCCGATGACGAAGAACATCATCTACGGCGTGATCTGGGGTATCTGGTTGATCATCGTCGGCTGGCTGACGGTGTGGCCGTTCCTGTCCTGGCTCACCACGCATTTCGTGGTGACCAACCGGCGGGTGATGTACCGCCACGGCGTGCTGACCCGCAGCGGCATCGACATCCCGCTGGCGCGGATCAACAGCGTGGAGTTCCGGGACAGAGTCTTCGAAAGGATCTTCCGCACCGGAACGCTGATCATCGAGTCGGCGTCACAGGATCCGTTGGAGTTTCACAACATTCCGCGGCTGCGCGATGTGCACGCGCTGCTGTATCACGAAGTCTTCGACACCCTGGGCTCGGAGGAATCTCCCAGCTGAGTCTTGCCGGCGCGGTTGCGCCAGGACCGCAGCAAGGTGACGTTGCCCTCTTCCAGCTCGTCCTCGAAGACCTCGGCGATACCGCCGGCGGTCAGCGCCGACTCCAGCGCCTTCTCCGGGTCGCGGGCGAACGCGTCCGGGAACACCCAGCGCCGGAAGGCCCAGAACCGGAACGCCATCTGCAGCAGGTTCCCGATGATGTAGGCCGACAGGAAGTCGGCCAGGTTCTCCACGGTCAACGACACATTGGGCACCCGCAGCTGCAGGACGTAGCTGGAGAAATACAGCGGCGCCATGCTCAGCAACACACCGACGCCGCTGAACGCGAAGAACAGCAACGCTTCGTGGTGGCGTTCGCGGCCGCCCCGGTTACGGAAGCTCCATTCGCGGTTCAGAATGTAGGACGCGATCACCGCGACGATCCCGGCGATGACTTTGGCCGTCACCGGTTTGGGTTCGAGAATGGTCAGCTTCAGCGTGTAGAAAATGGCCGAGTCGATGATGAATGTGGTGCCGCCGACGATGGCGAATTTGATCAGCTCGTGGTGGCGCATCGCAAAGGGCTGAACAGCCGCGGGGAGACGCGCGATCGTGGCATCGGCAAAGGACACAGCACGCCAGTCTACGGATGATCTCGAAATCGGCGCAAAATGGTACATAACGATTTGGCATTCTGAGCCGTTTAAGGCCACTAAACACGCCGGTCAGGTGCCGTGACAACATGAGGGCCGTGCCGAGTCCCCGAACTCCCCTGGTAGCCATGGTCGGCGGTGGTCAATTGGCCCGGATGACGCACCAGGCCGCTATCGCCCTCGGGCAGACCCTGCGTGTGCTGGCAAACTCGACCGACGACCCGGCCGCCCAGGTCAGCCCCGACGTGGTCATCGGTTCGCACACCGAGCTGGAGGACCTGCGCCGGGTGGCCGCCGGGGCCACCGCGCTGACGTTCGACCACGAACATGTGCCGTCCGAGCTGCTCGAGAAGCTGGTCGCCGAGGGCGTCAACGTGCTGCCGCCCCCGCCCGCCCTGGTGCACGCCCAGGACAAGCTGGTGATGCGGCGGCGGTTGGCGGCGCTGAACATGCCGGTGCCGCGCTACCTCGGCCTCGAGAGTCAGGACGACCTCGGTGAGCTGGCGGCGTTCGCCGACGGTCCCGTCGTCGTCAAGGCGGCCCGGGGCGGCTACGACGGCCGCGGTGTCGCGATGGCGCGTGATCTTGCGCACGCCCGCGAGATCGCGGGCGAATATCTGGCCGGCGGGGTGCCGGCACTCGTCGAGGAGCGGGTGGTGCTGCGCCGGGAGCTGTCCGCGCTGGTGGCCCGCTCGCCGTTCGGTCAGGGCGCGGCCTGGCCGGTGGTGGAGACCGTGCAGCGCGACGGCATCTGCGTGCAGGTGATCGCGCCTGCACCGGAGCTGTCCGAGGCGCTGGCCGTCGAAGCCCAGCAGCTGGCGCTGCGGCTGGCCGACGAACTGGGCGTGGTCGGGGTGCTGGCCGTGGAACTGTTCGAGACCACCGACGGGCGGTTGGTGGTGAACGAGCTGGCGATGCGGCCGCACAACTCGGGGCACTGGACCATGGACGGATCGCGGACCAGCCAGTTCGAGCAGCACCTGCGCGCGGTACTGGACTATCCGCTCGGCGATACCGCGGCCGTCGTGCCGTGGACCGTGATGGCCAACGTGCTGGGCGCGAAAGCGGACGAGACGCCGCAGATATCCATGGATGAGCGGCTGCATCACCTGTTCGCCCGGATGCCCGACGCCAGGGTGCACCTGTACGGCAAGGCCGAGCGGCCGGGGCGCAAGATCGGGCACATCAACTTCCTCGGCACCGACGACCCCGGCCCGGAAAGCCTGGCCACGCTGCGGGAACGGGCCGAGCTGGCGGCACACTGGTTGTCGCACGCGCAGTGGACGGACGGATGGGACGCGCATGAGTGACACCAGCCCGCAGCCCCGAGTCGGGGTCATCATGGGCAGCGACAGCGACTGGACGGTGATGCAGGACGCCGCCGCGGCCCTGGCCGAATTCGACGTCCCGCACGAGGTCCGCGTGGTCTCGGCGCATCGCACTCCGGCGGTCATGTTCGACTACGCGCGCGAGGCCGCCGACCGCGGTCTCGAGGTGATCATCGCCGGTGCCGGCGGGGCCGCGCACCTGCCGGGCATGGTCGCCTCGGCGACCCCGCTGCCGGTGATCGGTGTCCCGGTGCCGCTGGCGCGGCTGGACGGGCTGGATTCGCTGTTGTCGATCGTGCAGATGCCGGCCGGGGTGCCGGTGGCCACGGTGTCGATTGGTGGCGCCCGCAACGCGGGACTGCTGGCCGTGCGCATGCTGGGATCGTCGGACCCGCAACTGCGGGCGCGCATCGTCGAGTTCCAGGACCGGCTGGCGCAGACCGTCGCGGCCAAGGATGCGGCGTTGCAGCAGCTACAGGGTAAAGTTACCGACGAGTAGCAAGGAGGCTGGCGATGGCTGGATGGGCCGGAAATCCGTCGTTCGATCTGTTTCAACTGCCCGAGGAGCACCAGGAGTTGCGCTCGGCGATCCGTGCGCTGGCGGAAAAGGAGATCGCCCCGCACGCCGCCGACGTCGATGAGAACTCCCGGTTCCCGCAGGAAGCGCTGGACGCGCTGAACGCCTCGGGATTCAACGCCGTGCACGTCCCCGAGGAATTCGGCGGGCAGGGCGCGGACTCGGTGGCGGCCTGCATCGTCATCGAAGAGGTCGCCCGCGTCGACGCGTCGGCATCGCTGATTCCCGCGGTCAACAAGCTGGGCACCATGGGGTTGATCCTGCGCGGCTCCGACGAGCTGAAGAAGCAGGTGTTGCCGTCCATCGCCGACGGCACCGCGATGGCTTCCTACGCACTGAGCGAACGCGAGGCCGGATCGGACGCCGCGTCGATGCGCACCCGGGCCAAGGCCGACGGCGACGACTGGATCCTCAACGGCGCGAAGGCCTGGATCACCAACGGCGGCAAGTCATCCTGGTACACCGTGATGGCCGTGACCGATCCGGACAAGGGCGCCAACGGCATCTCGGCGTTCATCGTGCACATCGACGACGAGGGCTTCCAGATCGGCCCCAAGGAACGCAAGCTGGGCATCAAGGGGTCGCCCACCACCGAGTTGTACTTCGAGAACTGTCGGATCCCCGGCGACCGCATCATCGGCGAGCCCGGCACCGGATTCAAGACCGCGCTGGCGACGCTGGATCACACCCGTCCGACCATCGGGGCCCAGGCCGTCGGCATCGCGCAGGGCGCCCTGGACGCGGCGATCGCCTACACCAAGGACCGCAAGCAGTTCGCCCAGTCGATCAGCTCGTTCCAGGCCGTGCAGTTCATGCTCGCCGACATGGCCATGAAGGTGGAATCCGCCCGGCTGATGGTCTACACCGCCGCCGCCCGCGCCGAGCGCGGCGAAGGCAATCTGGGCTTCATCTCCGCGGCGTCGAAGTGCCTGGCTTCCGATGTGGCCATGGAAGTCACCACGGACGCGGTGCAGCTGTTCGGCGGCGCCGGCTATACCATCGACTTCCCGGTCGAGCGGATGATGCGCGACGCCAAGATCACCCAGATCTACGAAGGCACCAACCAGATTCAGCGAGTCGTGATGTCCCGGGCCCTGTTGCGCTGACGCCGGCGTAAGCAGCTCCGATGACATTTGCCAGAACGACAGGAAAACCCGCGTCCCACCGCCTAGTATCCAGCTGACGACCAAGTCCACGCGCGATTGAGAAGCCAGTCGAGGTGGCAAGATAACGCCCGGATCTTTTCGGACCTGCTTCGACGCACTTGCCGGATGCCGGCGCGTCGTCCCATGACCAGACGTGTTGCCACTGCCCAGGGGGCCGAATTTGGTGAAGAACGTGAGTTCGCGTGTGCGCCCGCGGGTGACAGGGACTTGACGGTGCAGGGTTTCGTGGCCCCCGCGGCCAGCTGGCGGGCGTTGTCGTTGCTGTTGGTCGAAGACGACCGGGCCGACGCCGTGCTGGTGGAAGAACTGATCGCCGACGCGGTCGCCGACATCGAGGTGGTGTGGGCGCAGTCGATGGCGCACGCCGAGCGCGAGCTGGCCTCGGCCCGCCCGGACTGTGTGCTGCTGGACCTGAATCTGCCCGACGCCAACGGAATCGACGCGCTGGACCGGATCCTGCGAAGCGATGCCACCGTGCCGATCGTGGTGCTCACCGGACTCAACGACGAATACTTCGGCGCCTCCGCCGTCGCCGCCGGAGCCCAGGACTATCTCGTCAAAGGCCGGGTCGAACCGGAGATGCTGCGCCGCGCGCTGTTGTACGCGATCGAACGCAAACGTGCCGAGCTGATCGCCGCGGACCTGCATGCCAGCCAGCTGCGCGCCCGGGAGAACGCGCTGCTCGAACGCGGCCTGTTGCCGTCCCCGCTGCTGCTGGAGGACCCGGGTCTCGAGATCGTTGCCCGGTACCGGCCCAGCCGGGAGAAGGCGTTGTTGTGCGGCGACTTCTACGACGTCGTGCAGACCCCCGACCGGGTCACCCATGTGCTCATCGGCGACGTCGCCGGTCACGGCCCGGACGAGGCGGCGTTGGGAGCTGCGCTTCGGATCGCCTGGCGCACACTGACATTCGCCGGCGTGCATGGGGTGGATCGGATGCGTCAGCTGGAACGGGTGCTGCACGCCGAACGCGCCGACAACGGCGTCTTCGCCACGGTGCTGAGCCTGGCGATACCGGGCGACGACGCTCCGATCACCGCGGTGCGCGCCGGGCATCCCGGGATGCTGGTGCACGGCCCGGGATCGGTGGAGTGGCTCGAGCCGCCCCATGGTCCGGCGTTGGGCCTGAATTGCGCCGACTGGCCGCAGACTGAGGTGCACCTGCCGGCCGGGCACGGTCTGTTGCTGCTGACCGACGGACTCTTCGAGGGTTACTCCGGAAGCGGCGGCCGGCGACTCGGCGAAGACGGATTGTTGGCTCTGGCGCGTGGGCACGCCGGGCTGGCCGGACCGGAGTTCGTCGACGCGCTGATCGACGGCGCAGAGGAACTCGCTCAGGGAATGGGCGGGTTGAGCGACGACATCGCCGTGGTCCGCGTGCAGCGGACCACCCGGTGACCCGGTGAGGAACGACGCCCGGGGCACGTTGCCCAAGCCGCAGCTCACCGTGCGGGGATGGCTGGCCTCCGTGCTGTCCGCGATGGGGCTGTTGGTGCTGCTGGGCTCCGTGGTGGGCGCGTTGCTGCTGGACCGCACCGACGAGGTGTCGCGGTCGCTGCGCGACGACGTCCAGCCCTCGCGTGTTTCGGCATCGCAATTGCAAGCGGCGTTGCGCGATCAGGAGACGGGGCTGCGCGGCTACCTGATCTCCGCCGATACGCAGTTCCTGACGCCCTACTACGACGGCGTCCGCGCCGAACAGGCTGCGTCGCAGGACATCCGGTCTCGGTTGGCCCGGCACGCCGATCTGTTGGCTGACCTGGACGCGATCGAGACGGCCGCCGCCAACTGGCGCAGAGACTACGCCGAGCCGCTGATTGCGCGCGTGACTCCGAACTCCCCGATGGTGGTGCCGAATGCCACGGCGGCGCTGGGCAAAGCCGACTTCGACTATCTGCGCGGACTTTTCGACACGCAGAATGCACACCTGAGCGCGGCCCGTGACATCGGTGCCGCGCGACTCGAGCGCATGAACGACTGGCGCGACAGGGTGCTGGGCGGCATGGTGCTGATCTTCATCGCCACCGCCGCACTGCTCGGTTTGCTGATCCAGCGCGCGGTCACCCGTCCGTTGGACAACCTGGCCGGGTCTTGCCGGGCAATCGCCGACGGTCATTTCGACGACCGCATCGCACTGCCGCGCCGGCCCGCGGACATCCGGGGGATGGCAGCCGACGTGGAGAACATGCGCCAGGTAATCGTGCAGGCGCTGGTCGAATCCCAGGAAACGCAAGCACAACTGGACGAGCAGGCCGCCGAGCTGCGGCGTTCGAACGCCGAGCTCGAGCAGTTCGCCTACGTCGCCTCGCACGACCTGCAGGAGCCGCTGCGCAAGGTGGCCTCGTTCTGTCAGTTGCTCGAGCGGCGCTACGCCGACAAGCTCGACGCCCGCGGTGTGGAGTACATCGGGTTCGCGGTGGACGGCGCCAAGCGCATGCAGGTGCTGATCAACGACCTGTTGAGCTTTTCCCGGGTGGGCCGGCTGAACACCAAGTACACCGAGGTGGAACTTGACACCGCGCTGGATTCGGCGGTGGCCAATCTGGCCGTCGCGATCGAGGAGTCCGGGGCCGAGATCGTCCGGCGCAACCCGCGCATGCCGCAGGTCTGCGGAGACCCGACCTTGCTGACCATGTTGTGGCAGAACTTGATCGGCAATGCGGTGAAATTCCGGCGGGAGGACCGCGCGCCCCGGGTCGTCATCGACTGCCAGCCGGGCACCGGTAAGCGCGAGGGCTACTGGTTGCTCAGCGTGGCCGACAACGGCATCGGCATCCAGCCGGAGTTCGTCGACAAGGTCTTCATCATCTTCCAGCGGCTGCATGGTCGCGACGCCTATGGTGGAACAGGTCTGGGTCTCGCGCTATGCAAGAAGATCGTCGAGCACCACGGGGGCACCGTGTGGGTCGACACCTCGTACACCGACGGGACACGGTTCGAGTTCACCCTTCCGGTCCCGGAGTCCAACGCTGAACCCATCGGGGGGGCCGGCGGAGGCGCGAAGGAAATCGCAAAAGGCTTGGTCACTGTAGAAGGAGCACACGAATGACACCATCCGGTCGGGCGATCGACATCCTGCTGGTCGAAGACGACCCGGGCGACGAGCTCATCACCCGAGAAGCCTTCGAGCACAACAAGCTCAAGAACCGGTTGCACGTCGCGCACGACGGCGAAGAGGGTCTGAACTACCTCTACAAGCGCGGCGCCTACGAGCACGCGCCCCGACCCGACCTGATCCTGCTGGACCTGAATCTGCCGAAATACGACGGGCGCCAACTACTGCAGAAGATCAAGTCCGACCCGGAGCTGTGCGGGATCCCGGTCGTGGTGCTGACCACGTCGTCGGCGGAGGAGGACATCCTGCGCAGCTACAAGCTGCACGCCAACGCCTACGTGACCAAGCCGGTGGACCTGGACCAGTTCATGAACGCCGTCCGGCAGATCGACGAGTTCTTCCTTCAGGTCGTGCGGCTGCCGCAGAGCTAACGGGCTTCGGCGGGTTCGGCGGTGTGCACGATCCCGTTCCGGTCCACCACATGCACGTGCACGGTGGCGAAGTCGAAGAAGATGCCGACCACCTGAATGGCGTCCGATGCCAACGCGGACGCCAACAGCGGGTGGCGGCTGAGCCGGTCGACCTGCAGCGCGACGTTCACGATGGCCAGTTGGTCGACCTCGCTGAAACGGAAGCCGTTGCGGGCGCTGCTTTCTCGCGCCGCATGGTTGTCCCGGTAGGCCGCCAGGCTTTCCCGGGCATGCCCCAGCCACTTGTTGATGGGGCTGCTCGTGTCGTCGGTGTCGTCGTCCAACAGTGCCTGCATCGCGCGGCAGGCCGAATGTCCGCACACCACCACCGAAGTCACGCCTAACTGGTTGACCGCGAAGTCCAGTGCGGCGTCCACCGAGTGCTCGGCGGGATCGGTGGGCACCAGGTTGCCGACGTTGCGGACGATGTAGAGATCACCGGGCCGGCTGGCGGTGATGGTGTCCGGCAGGATCCGGGAATCCGCGCAGGTGAGGAACAGCGTGTCCGGGTTCTGTGAATCGATCAGTTCGGGCACGTGGTGGTGCAGGTTGTTCACCCCGTGCCGGTGATAGTGCTCGACGCCGTCGAGGATCGAAGTATCGGTCCGGTCGCCGTTCTGGTCCCGCCGCGACGGCCAGGGCGCCTCGCGCAGCGAGCGGGAGGTGAAGTGCCGTGTGGGCGGTTTGTGTTGCGCGGTGGACAGATTGGCCGGGGATATCTCGTTGATGACGACCGAGCCGCCGCTGGCTTCGTGACTGACCTTCCAGTCCGAGATGGCTTCGGAGATGGAATGGTCGATGTAGTCGGCGTTGAGGTTGAGGGTGACGTCGGAGCCCTGCGGCAAGGTCGACAGCACCCCGGTCAGGCGCGGCATCAACAGGAAGCTCAGCGTGCCGTCGATGTCGACGCGCCACTGCTTGGTCTCCTCACCCACCGGTTTGGCCTCGATGGGTGCCCGTACCACGCGCACCAGCAGGAAGCCGATCGCGACGGCCAGCCCGATCGCCACACCTTCGAGCAGGTTCAGGAACACGACGCAGACGATGGTGATGCTGTAGATCGCGGCGTTGCCGGTGCGCCAAGCCAATTGAACGTGGGCCAGCTTGACCAGCTGCAGACCGATCACGATCAGCAGGCCGGCCAGCGCCGCTTTCGGGATGAGTTCCACCAGGTTGGTGAACAGCGAGGCGAACAGCAACACCCAGACCCCGTGCAGGATCGCCGACATCCGGGTGCGAGCGCCGGCGGCCACGTTGGCCGAACTGCGCACGATGACGCCGGTGACGGGCAGCCCACTGAGCGCACCGGAGAGCATGTTCGCGCTGCCCTGTCCGATCATCTCCCGGTTGAAGTTGGTGCGCGGGCCGTTGTGCAGCTTGTCGACGCCAACGGCGCACAGCAGCGACTCGACGCTGGCGATCAGCGCGATGGTCAGCACACCGAAGCCGATGGTGCTGATCTTCGCGCTCCACGGCTGGTCGTGCGGGGCGTGGTCGGGGAGCTTGGGGAAGCCGACGGCGTCGAAGAAGCCGCCCTTCAGATTGATGGTTTCGACGGCCATGTCGAACACATGGGCCAGCGCCGTCGCCACGATGATGGCCACCAGGGCACCGGGGATCATCCGCAGCTTGGGTGGCAGTTTCGACCACAGCAACAGGATGGCGATCACGGTGCAACCGACGATCACCTCGGGCAGTTCGTGATTCAGGACGCCGCCGGGGATCGCCGTCAGGTTCTGCCATGCCGAGCTGCGCGAATGGTCGCCGACCAGGACGTGGAACTGCTGCAGCACGATCGTGATGCCGATGCCCGCCAGCATGGCGTGCACCACCACCGGGGCGATGGCCAGCGCGGCGCGGGCCATGCGGCTGACGCCGAACAGAATCTGCAGCGCTCCCGCCCCGACGGTCATCAGGCACAGCATCTCGAAGCCGAGCTCCTCGATCAGCTCGGCGACCACCACGGTCAGGCCCGCGGCGGGCCCGCTCACCTGAACCGCCGAGCCGCCGAGCGAGCCGGCGACGATGCCGCCGACGACCGCGGCGATCAGGCCCGCGGCCAGCGGCGCGCCCGAGGCGATCGCGATCCCCAGCGACAGCGGCAGTGCCACCAGGAAGACCACCAGCGACGCCGGAAGGTCATGCCGCAGATTCGTCAGGATCGTTCGGTGCTCCGGCGCTTTGACGGAACCCTCAGCGGTGCTGCCCATAAGACTCCTCGAAACCGGTCGCCAACACGTCGCGGCCGTCGTCGACTGCGGGCAGGACCACCCTGCCGGATCTGGGTGAACGGGATCTGCCAGTTGCGTGTCCACCGAGCGTCGGACCAGCGGGAGACGTCCTATCTGAGTCCAGCAAACATGTGAATCCCACTACGGCCGGATGACCAAATCCTCCCCGTAGCCTCCGGTGAATCCCTTGCGGCCCGGCCGATTCATTCGCAATTCAAAGAAAGGCCATGTACTGGCCGACCTCGTTAGGAGCTTTCGGTGAGGTAAAGCGCGTTGTGTTGCCCGGCGGCCGGCGGCGGATCGGTCACCCGGGCGTCGAAGGCGGCGAAACGCGCGGGGGTGCGGATGACCGTCACCGCTTCGTCGCCTTCCCCGACGACGAGCGCGAGGTCGTTCTCGGCGAACAGCGGGGTGTCGACCACCTGTTTCCAGCTGTAGGCGAGGCAGGCCATCAAGCCGCCCTCTTGCAGCAGCTCGACCCATTCGGCAGCGGTCTTCGCCGCCAGCGCCGACTCGAGTTCGTCGGTCAGCTCGGGGTAGTTGATCGCCCGCAAGCGCTGCTCGGCGAACCGCTCGTCGTCGATCAGTTCGGGCCGGCCGATGATCTGGCACAGCTTCGTCCAGTGCTTGGGCACGTAGGCGCTGATGACCAGATAGCCGTCCGAGGCCCGAAAAGCGTCCGACGGCTGGGTGGCAAATCCGACGCCCTTGCGCTTCTTGACCGGAGCGTCGGATTTCGGGGCCGGCGGTGGCGCGCCGGTCTTGTTCAGGTGGATGGTCAGCTGGTTGGCCTGCAGTCCGACCGCGACGTCGTACATCGCGACTTCGACCAGATCGCCGACCCCGTGCCGTTCCCGGTTGAGCAGGGCGGCCAGCACCGCTTGCGCCAGCACGTGGCCGCTGGCGTTGTCGACCAGTTGGAACGGGATGATCTGCGGTTTCCCGCTGGGTGTCGGCATGCCGGTGCTCATGCCGGCCTCGGCGGCGACCATCAGGTCGACACCGGGACGCAAACCGTGCGGTCCGCGGCCGCCGTAGGCGCTCAGCCTGGCGTAGATCAGTTTCGGGTTGCGCGCCCGCAGTTGGTCGGGACCGAGACCGAGTCGCTCCATCACCCCGGGCCGGAAACCTTCGAGCACCACGTCGGCGGTGTCGGCCAGCCGCAGTATCTGCTGTTTGGCCGCGTCGTCGGTGAGATCGACGGTCACCGACTTCTTGCCGCGGTTGTTGGGCAGGAAGTAGGTGGGCAGCGGCGGGCGTCCGGGCAGCACCGAGGTCAGCCGCCGGGACTGCTCGCCGCCGGGTGCCTCGATCTTGACCACCTCGGCGCCCAGGTCGGCCAGCACCTGTCCGGCCAACGGCCCGGCGACGTTCTGGGTGAAATCGAGGACCCGAAATCCGTCCAGCGGTTTGGCGGGGGCGTTGTTCGGCATCTATCGGCCTTCCTGGTGCAATACGGCGGTGCGCGCCATTCGTGGTCTTTCTTCCGCCGCGAGCTATTGGTTAGACACAGTAACGAGGTCCCTGGGCAGATCTGCACCGCCGTTAGCATCATGGGATGGAGATGGCGACCGGGGCGCACGATCATGACGTCAGTGACCATGCGCGGACGCGGCCGGAGATCCGCGGCGCCGATTGGCAGCGCAACGCGCAATGGGCCCGCCGACTGGCCTGGGTCAGCCTGGCGGTGCTGCTCATCGAGGGCGGCGTGGGGTTGTGGCAGGGGTTGGCCGTCGGGTCGGTCGCGCTGACCGGATGGGCGCTGGGCGGCGGGTCCGAGGGCCTGGCCAGCGCGATGGTGGTCTGGCGGTTCAGTGGCGACCGCACGCTGTCCGCGACCGCCGAACGGCGTGCGCAGCGCGGTGTCGCGCTGTCGTTCTGGCTGGTGGCGCCCTACGTCGCCGCCGAATCCATCCGCCATCTGCTGATCCGTGAGCACGCCGAGACCTCGGTGATCGGGATCGGATTGACCGCGTTGGCACTGGTACTGATGCCGGCGCTGGGCTGGGCCAACCACCGCCTGGGGGCACGTCTGCATTCCGGGGCCACCACGGGGGAGGGCACCCAGAATTACCTGTGTGCGGTCCAGGCCGCCGGGGTGTTGGTCGGTCTGGCTGTCACCGCGGCCTGGCCGGGCGGTTGGTGGATCGACCCGGTGATCGGGCTCGCGGTCGCGGGCATCGCCGCGTGGCAGGGCGTGCGGGCCTGGCGCGGCGAGGACTGCTGTTAGCTGGGCGAGCAGACGCAAAAGCGCCCAATTTCGTCCCGAAATTGGTGCTTTTGCGTCTGCTCGCCACTACTCCAGGCGATAGCGGATCAGCCGGGAGCTGTTGGCCACCACAGCCACCGACGACGCGTTGTGCAGGATCGCGGCCAGCACCGGTGACAGCGCGCCACCCGCTCCGATCAGCAGCCCGGCGGCGTTGACGGCGATGGACATGCCGTAGTTCTGCTGGATCACGTCCACAGCGCGCGCGCCCAGGTCGCGCACGTCGAGCAGGCGGTGCAGGTTGTCGTTGGCCAGCGCCACGTCGGCGGTCTCCACCGCGACGTCGGTTCCGGCCAGACCCATCGCGATGCCGATGTCCGCGGCCGCCAGCGCGGGCGCGTCGTTGATGCCGTCGCCGACCATCCCGACCACGTAGCCCTCGGCCTGCAGTCCGCGCACCACTTCGAGCTTGTCCTCGGGCATCACCTCGGCGCGCCACTCGTCGATGCCCAGCTCGTCGGCGACCACCCGCGCGATGTCGGGGTGGTCCCCGGTGAGCATCACGATGCGGCGAATCCCGTTGGCGCGCAACCTGTTCAACACTTCGGTCGCCTCGGGCCGGACCTCGTCGCGCAGGCTGATCAACCCCACCAGCTTGCCGTCCACGGCCAGCAGCAGCGGCGTCTCGGCCTCGCCGCGCAACTTGTCCACCCACTCCTGTGCCTTCTTGGACACCCGGACCTTCTCGGCACGCAACAGACCCGGACTGCCCAGCAGCAGGGTGCGGCCGTCGGCCCAGGTCCGCATGCCCAGGCCGACCAGCACCTCGCACTCCTCGTGCGGGGGAATGCTGATGTGGCGTTCCTCGGTGGAGCGGATGACGGCTTCGGCCAACGGGTGCCGGGAGTGGATCTCCGAGCTGGCGGCATAGGCCAGCACCTGCTCGGGCTCCCAATCCTTGTGCAGCGAAACGATATTGGTGACGACGGGTCGCCCGACGGTGAGCGTGCCGGTCTTGTCGAAGACGATCGCGTCGACCCGGCCGGCCTGTTCGAGGTGCGACCCGCCCTTGATCAGGATGCCGCGGCGCGCGCCGTTGCCGATCGCGGCGCTGATGGCCGTCGGGGTGGACAGACCGACCGCGCACGGGCAGGCGATCAGCAGCATCGTCATCGCGCGCCGCACGTCACCGGTGACCAGCAGGGTCAGCGCCGAAACGACGAACGAGGTGGGCACGAATCGGCGGGAGAAGTTCTCGCCGACCGTCTGGATCGGGGCGCGGTCGTGTTGCGCCTCCTCGACGCGGGTGATGATGCGGCCGATCGTGGTCTGGTTGCCCACCGCTTGCGCGCGCACCACCAACCGGCCGCGCACCACCACCGAGCCGGCGTGCACGTGGGCTCCGGTGGTGACCGACACCGGCAGGTTCTCCCCGGTGATCGCGGACTGGTTGACCACGGCTTCGCCCGCCGTCACCTCGCCGTCGACCGGTATGGCGACGTGGTCGTGGACGATCACCTCGTCGCCGATTTCGACGCTGTCGATCGGAACCTGGACCTCGCTGCCGTCGGCCAGCCGGATCCAGGCCGTGTCCTGGTTGCCGCGCAGCAGCTCCGAGATGGCGCGGCGGGTCCGGCGCAGCGTCAGGTCCTGCAGGTATTCGCCGATGTTGAGCAGCCACAGCACGGTCAGCGCGACGACGTTCTCGCGCAGGATGAGGCTGGCCACGGTCGCCGCCGAGACCAGCGCGTCGGTGCCGGCCTTGCCCGAGCGCAGCGAGCGGACCGCCCCGCGCAGGAACGGATAGCCGGTGAAGATGGTGACGCCGGTGGCGACCAGCCGGCCGCTCGGGCCGAGTAGCGGAGGGCGCGCGAACACGTAACGGCGGATGCCGAGTAACGCCAGTGCCGCACCGCCGATGACCATCCGCACCACGTCGCTGTTGCGTATCTCCTCGGAGTGGGGTCGGCGCGCGGGGATCAGATTGGGGGCCACTGCGGCGGCTTGGCTGATCGCGGCCAGCACGGCCGTGCGGTCACAGCGCCTCGGGGAGTACCAGACGACCACCGAACCGGTGCGCGGGTAGGCGTGCACGACGCGCACACCGTCGCACTTGGCGACGGCCTCCTCCACGGCGACGGCGCGCCGCGAGTCGCAGCGCACCCAGGCGACCCGGACCCGCATGCGTCCGGCCGCGTCGGAGACGACGGGCAGGGTGGGGTCGGCGGGTTCGACGAGAGCGAGGGTCACGATCAGTGATCGTGGTCGTGGACGTCTCCGACCGCCGGGGTGGGCGCCTCCTCGCCGATGCGCTCGCGGGCCTCGGCCATCACGTCGGCGATCTTGAGGCGGGCGGACTCGGCGGCTTCCTCGGCCTTGCGGGTGCCGCGCAGACCCAGTTCGGCGCCCTTGACCGCGCCCTCATGCAACGGCGCCTTGGCGACGGCCTTCTTCAGCAGCTCATACGCGGTCACTCCGACCACGCCGGTGACCACCGTCGATGCCGCCTTCGCCAAGAGCACTTGCACCGCCATCATCGCGCCTTTCTGTGGGTTTTCCCGACGTTAACATCCAAATATTGCGATATCAACATGTATTTGCCGGGCCCTGGCAACCCGCCCGTCGAAGGTCCACAAAATGCCAGTTCCGGCCGCGTGTCGCCGTACATTTGAGCACCCTCGCGGCGCCATACAGGGGTCGTCTGCGGAGGTAGATGCGCGGGATATACGGCCTGACCTCGCTGGCGGCACGCGGTGCGCGGTCGCTGTACAGTGGCTGTTCGGTGATTCCGTCGTCCCGGATCCCGCAGCACGAGCGGCGCGATGGGTTCACCGCGGCCACGTGTCTCGAGGAGGGGCGAGTCATGGATTTCGGGAGTTATCCCCCGGAGGTCAACTCGGCTCGGATGTTTGCCGGTGCCGGATCGGGACCGTTGTTGGCCGCGGCCGAGGCGTGGGCTGCGCTCGCCGCCGGACTGAACTCGGCGGCGGATTCGTACCGCACTGTGGTGTCGGGATTGACCGCCGGTCCCTGGTTGGGGCCGTCGTCGGCGTCGATGAGCGCTGCGGCCGCGTCGTATGCGGCGTGGTTGCGCGTCACCGCTGCACAGGCCGAAGAAACCTCCGCTCAGGCCAAGGCCGCGGCAGCTGCCTACCAGGCCGCGTTCTCGGCGACGGTTCCGCCGCCGATGGTGGCGGCCAACCGCAGTCAGCTGATGACCCTGATCGCGACCAATGTGTTCGGGTTGAACACCCAGGCGATCGCGGCCACCGAAGCACAGTATGGGGAGATGTGGGCCCAGGACGCGGCGGCGATGTACGGCTATGCAGGCTCGTCGGCCTCGGCGACCGAGCTGACGCCGTTCAACCCACCCCCGCCGACCACCAACCCGGACGGCGTGGCCAACCAAGCCGCCGCCGGCCAGGCCACCATCGCGGACGGTGCCGCCCAGCGAGCCTTCTCCGCGGTGCCCAGCGCGCTGCAGAGCGCTGCGGCGAGCCCGGCAGCGGCCGCGGAGGACCCGTTGCTCCTGCTGGGCGTGCTGGCCGATCTGTCCGCCATCACCTTGGGCGTATCGGCGGCCGCCGCTACCCTTGCTATCGGCGTGCCTGCCGGTGTGCTCGGGGTAGTGAACTTCGGGGTGGCCATCTACGCCACCCTGGTGGGTCTGCACACCGACGAGATCCTCAGCGGCTGGAATGGCGTGGAACCCTTTCCGAGCACTGAGCCGGCGCCAGTGAAGCCGTTCCCGGCGCCGCTGCTCAACTTGCCGGCGGGCACGGTGCCGCCGCCGAGGCTGTCGGCCGGTCTGGGTGAGGCGAACGCCGTCGGGGCGTTGTCGGTACCGCCGGCGTGGACCGTTGCCACCCCGTCGGTGCGTCCTGTCGCGTATACGCTGCCCTCGCTGAGTGAATCGGCGGTGAGCGCAGCACCGGCGGCGGGAGGCGCTTCGGCCGGCACGATGGCCCAGATGGCACTTGCGGGCATGGCCGGACGGGCCATGGCCGGAACCGTCGGCGCCGGTCGGCGCGGCGGCAAGGAGGCCAAGAACGCAGCCGGATCCGCTCGCGCCAGAACCGCTGGGACGGCTGGAGCCGCCGGTGACAAGGCGGCGATCGGCGAAACCCGCGATGGCCCCAACGACAAGCCGCGGGCTGTGGTCACCGGCGTCGCGGCCGAGCTACGCGAATTCACCAAGCTCCGCGACGAGGGGATCTTGACCGAGGAGGAATACACCGAGCAGAAGAACCGCCTGCTCGGTCGCTGAACCATCCGTCGGGCGACTCCGGTGGTCATCCAGAAGAGGTATGTGCAGCAGTGGATTTCGGCATCTATCCGCCGGAGATCAACTCCGGTCGGATGTATACCGGTCCGGGCCCGGGGCCGATGCTGTCAGCTGCGCAGGCCTGGGAAAGCGTGGCCGACGCTCTCTACACGACGATCTCCGGATACCAGTCGGCGGTGTCGGAACTCACCGAGGGGGCTTGGTCGGGTCCGTCGTCCGCGGCGATGAGCGCAGCGGCCGGGTCGTATCTGGACTGGCTGAGTACCACCGCTGAGCGGGCTGAGCAGACCGCCGCTCAAGCATGGACGGCGGTCGCCGCCTACGAGGCGGCGTTCGCAGCCACGGTGCCGCCACCGGAGATCGCCGCCAACCGCAGCCTGCTGGCAGCGCTGGTGGCGACCAATTTTCTGGGACAGAACACACCGGCGATCGCGGCCACCGAAGCGCTGTACGCGGAGATGTGGGTGCAGGACAGCCTGGCGATGTATAACTATGCAGCGTCGTCGGCAGCCGCGGTCGTGCTGACTCCGTTCACCCCTCCCCACCAGAACACCGACGCGGGCGCGACGGCCGGCCAAGCCGCCGCGATCAGCCAAATCGGCACCTCCGCCGGCAATGCGCCAGGTTCCATATCGGTTGTGCCGCAGGCGTTGTCCGCGATGGCGGTACCGGCCCAGTTCGAACAGTTAGAACTCCTCAGCCTGCTCGCGTTCCTTTTCACTGGGCCAACCGAAGCAATGTCCCTTTTCGGGGTCCTACCTACCGAGGTGCTCGGTTCCTTCGCGGAGTTACCTTTTGCCGCGTTCAGCGCCATTTCGAGTATCGATGACGATGAGACATTCAGCGGCTGGAACGGGGTGGAGCCCTATCCGGGTACCGGGCCGGCACCAGTGGAGCCGTTCCTGGCGCCCCTTCCGAACCCGCCCCCCGGCGGTCTCCCCACCCCGACCCTTTCAGCGGCGTTCGCGCGCGCGAACATGGTCGGGGGATTGACGGTACCGCCGAGCTGGACCCAGGTCGCCGCCGAAGTACGTCCGACCGCACTGATGACACCGCTGGCGAACGCGAACGCCGCAGCGGCGGCAGCAAGATTCGACATGGCAAACACGTTGAACCCGATGGGAATCGGCGCGATGGCCGGGCAGGCGATGGCCGGCCCGTCGGCTGTCGCCGACGGTCAGAAGAATGGCAGCGCGGCGCGGCTCACCGGTAGCGCCGAGGATGCACCGGCCGAGGACGTCGAGGTCTTGCCCGCTCCGCGGACCGTCATGACCGGCGTCGCCGCCGCGATCCGCGAGATCGCCGTGCAGCGCGCCGCTGGACTGTTGAGCGAACAGGAATACGCCGAGCAGAAGAAGAGCCTGCTGGAAATCTCGTTCGGCCAGTAGGTCCGCCGCTATGCCGTCCACCCCGCCCGTCGAGGGTGCACGAAATGTCGGTTGCACCGGGGGGTCGCGGCACATCTGCGCACCCTCGCCGAAAGGGCTAGAGGACCCGGGTGACCTTTTCGGTCTCGATGCGGCGGTCCCGCGCACCGGGGTCGGGGTTGGCCACCTGTACCAGCGACGCGCCCACGGCCAGCACCGCCAGCAGGCCGTCCACCAGCTGCTCGGGCCGTTCCCAGGACGCCGTCGACAGCACCCGGTCGGTCGCGGTGATGCCCTGCATCGCCGCCGATTGCGCGCATGCGGCCAGCAGTTGGGCGGCCGACTGCCCGGCCAGCGCCGGACCGGGGTCGGGTTCGGGCACGATCTGGTCGCCGTGCACCCGCACCGCGGTCGCGTAGTCGGTGACGCCGATCGGCAGGCCGGGGGCGGGCTGGCCGAACGGGTCCAGCGACAGCACCGCTACCTCACCGCCGGAAGCCGCCTCGTCGGCCTCCTCGAGCCGGTCGGACGTGCACAATGCGAGGTCGGCCGGTCCCTGCAACGCCACCTCGGCGCCGATCCACCACACCCCGAACACCACTGCCGCGGTCTGCCAGTGTGCGGGCAACAGCACCGCCACGCGGGAGTGCGGCCCCGCGCCCATCTCGTCGCGCAGCAGGTTGGCCGTCTTGGCGGCCCAGTTGGCCAGCGTCACCGCGGACAGCTCGATGCGCTCACCGCTGGCATCGTCGTAGTAGGTGATGCGCGGGCCGACCGGGTCGGCGCGCAGCATCGGGTCCAGGATCGCCGCGCTGAGCGTCAGTTGATGCACTCGGGGTTCTCCGAGCCCGCGGTCAGGATCGGCGACGGAGCCGGAACGGTGGAGTTCGGGGATCCGGCGTTGGACACGCGGGCCTGCTGAGTGACGGTTGCGCCGTCGAGTCCCGAGCCCGGCCCGGTGTAGTCGTTGGCCAGCACCACCCGGACCGATCCGGCCGGTAGCGACGAGTCGGCGACGACGGGCAACCCGCCCAGCAGTTTGGCGACCTCCTGGGCGCCCAGGTCGTCGGTCTTGGCCGCCCGCACCTGGCTGCCCTTGACGTGCCCGCCCTCGTTGTTGCCGACGGTGCCGGCGGTAAAGCCCTTGGCGCTCAACACATCCGACACCGCCGATGCCAGCCCGTTGATGTCGGTGTCGTTGACGACGTGGGCGGTGGTCTTGGCGGGGGTGTAGGCGATCTCCTCGGTCTTGCCCTGATCCTGTTCGTGCAGCAGGCCGGCGACCCAGTCCTGGACCTGGTGTGCGTCCACCCGCACCACGCTCTGCATGCCGTCGTCGCTCCACCCGGCGCCGTCGAGGACCGGGATGGTGGCGAACGCGACGTTGCCGCCGGCCAGCTTCTGCAGTTGCCGCACGAAATCCATGATGTCCCAACCCGAAGAAAGCACCACCGAACGCTGGACGGCGGCCTCCAGCCGCTTCAGCGTGGCCGGGCTGGACAGCGTCTTGCCGGAGATCACCCGGTGGGCCAGCGAGGCCATCACCGCCTGCTGGCGCACCACCCGGTCCAGGTCGCCGCGCGGCAGCTCGTGGCGCTGCCGGACGAAGCTGAGCGCTTGCGGGCCGTCCAGCCGTTGCCGGCCGGCCGGGAAGTCGGCGCCCGAAAGGGGTTCGTAGACAGGCTCTTTGAGGCACACCTCGACGCCGCCGAGCGCGTCGGCGATCAGCGCGAAGCCGAGCAGGCCGATCTCGGCGTAGTGGTCGACGGTGACGCCGGTCAGGTCGGCGACGGTCTTGATCAGTGCCTCCCGCCCGGCCTGGGTGCCGGCCGCCGCGGCTTCGGTGGGCGAGGCGCCGGCCTGCACCAGGCTGACCCGCTTGGTCTCGCGGGTCTGGCCGTAGACGCCGTTGATCTTGGTCTTGCCCAGGTTGGGCGCCTGGACGTAGGAGTCGCGGGGGATCGAGATCGCGGTGGCCGATTTCCCGTTGTTGGGGATCCGGATCAGGATGATGGTGTCGGTGTTGGTGGCTTCCTCGTCGCCGGCCCGCAAGGATGCCAGTTCCTCGGCCGAGAGCGGGTTGCCGTGTGCGTCGGTGCGGCTGTCCAGACCCACCAGCAGGATGTCGATCGCGCCGTCTTCGGCCCCGCTGCCCAGCGCGGGCGACGACATGTGAAAGATGCCGTCCTCGAAGGATCGGACGTTGCTCCAGGCCACCCCGGTGCCGAGCACGACGATCACGGCCATTGCCGTGCAAATCACACGAACCACACGAGCCACACTCTGCGCAGGCATCACTGTAGGTTACTTGCGCAACAGCCGCTTTCCGGTTAGCCGGACCCGGCGTGCCAGACTCGATCCCGTGGCGAGCAGGGTGGTGATCACCGGGGCAGGTGGGCAACTGGGCAGTCTGTTGACCGCGCATGCCACCGGCGACGGCCGCGACGTGCTGGCCAGGACGTCGTCGGAATGGGACATCACCGACCCCACCGCGGCCGACGAGATCATCCGGACCGGCGATGTCGTCGTCAACTGCGCGGCGTACACGAACGTCGACGGTGCCGAAACCGACGAAGCCACCGCGTACGCCGTCAACGCGACCGGACCCGAACATCTGGCCCGCGCCTGCGCGCGCACCGGCGCCCGGCTGATCCACGTCTCCACCGACTACGTGTTCGACGGCGATTTTCACGGTGCCGAGCCGCGACCCTACGAGCCCGCCGACCCGACCGCACCGCAAGGCGTCTACGCCCGCAGCAAGCTCGCCGGCGAACAGGCCGTGTTCGCCGCGCTGCCGGAGGCCGTCGTGGTGCGCACCGCGTGGGTCTACACCGGCGGCGTGCAACGCAGCGACTTCGTCGCGGTCATGCAGCGCCTGGCCGCCGGGGATGGCCCGATCAAGGTGGTCGACGACCAGGTCGGCACGCCGACCTATGCGGCCGACCTGGCCGGCGCATTGCTGGAACTGGCCGACAGCGAGGTGAGCGGCCGGCTGCTGCACATAGCCAACGAGGGGATCGTTTCCCGGTTCGAGCAGGCCAGGGCGGTGTTCGAGGAGTCCGGCGCCGACCCGCAGCGGGTCAATCCGTGCGGCACCGACGAATTCCCCCGGCCCGCGCCGCGGCCGCCCTACTCGGCGCTGTCCAGCCGGGAGTGGGCCGCGGCGGGACTGATGCCGTTACGGCCCTGGCGCACGGCGCTTGTCGCGGCTATCACAGCTGCTTCGGGCCTTGGTTCGACCGATCGACCGTTACCCTCGACGCGTGACTGACGTTCTGCCGGTCGTGGCGGTGACCTATTCCCCGGGTCCGCACCTGGAGCGGTTCCTGGCGTCGTTGTCGCTGGCCACCGAGCGTCCGGTCAGTGTGCTGCTGGCCGACAACGGCTCCACCGACGGCACCCCGCAGGCCGCCGTCATGCGCTATCCCAACGTGCGGTTGCTGCCCACCGGGTCCAACCTCGGCTACGGGACCGCGGTGAACCGCACCGTCGCCAAGCTCGCTCAGCGTGACGAAAACTGGGTCGACGAGTGGGTCATCGTCGCCAACCCCGACGTGCAATGGGGACCCGGCAGCATCGACGCGCTGCTGGAAGCCGCCACCCGGTGGCCGCGGGCCGGCGCGTTCGGTCCGCTGATCCGCGACCCGGACGGATCGGTCTACCCCTCGGCGCGTCACCTGCCCAGCCTGATCCGCGGCGGTATGCACGCGGTGCTCGGTCCGGTCTATCCGCGCAACAGGTGGACGCGGGCCTATCGCCAGGAGCACCTGGAGCCCAGTGAGCGGCCGGTGGGCTGGCTGTCGGGGTCGTGCCTGCTGGTGCGGCGCGCGGCGTTCGAACAGGTCGGCGGGTTCGACGAGCGCTACTTCATGTACATGGAGGACGTCGACCTCGGCGACCGGCTCGGCAAGGCCGGCTGGCAGTCGGTGTACGTGCCGTCGGCCGAGGTGTTGCACCACAAGGGTCACTCCACCGGCCGTGACCCGGCCAGCCATCTGGCCGCCCATCACCGCAGTACCTATATCTTCTTGGCGGATCGGCATTCCGGATGGTGGCGGGCTCCGCTGCGCTGGACGCTGCGCGGGTCGCTGGCGGTGCGTTCGCGCGTGATGGTGCGCAGCGCACTGCGCCGGTCGCGCAAGTCGTTGCGGCGGGAGCTGGCAGAAGGGCGGCGTTGAGATGGCGACCCATCAAGTCGACGCGGTGGTGCTGGTCGGCGGCAAAGGGACCCGGCTACGACCGTTGACGTTGTCGGCGCCCAAGCCGATGTTGCCGACGGCAGGGCTGCCGTTCCTGACCCATCTGCTGTCGCGGATCGCGGCCGCGGGCATCGAGCACGTGGTGCTGGGTACCTCCTATCGGGCCGAGGTGTTCGAGGCCGAGTTCGGCGACGGCTCCAAGCTGGGGTTGCAGATCGAGTACGTGACCGAGGAGAACGCGCTGGGCACCGGCGGTGGCATCGCCAACGTCGCCGGCAAGTTGCGCCACGACACCGTGATGGTGTTCAACGGCGACGTGCTGTCCGGTGCCGACCTGGGCCAGCTGCTGGAGTTCCATCACGGGCATCAGGCCGACGTGACGTTGCATCTGGTGCGGGTGGGCGACCCTCGCGCGTTCGGTTGCGTGCCCACGGACTCCGACGGCCGCGTCACCGCCTTTCTCGAGAAGACGCAGGATCCGCCGACCGACCAGATCAACGCCGGCTGTTATGTGTTCGGGCGCGACGTGATCGACCGGATTCCGCGGGGCCGGGAGGTCTCGGTGGAACGTGAGGTGTTCCCGTCCCTGCTCTCGGCCGACGACGTCAAGGTGTGCGGGTACGTCGACGCCACCTATTGGCGCGACATGGGCACGCCGGAGGACTTCGTGCGTGGTTCGGCGGACCTGGTGCGCGGGATCGCGCCGTCCCCGGCGCTGCACGGGCAGCGTGGTGAGTCGTTGGTGCACGACGGCGCCGCGGTGGCGCCGGGCGCGCTGCTGATCGGCGGCACCGTCGTCGGGCGGGGTGCGGAGATCGGCCCGGGGGCGCGGCTGGACGGCGCGGTGGTCTTCGACGGCGTCAAGGTCGAGGCCGGCAGTGTGATCGAGCGTTCGATCCTCGGCTTCGGCGCCCGCATCGGTCCGCGGGCGCTGATTCGCGACGGCGTGATCGGTGACGGTGCCGACATCGGCGCGCGCTGCGAACTGCTGCGCGGCGCGCGGGTGTGGCCGGGGGTCTCGATTCCCGACGGCGGAATCCGGTACTCGTCCGACGTCTAGTTGTTGTGGCGAGCAGACGCAAAAGCCCCCTGAAACGGCCGTTTCAGGGGGCTTTTGCGTCTGCTCGCCGCACTGACGTGCGGCGCGCTGAGGCGCGGTCCACCAGGTACTTCAGGGCGTGATCGGTGCCGTCCGGCAACGCCTCGGCCGGCCACCACTGCAGGTCGTCGGACTCGTCGCTGAGCACGATCTGAGCCCCGGCCGGTGCATGGGCCACGAACTGCAGATCCACGTGCCGGGTCGGCACGCCCAGTGAGCAGGTGACCGGATGCACGTGCAGCGCAACGAGTTCGGGGTCCACGCGCAACCCGTCGACGCCGGACTCTTCGGTGGCTTCGCGCAGTGCGGCGGCCAGGATGTCGGTGTCCTCGGGTTCGCAGTGCCCGCCCAGTTGCACCCAGCGGCCCAGCCTGGGGTGCAGGGTGAGCAGCACCCGTTCGCCGCTGTCGTCGAACACCAACGCCGAGGCGGTGACGTGGCCCGGTACACATTCGCGCACGCAGGAGTCTTCGCGGGCCAGCACGAAGGTCAGCACGGCCTGCCGAAGCGCATCCTGGGCGGGGTCAGGTGTCTCCCAACCGCCCAGCAGTTCGATCACCGAGTCCCGGAGGTTCATCGCGCGCCTCGTCTGTCAAAACCCGCGCCGGCGGAGGTCTTCACTTGCGGATCAGCAGGTCGTCGACCGGGACCGGGTCGCGCAACCCGGCGGGCTCGGCCGGGTACCCGATGGCGATCGCGCCCAACGGTTCCCAGTCGGCGGGCAGCCCCAACTCGGCGCGGACCAAATCGGCGGCGAAGATCGTCGACCCGATCCAACAACTGCCGACTCCACGCACCGCCAGCGCGACCAGCAGCCCCTGCACGGCAGCCCCGACCGCGACGGTGAACATGGTGTGCTCGGCCTCGGTGCGCGCGGCATCGGGATAGCTGTGGGCGCCGTCCGGCACCAGCATGGGAATCACGACTTCTGGTGCGTCATAGAGGATCTGGCCGCGCGAGACCCGGCGGTCCACCGCGTCGGCGGGTCTGCCGTCGGCGGTGAGGTCCGCGCGCCACTTGTCCTTCATCCGGTCCAGCAGCCGGGTTCGGACCGTGGCGGTCTGCAGCCAGACGAACCGCACCGGGCGGGTGTGGTGGGGCGCCGGGGCGGTCAACGCCTCGGCGACGGCGGCTTCGACGAGTTCGGGTGGCACCGGCTGGTCGCTGAACTGGCGGATCGAACGACGCGACAGCTGCGCCTGACGACGGCCGAGATCCAGCGCCTCGGCGGTGCCCAGCCAGAACAGGTCCTCGGAACCGGCGCGCACCAACTGCCGCGCGCTCGAACCGTCGTCCACCGGGTCCAACCCGCGCACCACCGCGACCGGCATCGCGGTCAGCTTGCCCTTGACCAGGTCGGCGGCGGCGGCCACCTCGTCGGCGACGGCGATCTCGGTCACCACCAGATCGTTGCCGTACCGGTCGGCAGCCCCCGAATAGTTATGCAGCACAGCAATTCCCGCGCTGCCGATGGCGGCGTCGATCTGACCGTTGCGCCAGGCGCGGCCCATGGTGTCGGTGATGACGACGGCGACGGTGACGCCGAGCCGCGCGCGTAACCCGGCCCGCAGCGCGGCCGCGCTGCCGTCCGGGTCGACGGGCAACAGCGCCAATTCCGAACGGCCGACGTTGGATCCGTCCACCCCGGCGGCGGCCTGCACCAGGCCCAGCCGGTTCTCGGTGATCAACGTACGCTCCTTGCGGGCCAGCACCCGCACCGCTTCGCCGTCGACGAGCTTGCGGCGCAAGGTGTCTCGGCGCTCCGGATCGAGGGGTGCCGGAACCAGCCGGCCCTCGCATTTGGACACGACCTTGCTGGTGACCGCCAACACGTCCCCGTCGCGCAGCCACGGCGCCGCCGCGGCCAGGGCGGCACTGAGGTCGTCACCCGGACGGAACTCGGGAAGCCCGGTGACAGGCAGTATTTCGATCGCAGTCGCGGTGCCGTGCTCACCCGCCGGCGGCAGCGCCGGTTCGAAATGAGGACCGGGCCCGCTCACACCGCCACGCCCGCCAGATCCAGCCCGGCACGCACCATCTCGGCCGTCGCTGCCGGATCGCTCATCAACAACGGTATGGAACGCACGGTCACACCGTCGATTTCGGCGGTGTCGCCGTCGTGCACCAACCAGTGATCCAAGATCCCGGTGCCTCGGCGGGCACCGTAATACCGACCCACCGCCTGCGCGGTGCTATCCACACCGATCACCGAAAGGCAGGCATCGGCCATGCCGCGCAACGGCTTTCCCCCGATGATCGGTGAGTATCCGACGACTGCGGCGCCGGTGGCCCGCAGCGCGGCCCGGATGCCCGGCACCGCCAGGATGGCGCCCACGCTGACCACCGGATTGGACGGTGCCAGCATGATTACGTCGGCCTCACCGATGGCCGCCGTCGCTTCGGTTGTGGCGCTGGCCTTTTCGGCTCCGACGAAAGCGAAGCTGTGGGTGGGTACCTGGGCACGGTAACGCACCCACCACTCCTGGAAGTGAATCGCCCGCCGGGTCCCGGCTTCGGGGTCGGTGATCACCACGTGCGTCTCGCAGCGGTCGTCGCTGGCCGGCAGCAACCGTGCGCCGGGTTGCCAGCGGTCGCACAGCGCCGCGGTGATCTGCGACAGCGGGTAGCCGGCGTTGAGCATCTGAGTGCGAACCAAATGGGTGGCCAGGTCCCGGTCACCCAGGCCGAACCAGTCGGGCTGCACGCCATAGCGCGCGAGTTCCTCTTTGGCATGCCAGGTTTCGTCACGGTGACCCCAGCCGCGCTCCGGGTCCACCCCGCCGCCCAGGGTGTACATGCAGGTGTCCAGGTCCGGACAGATGCGTACGCCATGGATCCAGGCGTCGTCACCGATGTTGACCACGGCGGTCAGTTCATGCTCGGTCTGATCCGATCGAGCAAACTGCCCAAGGCCGAGCAACTGCTGCACGCCGAGCAGGAATCGGGCGCCGCCGACCCCGCCGACCAGCACGGTGACCTTCACACCGCAGGACAGTACCCGCCCCCCGAAACCGGGATCTCCTCGGTAACCACTGTGGCACAAGGGACTTGTGATACTACTGTGTCCGACACGCCCATGTGGCCGAACAACAGAAACGCCGAAATTCGATCACGAGATGGTATGGAAATGCGGCGAAGTGCTTGACCAGGGTCACCCGCCCGTGTCTAATCACATCAGTGTCATTTCCCGGTTGGCCGGCCGGTTCCGGTGTCGCAGACCGAGATTCGATCACTTGTTCGAATTGGGCATCTGTACATCAGAACAGTGGGAAACCATTTCATTCTCTATGCGAGGAGGCGGGGTCATGTCCTATGAGCACCTTCGGGGCGTAATGGGAGGCGTGCCGCACACCAACTCCGGCTCGGCCGTGACACATCTGCCGATGCCGACGGCACCGGTCCGTCCTCATCTCAGCGTCGTCCCGGATGCGCCCGCCGTATTCGAGCCCGAGCCGCTGCCGGAAGTCCCTGCCGACCAATGGCAGGACAAGGCGCTGTGCGCGCAGACCGATCCCGAGGCCTTCTTCCCGGAGAAGGGCGGCTCGACCCGCGAGGCCAAGAAGATCTGCCTGGGGTGCGAGGTCCGTCATGAATGCCTGGAGTACGCGCTGGCGCACGACGAGCGCTTCGGCATCTGGGGCGGCCTGTCCGAACGGGAACGCCGCCGCCTCAAGCGCGGCATCATCTGAGCCGCCCAGGCCAAGATCAGTCGTCGATCGTCGGGTCGATGACCGAGGGCTCCACGTCCAGATAGATGGCCACCTGCGCCACCAGGATCTCGTGCAGCAGGTCGCCGAGTTCGATGGTGTCCTTGGCTCGTCGCTCAATTGGCTTGCGAAACAACACGATTCGGGCCCGCGTGGCGTTGCCGCGCACGTCGACTCCGGCGGGAATCAGACGGGCCAGCGCGATCGGCCCGTCGGCGATCACCTCGGGCGGCCACTGCACGCTGCCGGGATCCTTGGCGGCGATCCGTGGGATCTCGTCGACGGCGACGTCCAGTTCCGACACCCGGTCCTGCCAGCGCCGCTCGATGGGTTCGTAGGCCTCGAGCACCGCCATGTCGAACCGCTCGGCGCGGCTGCGCCAGCCCGGCACCGTGGGCGGGAGCAACGGACCGCGCAGCTCGCGACCCCGCCGTCGGGACCGGTGCCCGGACGTCCCGGTCCAGCCGCCCCCCGGCCGACCACTGCGGCCGGAGCCGCGGGAATCGCTCACGCGCCGATGGTAACGGTTACACATCGGACCCCGCGTGTCCGGCGCTTCAGCGACGTTTACCCGCGATAGCCTTTCGAGCGTGAACGTACCCCGTCGCTGCTGCCGGCCCGGGTGTCCGCACTACGCAGTGGCAACGCTGACGTTCGTCTACTCGGACTCCACTGCGGTGGTCGGACCACTCGCCACCGCGCGGGAACCCCATTCCTGGGACCTGTGCGTCGGCCATGCCGGTCGCATCACCGCCCCGCGTGGCTGGGACCTGGTGCGCCACGCCGGCCCGCTCAATTGCGAGCCCGCCAATCCCGACGAGGACGACCTGGTGGCGCTGGCCGACGCGGTACGCGAGGGTGCCGTGGCCCGCGGAACTGCGATCGTCAACGGGTTCAGCACGCGCACAGACGGATACGACGGATACGACGACGTCCCGCGCGCCAACGGCGATCATCTGCATCCGGCCGGAGCGCACGCCGCGCCGAGCGGGTCCGTGTTGGCCCCGCCGGAACACCGGTCCGGACGCCGGCGTGGACACTTGCGGGTGCTGCCCGACCCGGCTGACTAAGGCGTCCCGATAGGCTGGCGGCCAAGAGTTCACGTCGTCAGGAGCGCTGCAGAATGTCATGGCCCGCGGAGGCTGTCCACCGTGTCATCAAGGCCTACGACGTTCGCGGACTGGTGGGCGAAGAGATCAACGAGCCGTTCGTCGCCGACGTCGGCGCCGCGTTCGCCCGGCTGATGCGCGGTGAGGGCGCCGGCCAGGTGGTGATCGGCCACGACATGCGTGACAGTTCCCCGTCGCTGGCGGCCGCGTTCGCCGACGGCGTCACCGGCCAGGGCCTGGACGTGGTGCGGATCGGGCTGGCCTCCACCGACCAGCTGTACTTCGCGTCCGGCCTGCTGGACTGCCCCGGCGCGATGTTCACCGCCAGCCACAACCCGGCGGCCTACAACGGCATCAAACTGTGCCGCAACGGCGCCAAACCCGTCGGCAAGGACACCGGACTGACGTCCATCAGCGAGGACCTGATCGCCGGGGTGCCGAACGCGCAGGACCGGCCGCGCGGGTCGGTCAGCGACAAAGACGTGCTGGTCGAGTACGGGGTGTACCTGCGTTCGCTGGTCAACACCGCCGACCTGCGCCCGTTGCGGGTGGCGGTGGACGCCGGTAACGGCATGGCCGGGCACACCGCCCCGGCAGTGCTGGGCGCGATCGGCTCGATCACGTTGCTGCCCTTGTACTTTGAGCTCGACGGCACGTTCCCCAATCACGAAGCCAACCCGCTGGACCCGGCGAACCTGGTGGACCTGCAGGACTTCGTGCGCGAAACCGGCGCCGATATCGGGCTGGCGTTCGACGGCGACGCCGACCGTTGCTTCGTCGTCGACGAACGCGGCCTGCCGGTCTCGCCGTCCACGGTCACCAGCCTGGTGGCCGCCCGCGAACTGGGCCGCGAGATCGGCGCCACCGTGATCCACAACGTGATCACCTCCCGCGCCGTGCCCGAGCTGGTGGCCGAACGTGGCGGCACACCGCTGCGCTCGCGGGTCGGTCACTCCTATATCAAGGCGCTGATGGCCGAGACCGGCGCGATCTTCGGCGGCGAACATTCGGCGCACTACTACTTCCGCGACTTCTGGGGCGCCGACTCCGGCATGCTGGCCGCGCTGTACGTGCTGGCGGCCCTCGGCGAGCAGCACCGACCGCTCTCGGAGCTGACCGCGGACTATCAGCGCTACGAATCCTCCGGTGAGATCAACTTCAAGGTCGCCGACGCACCGGCCTGTGTGGACGCGGTGCTCAAGACGTTCGGCAGCCGGATCCACTCCATCGATCACCTGGACGGGGTGACGGTGGACCTGGGCGACGGCAGCTGGTTCAACTTGCGCAGTTCCAACACCGAACCGCTATTGCGGCTCAATGTGGAGGGGCGCAGCATCGAGGATGTGGACGCGGTGGTCGCACAGGTCAGCGAAAGGATCGCGGCCCAGGGCGCCCGGTCCGGGGCCGGTACGTGAACGCCGTCGGGGCGATCGACCTCGAGGACGCCGACGGCCTGCTCGCCGCCGACCGGGACGGCCTGTTGCGGGCGGCGTCGATGGCCGGCGCGCAGGTGCGCACCGTGGCCGCCGCGCTGGAGGAAGGTGACCTGGATCCGCTGCGCGGGAACGACCGTGCGCGCAGCGTGATCTGGGTGGCCGGCCGCGGTACCGCCGAGACGGCGGGCGTCCTGCTGGCTTCGACCCTGACCACCGCCGCCGCCTCGCCGATCGTGCTGGCGACCGAGGCGCCGCCGTGGGTCGGGCCGCTGGACGTGCTGATCGTGGCCGGGGACGACCCCGGTGATCCGGCGCTGGTCGGCGCGGCCGCGACCGGGGTGCGCCGGGGCGCGCGGGTGGTGGTGGCGGCGCCGTACGAGGGTCCGCTGCGGGACTCGACGGCCGGCCGGGTCGCGGTGCTGGCGCCGCGGCTGTGGACGCCGGACGGGTTCGGGCTGTGCCGGTACCTGGCCGCCGGTCTGGCGGTGCTGCAGACCGTGGACCCCAGGCTGGGATTCGACCTCGCCGCGCTGGCCGACGAACTGGACGCCGAGGCGCTACGCAACAGCGCCGCGCGCGAGTTGTTCACCAATCCGGCCAAGACGCTGGCCGCGCGGATGACCGATTGCCGGGTCGCGTTGACCGGAGACAATGCCGCGACGCTGGCGCTGGCCCGGCACGGCAGTTCGGTGCTGCTGCGCAACGCTCAGCAGGTCGTCGCGGCCACCGGGCTGGCGGACGCGGTGACCGCGCTGCGCCACGGACCCGACGCTTACGGCAGCGTGACGGACGCGCTGTTCCACGACGAGCAGATCGACGGGCCGCTGCCGCAGCGGCTGCGGGTGCTGGCGCTGACGCTGAGCGCCGAGCGCACGGTCGTGGCCGCCCGGGTGGCCGGGCTCGACGACGTGTATCTGGTGGGGGCGCAGGACGACTCGGGTGTCACGACCACGCCGACCGCCACCCAGCGCGTGGAGGAGCAACTGGCAGTATTGGCCGTTCGGCTGGAAATGGCCGCGGTTTACCTGCGACTGGCACGGGGATAGAAGACGGTGGACTTGCTACGCGGAGCCTTGCGCACCTACGCCTGGGGATCGCGCATCGCCCTCGCCGAGTTCACCGGGCGGCCGGTACCGGCCGCGCATCCCGAGGCCGAACTGTGGTTCGGCGCCCACCCCGGCGACCCGGCCTTCTTGGAGACCGCCGACGGTGAGACCTCGTTGCTGGTGGCACTGACCGCCGACCCGGACGGACAGCTGGGCGCGGCGTCGCGGGCGCGGTTCGGCGACGTGCTGCCGTTCCTGGTCAAGGTGTTGGCCGCCGACGAACCGCTGTCGTTGCAGGCTCATCCGAGCGCCGCGCAGGCGGTCGAGGGATATCTGCGCGAAGAGCGACTGGGCATCCCGGTGAACTCGCCGGTCCGCAACTACCGCGACACCAGCCACAAGCCGGAGTTGCTGGTGGCGTTGCAGCCGTTCGAGGCGCTGGCCGGTTTCCGGCAGGTGGCACGCACCCGCGCGCTGCTCCAGGCGCTGGCCGTCTCCGACCTCGACCCGTTCATCGACCTGCTCGGTGACGGATCCGGCGACGGATCCGACGACGGATCCGGCGACGGATCCGACGACCAGTCCGACGCTGACGGCCTGCGCGCGCTGTTCACCACCTGGATCACCGCACCCCAACCCGACCTCGACGTCCTGGTGCCCGCTGTGCTCGACGGCGCCATCCACTACGTCAGTTCCGGCGCAACCGAATTCGCCGCTGAAGCCCGGACGGTGCTGGAGCTGGGGGAGCGCTACCCCGGCGACGCCGGCGTGCTGGCCGCGCTGCTGCTCAACCGCATCAGCCTGGCCCCGGGTGAGGCGATCTTCCTGCCGGCCGGCAACCTGCACACCTACCTGCGCGGCTTCGCGCTGGAGGTAATGGCCAACTCCGACAACGTATTACGCGGCGGACTCACCCCCAAGCACGTCGACGTGCCGGAGTTGCTGCGGGTGCTGGACTTCACCCCCACCCCCGAGTCGCAACTGCGCCCGCCGGTCCGCCCCGACGGGCTGGCGCTGTGCTATGAAACCCCGGCCGAGGAGTTCGCGGTCGCTTTGTTGGTGCTCGACGGCGACCAGCTGGGCCATGAGGTCGACGCGCCGTCCCGGCATGACGGTCCGCAGATCCTGTTGTGCGCCGAGGGATCGGTGACAGTGCACGCCAAGTCCGACACCCTGATCCTCGATCGCGGCGCCGCCGCCTGGGTGGGCGCCGACGACGGTCCGATCCGGCTGTCCGCCGAGGCGCCGGCCCAGCTGTTCCGCGCTACCGTCGGGCTGTAGCCGGGCGCCGACGCTGCCGCTGTTCGCCCAGCCAGAGCCGCATGTTGTGCGCGATGGTACGACCCAGTATCGACGGCGACGGGATCATGTACAGGCTGTCGAGCAGGGAGAATCGACGCAGAAACCATTCTCCCAGAACGGGATTCGTCTCCGCGGCGCCGAGGAACTGCTCGAACAAGCCGCCCGCCGCGCGATACCACCGTGGTTCGGGGTCCATGACGGCGTGGTGGAACGTCACGTCACCGATGGCGTTCATCATCCACACCGGGAACGTGGTCTTGGCGGTGAGGCGACTCAGTTCGGTGGCCAGATCTTCCTCCGGTGATTCCAGTGCCCGGCGCAGATGCCCGGCCTGCAGCGACGTCATCGTCATGCCCTGGCCGAACGTCGGGTTGAAGCTGGCGACCGCGTCGCCGATCGGCACGATTCCGGCCGGGAAGCGCTCCAGCTTGTGATAGCGCCGCCACCGGCTGACCGGAAAAGCATGGAAGGCCGGTTCGCCGACGGGTTCGGACTGCGCCAGCGCGGCGTTGAAATGGTCGGGTAACAGCTCTTTGGCCAGCCCCAGCATCTCGGGAAAGGTCCGCGGCGGTTTGGCATGCCCCACCCCGAAGGTGGTCAGCACCCAGGTGCGGTCCTCGTAGAACAACATGCCCAGCCCGAGCGGTTGGTCGTGCGAGGCGCCGGCCACCACCACCTTCTCCTGGATCAGGCCCTCGGGCATCCGGAAGCGGTGAGTGGCGTAGTTGATGCCGATGTCCACGGTCGCCTCGGGTGCGCGCTCGTAGCCCCACTGGGTGAGCCACACCGGTAGCCGGGTGCCGCGTCCGGCCGCGTCGACGACGAGATCGGCCTCGACGAATTCGGGGTCCTCTCCCGGTTCCCGCGGATCCAGCAGCACGCCCGTCACCCGCTGTAACGGGGGCTCGAACCGTGGCTCGGCGACGGGGCGCTGCACGATCTGGACGTTGTCGATGGCCGCGGTGCGTTGCCGGATCTGCCATTCCAGGTGCGGGCGACTCGGCACGTAGGCGGTGAACTCGTCACGCAGCGTGTGGCCGGTGCCCAGCACGTGACCCGCCGCGCCCAGATGGATGCAGTCCGGGCGGTTCTCCAGCATCGGCACACCGGCGGCGACCATGTCCTGCAGCAGACCCGGATAGAGGCTTTCGAACTCGTTGGCGCCGCGGGCCATCAGCAGATGCAGGTGCTGGTCCTGGGGGACGGTGGCGCGGTTGGCGGGTTCGCTGGGCAGGTCGTCGCGTTCGAAGACCGTCACCCGCGAATAGAAGTCGGACAGCACCCGCGCCGCGCACAGCCCGGCGATGCTGGCGCCGATGACGACTGCGTGATTTCTGTTCCCTGCGCTCCCCACCATCTGGGCAGAGTACCCAGTACTGTCCGGTCACAGAACGCACCGCGGCGCTTTGAAGGGAACGGGTCGGATGGCGAATCGCTGGCGCACGAAAACGGTCGAGCAGTCGATCGCCGACACCGACGAGCCGAGCACCCGGCTCCGTAAGGACCTCACCTGGTGGGATCTGGTGGTCTTCGGCGTCTCGGTGGTGATCGGGGCCGGCATCTTCACCGTGACCGCCTCGACGACCGGCGACATCACCGGGCCGGCCATCTGGATCTCGTTCTTGATCGCCGCGGCCACCTGCGCGCTGGCAGCACTGTGTTACGCCGAGTTCGCCTCGACCCTGCCGGTGGCCGGCAGCGCCTACACCTTCTCCTATGCCACCTTCGGCGAACTGCTGGCCTGGGTGATCGGCTGGAACCTGGTGCTGGAACTGGCCATCGGTGCCGCCGTCGTCGCCAAGGGATGGTCGAGCTATCTCGGCACGGTGTTCGACTTCGCCGGGGCCACCGCCCATTTCCGCTGGTTCAACGTCGACTGGGGTGCCCTGCTGATCGTCACGCTGGTGGCGGTCCTGCTGGCGCTGGGCACCAAACTGTCCTCGCGCTTTTCCGCCGTGGTGACCGCGATCAAGGTCTCGGTGGTCATCCTGGTGGTCATAGTCGGGGCCTTCTACATCAAGGCGGCCAATTTCCAGCCGTTCATCCCCGAACCGGAAACCCAACACGGCGGGAGCGGTCTGGACCAGTCGGTGCTGTCGATGCTCACCGGCGCCGGAGGTAGCCATTACGGCTGGTACGGCGTGTTGGCAGGCGCGTCGATCGTGTTCTTCGCGTTCATCGGCTTCGACATCGTCGCCACCATGGCCGAGGAAACCAAGGAGCCGCAGCGCAACGTCCCCCGCGGCATCCTGGCGTCGCTCGGTGTGGTGACCGTGCTCTACGTGGCGGTGTCGATCGTGCTGTCGGGCATGGTCTCCTACACCGAACTCAAGACGGTGAACCATCATTCGGCGAACCTGGCCACCGCGTTCCAGGCCAACGGCATCTACTGGGCCAGCGGCATCATCTCGGTGGGCGCGCTGGCCGGGCTGACCACGGTGGTGATGGTGCTGATGCTCGGCCAGTGCCGGGTGCTGTTCGCGATGGCGCGCGACGGGCTGCTGCCGCGCGGCCTGGCCAAGACCGGCAAACGCGGCACGCCGGTGCGCATCACCGTGCTGGTCGCTGTCGTGATCGCCGCCACGGCCTCGGTTTTTCCCATCGACAAGCTCGAAGAGATGGTCAACGTGGGCACGTTGTTCGCGTTCGTGCTGGTGTCGGCCGGCGTGATCGTGCTGCGCAGGACGCGTCCCGACCTGGAACGCGGGTTCAAGGCGCCCTGGGTGCCGCTGCTGCCGATCGCGTCGGTGTGCGCGTGCCTGTGGCTGATGCTCAACCTGACCGCGCTGACCTGGGTGCGGTTCGGTGTGTGGCTGCTGATCGGGGTCGTCATCTACCTCGGCTACGGGCGCCGGCACTCGACTCAGGGGAGCCGCAGCTAGACAAATCCGATCAATTTGGACAGTTGCTTTACAAAACAGCGCTCTGTGTCTAGACAGGAGACGCAGACTGCCGTAATGTCCAATCTCAACGTGGGGTGACACACAAGGAGGTTTGGAATATGACCACACACATCGACGCCCTGAGCGCGGAAGCGCCGGCGACACAGTGGCGCGACAGGAAGCGCTATCTGTGGCTGATGGGGCTGATTCCGCCGACGATGCTGTTCGTGATGCTGCCGATCGTCTGGGGTCTCAACCAGCTGGGCTGGCACACCGCGGCGCAGGTGCCGTTGTGGATCGGGCCGATCCTGCTGTACATCCTGTTGCCGATTCTCGACCTGCGGTTCGGGCCGGACGGGCAGAACCCGCCCGACGAGGTGATGGAGCAACTGGAGAACGACAAGTACTACCGCTACTGCACCTACATCTTCATCCCGTTCCAGTACGCCAGCATGATCCTGGGTGCCTACCTGTTCACCGCGTCCGATCTCAGCTGGCTCGGCTTCCCTGGTTCTGAAGGCGGACTGGGCTGGCTGGGCAAGATCGGCGTCGCGCTATCGGTGGGTGTGCTCGGCGGCGTCGGGATCAACACCGCACACGAGATGGGGCACAAGAAGGACTCGCTGGAACGCTGGCTGTCCAAAATCACCCTGGCGCAGACCGCCTACGGGCACTTCTACATCGAGCACAACCGCGGCCACCACGTGCGCGTCTCCACCCCGGAGGACCCGGCGTCGTCACGGTTCGGCGAGACGTTCTGGGAGTTCCTGCCGCGTAGCGTCATCGGCAGCGCCCGCTCCTCGGTGCACCTCGAGGCGCAACGCATCCGCCGGCTCGGCAAGAGCCCCTGGGACCCCCGGACCTACCTGTCCAACGACGTGCTGAACGCCTGGGCGATGACCGCGGTGCTGTTCGGGGTATTGATCGCGGTGTTCGGTGTCAGCCTGGTCCCCTTCCTGATCATCCAGGCGATCTTCGGATTCTCCCTGCTCGAAGCCGTCAACTACCTCGAGCACTACGGCCTGCTGCGGCAGAAGAACCCGAACGGTCGCTACGAGCGGTGCGCACCGGTGCACAGCTGGAACTCCGACCACATCGTCACCAACCTGTTCCTCTACCACCTGCAACGGCACAGCGACCACCACGCCAACCCGACCCGGCGCTACCAGACGCTGCGCAGCATGGCAGGGTCACCCAACCTGCCCAGCGGGTACGCGTCGATGATCGGGCTGACCTACTTCCCGCCGCTGTGGCGCAAGGTGATGGACCACCGGGTGCTCGAGCACTACGACGGCGACATCACCAAGGTCAACGTGCAGCCGCGGCTGCGGGAGAAGTTGCTGGCCAAGTACGGAGCCCCGAAGGAACTCGCGGCATGACGGTTTCCAGCACCTACAAGTGTCCGGTGTGTGACTACGTCTACGACGAAGCCAAAGGCGATGCCAGGGAAGGGTTTCCGGCCGGCACGCCGTGGGACCAGGTTCCCGACGATTGGACCTGCCCGGACTGCGCCGTCCGAGAGAAGCCCGATTTCGAACCCGTCCAAGGTTAGGAGCAAGACCATGAACGACGACTACAAGCTCTACCAGTGCGTGCAGTGTGGTTTCGAATACGACGAGGCGCTGGGCTGGCCGGAGGACGGCATCGCTGCCGGCACCCGTTGGGACGACATCCCCGAGGACTGGAGCTGCCCGGACTGCGGCGCGGCGAAGTCGGACTTCGTGATGGTGGAGGTGGCTCGCCCATGATCGGCACCAACTTCGTGGCCAAAACAGCTATGGTCGCGCCTGTGAAGCGGATTCCGTACGCCGAGGCCTCCCGGGCCCTGTTGCGTGAGTCGGTGCTGGACGCGATGCGGGACCTGCTGCTGACCCGCGACTGGTCGGCCATCACGCTCTCGGACGTGGCCCGGGCCGCCGGCATCAGCCGGCAGACCATCTACAACGAGTTCGGCTCCCGTCAGGGCCTGGCCCAGGGTTACGCCCTGCGTCTGGCCGACCGACTGGTCGACACCGTCAAGGCGGCGCTGGAGGCCAACATCGGCAACATCTACGAGTCGTTCCTGCAGGGTTTCCGCGCCTTCTTCGTCGAGACGGCGGCCGACCCGCTGGTGATCTCGCTGTTGACCGGGGTCGCCAAGCCGGATCTGCTGCAGCTGATCACCACCGACAGTGCGCCCATCATCACCCGGGCGTCGGCGCGGTTGTCCACGGCGTTCACCCAGACCTGGCTGGCCACCAGCGACGACGACGCGAACGTGTTGTCCCGGGCGATCGTGCGGCTGTGCCTGAGCTACGTGTCGATGCCGCCGGAGTCCGACCACGACGTCGCGGCCGACCTGGCCCGGCTGATGACACCCTTCGCGGAGCGGCACGGGGTGAACCTGGAATCCTGACAGTCCCCCAGTTGGGTAGGGGTATACCGACGGGCGGCTACAGTGGCTGAGGATCAAACCTCGGCGCTGTAGCCGCCTGCCTTTTTCACAAGCCCGCACGAAGGATGAAACACGACCATGACCACGACCGAAAATTCGCTGACCCCCGACGTCGTCAACGGCATCGATTTCAAGGTCGCCGACCTGTCGCTGGCGGATTTCGGCCGCAAGGAACTCGACCTGGCCGAGTACGAGATGCCCGGCCTGATGTCGCTGCGCCGGGAGTACGCCGAGGTGCAGCCGCTGAAGGGGGCCCGCATCTCGGGGTCGCTGCACATGACCGTGCAGACCGCGGTGCTGATCGAGACCCTGACGTCGCTGGGCGCTGAGGTCCGGTGGGCGTCCTGCAACATCTTCTCCACCCAGGACCACGCGGCCGCGGCCGTCGTCGTCGGCCCACACGGCACGCCCGAGGAGCCCAAGGGTGTCCCGGTGTTCGCCTGGAAGGGCGAGACGCTGGAGGAGTACTGGTGGTGCGCCGAGCAGATGCTCACCTGGGAGGGCGAGCCGGCCAACATGATCCTGGACGACGGCGGCGACGCCACCATGATGGTGCTGCGCGGCATGCAGTACGAGAAGGCCGGTGTGGTCCCGCCCGCCGAGGAAGACGACTCCGCGGAGTGGAAGGTCTTCCTGAACCTGCTGCGTAAGCGCTTCGAGACCGACAAGGAGAAGTGGACCAAGATCGCCGAGTCGGTCAAGGGCGTCACCGAGGAGACCACCACCGGCGTGCTGCGGCTCTACCAGTTCGCCGCCGCCGGCGACCTGGCCTTCCCGGCGATCAACGTCAACGACTCGGTGACCAAGTCCAAGTTCGACAACAAGTACGGCACCCGGCACTCGCTGCTCGACGGCATCAACCGCGGCACCGACGCGCTGATCGGCGGCAAGAACGTGCTGATCTGTGGCTTCGGCGACGTCGGCAAGGGCTGTGCGGAAGCCGCCAAGGGTCAGGGCGCGCGGGTGGCTGTCACCGAGATCGACCCGATCAACGCGCTGCAGGCGCTGATGGAGGGCTACGACGTGGTGACCGTCGAGGACGCGATCGCCAACGCCGACATCGTGGTGACCTCGACCGGCAACAAGGACATCATCACCCTCGAGCACATGAAGGCCATGAAAGACCACGCGATCCTGGGCAACATCGGCCACTTCGACAACGAGATCGACATGGCCGCGCTGGAGCGCTCGGGGGCGACCCGGCTCAACATCAAGCCGCAGGTCGACAAGTGGACCTTCGGCGAGACCGGCCGCTCGATCATCGTGCTCTCCGAGGGCCGGCTGCTGAACCTGGGCAACGCCACCGGGCACCCGTCGTTCGTGATGAGCAACAGCTTCGCAAACCAGACGATCGCGCAGATCGAGCTGTGGACCAAGAACGACGAGTACGACAACGAGGTGTACCGGCTGCCCAAGCACCTGGACGAGAAGGTGGCCCGCATCCACGTCGAGGCGCTCGGCGGGAAGCTGACCAAGCTGACCAAGGAGCAGGCCGAGTACCTCGGCGTCGACGTCGAGGGCCCCTACAAGCCCGACCACTACCGCTACTGAGCCCGGTCGCTCTATCGCGAGCGTCACGCCAGCGTGGCAACCGACCGCGAGCGTCACGCCAGCGTGACGGCTGACACCGAGCGTCACGCCAGCGTGACGGCTGACACCGAGCGTCACGCCAGCGTGGCAACCGACACCGAGCGTCACGCCAGCGTGGCAACGGACACCGAGCGTCACGCCAGCGTGGCAACCGACACCGAGCGTCACGCCAGCGTGACGGCTGACCGGCGGGCGGCGCGGTGCTGATCGCGATCGAAGGCGTCGACGGCTCGGGCAAGCGGACGTTAACCGAGGGCCTACGCAGGTCTTTCGAGGCGGCCGGCAAGTCGGTGGCCACGTTGGCGTTCCCGCGCTACGGGCGCTCGATCACCGCCGACCTCGCAGCCGAGGCGCTACGCGGAGCCCACGGCGACCTGGCCGAGTCGGTATATGCGATGGCGACGCTGTTCGCGCTCGACCGCGCCGGGGCTGTCGGGGAGATCCAGGCGCTCACCGCCGAACACGACGTGCTGATCCTGGACCGCTACGTCGCCTCCAACGCCGCCTACAGCGCGGCACGCCTGCATCAAGATGCGGCCGGCGAGGCGGTGGCCTGGATAAGGCAGATCGAATACGAGCGCCTGGGGCTGCCGCGCCCGGACTGCCAGATCCTGCTCGCGGTACCCGCCGAACTCGCCGACCAGCGCGCCCGCAGCCGCGCCGAACAAGATCCGCAACGGGCCCGGGACAGCTACGAACGCGACGACGGACTGCAGCGGCGAACCGGCGCGGTGTACGGGGAGCTGGCCGCCGCGCAGTGGTGCGGACGCTGGCTGGTGGTCGACGCCGACGTCGATCCGGAGGCCTTGGCGGCCACTTTGACGGTCGTTTAGCACAAAATCGCCTCGATTTGTCCTCATCAATCACGAAACGCCCGTGTGGCGCGACAGTTTTGTCCTGATCTGGTGACACCATGGAGGCCATGAGGCAAAGGATTCTGGTCGTCGACGACGACGCTTCGCTGGCCGAGATGCTCACCATCGTGTTGCGTGGGGAGGGTTTCGACACCGCGGTGATCGGTGACGGTACTCAGGCCCTGACCGCGGTGCGTGAGTTGCGCCCCGATCTGGTGCTGCTGGACCTGATGCTGCCCGGCATGAACGGTATCGACGTGTGCCGGGTGCTGCGTGCCGATTCGGGGGTGCCGATCGTCATGCTGACCGCCAAGACCGACACCGTCGACGTGGTGCTGGGTCTGGAATCCGGCGCCGACGACTACATCATGAAGCCGTTCAAGCCCAAGGAGCTGGTGGCGCGGGTGCGGGCGCGGTTGCGCCGCAACGACGACGAGCCGGCCGAGATGCTGTCCATCGCCGATGTCGACATCGACGTGCCGGCCCACAAGGTCACCCGCAACGGCGAGCAGATCTCGCTCACCCCGCTGGAGTTCGACCTGCTGGTCGCGTTGGCGCGTAAACCGCGCCAGGTGTTTACTCGTGATGTGCTGCTCGAACAGGTGTGGGGATACCGGCACCCGGCGGACACCCGCCTGGTGAACGTGCACGTCCAGCGCCTGCGCGCGAAGGTCGAGAAGGACCCCGAGAACCCGACCGTGGTTCTGACCGTTCGAGGAGTGGGATACAAGGCCGGACCTCCGTGATGCCGGCTTGGAGAGCGCGGCATAGGTGATCTGGCGCTCCCCGCGACGTAGTAGAGGCCGTTGGGGGCGTTCGGGACCCCTGCCCCGCGGTATGAGCGCGTTGAGTCGCGCCGTCGCCGTCGTTTGGCGTCGATCGCTGCAGCTGCGCGTGGTCGCCTTGACCATCGGTCTTTCGCTGGCGGTGATCCTGGCCTTGGGCTTCGTGCTCACCAGCCAGGTCACCAACCGTGTGCTCGACATCAAGGTCAAGGCCGCGATCGACCAGATCGAGCGGGCCCGCAACACCGTCACCGGGATCGTCAACGGCGAGGAAACCCGCTCCCTGGACAGCAGCCTGCAGCTGGCCCGCAACACGCTGACATCGAAAACCGATCCGGCCTCCGGCGCCGGGCTGGCCGGCGCTTTCGACGCGGTGCTGATGGTGCCCGGCGACGGCCCGCGGGCCGCGTCCACCGCCGGGCCCGTCGACCAGGTGCCGAACGCGTTGCGCGGCTTCGTCAAGGCCGGTCAGGCCGCCTACCAGTACGCCACCGTGCAGACCGACGGCTTTTCCGGACCAGCGCTGATCGTCGGGACGCCGACGTCGTCGCGGGTGGCCAATCTGGAGCTGTACCTGATCTTCCCGCTGGCCAACGAGCAGGCCACCATCTCGCTGGTGCGCAGCACGATGGCGACCGGCGGCGTGGTGCTGCTGGTGCTGCTGGCCGGCATCGCACTGCTGGTCTCTCGTCAGGTGGTGAACCCGGTGCGCTCGGCGTCGCGGATCGCCGAGCGGTTCGCCGAAGGGCATCTGTCCGAGCGGATGCCGGTGCGCGGTGAGGACGACATGGCCCGGCTGGCGGTGTCGTTCAACGACATGGCCGAGAGCCTGTCCCGCCAGATCACCCAGCTCGAGGAGTTCGGCAACCTGCAACGCCGGTTCACCTCGGACGTCAGCCACGAACTGCGCACCCCGCTGACCACCGTGCGCATGGCCGCCGACCTGATCTACGACCACGCCGACGACCTGGACCCGACGCTGCGGCGCTCCACCGAGTTGATGGTCAACGAGCTCGACCGGTTCGAGAGTCTGCTCAACGACCTGCTGGAGATCTCCCGCCACGACGCCGGGGTGGCCGAGTTGTCCGTCGAGTCGGTCGATCTGCGCACCACCGTGAACAGCGCGTTGGGCAATGTCGGGCACCTGGCCGAGGACGCGGGCATCGAGTTGCTGGTGGACATGCCGACCGAGGAGGTGATCGCCGAGGTGGACGCGCGCCGGGTGGAACGCATCCTGCGCAACCTGATCGCCAACGCGATCGACCACGCCGAGCACAAGCCGGTGCGGATCCGGATGGCCGCCGACGAAGACACCGTCGCGGTCACCGTCCGCGACTACGGCGTCGGGCTGCGCCCCGGCGAAGAGAAGCTGGTGTTCAGCCGGTTCTGGCGCTCGGACCCGTCGCGGGTGCGCCGCTCCGGCGGCACCGGGCTGGGACTGGCGATCAGCATCGAGGACGCGCGGCTGCACCAGGGCCGGCTCGAGGCCTGGGGAGAGCCCGGCGAGGGCGCCTGCTTCCGGCTGACCCTGCCGTTGGTGCGCGGGCACAAGGTGACCACCAGTCCGCTGCCGATGAAACCGATCCCGCCCACCTCCGGGCAGCCGAGCCCCCAACCGTTGACCCCGACGGGCCCGCAACCGATCACCCGCCACCGCGAGCCCGCGGAGTGGAGCGTGTGATGCGTACGATCCTGGCCCTGCTGATGACCGCTGTGGTGCTGGCCGGATGCGCGAGCGTGCCCAGCTCCTCGGCGCCGCAGGCCATCGGCACCGTCGACCGCCCGGCGCCGTCGAATTTGCCCAAACCCACCCCGGGCATGGATCCCGACGTGTTGCTGCGCGAGTTCCTCAAGGCCACCGCCGACCCGGCCAACCGGCATCTGGCGGCGCGCCAGTTCCTCACCCAGTCGGCCTCCAACGGCTGGGACGACGCCGGTAGCGCGCTGCTGATCGACCACGTCGTGTTCGTGGAAACCCGTGGCGCCGAACGGGTTTCGGCGACCATGCGGGCCGACATCCTGGGTTCGCTGTCCGACGTCGGGGTCTTCGAGACCGCCGAGGGGCAGCTGCCGGACCCGGGCCCGATCGAACTGGTCAAGACCCCGGGAGGGTGGCGCATCGACAAGCTGCCCAACGGCGTCTTCCTGGACTGGCAGCAGTTCCAGGCCACCTACAAACGCAACACGCTGTACTTCGCCGACCCCACCGGCAAGACGGTGGTGCCCGATCCGCGCTACGTGGCGGTCTCCGACCACGACCAGCTGGCCACCGAGCTGGTGTCCAAGCTGCTGGCCGGTCCCCGCCCGGAGATGGCGCACACGGTACGCAACCTGTTGGCGCCGCCGCTGCGGTTGCGCGGTCCGGTGACCCGCGCCGACGGCGGCAAGAACGGCATCGGCAAGGGTTACGGCGGCGCGCGCATCGACCTGGAGAAGCTGACCACCACCGACCCGCACAGCAGGGCATTGCTTGCCGCGCAGATCATCTGGACGCTGGCCCGCGCCGATATCCGCGGCCCGTACGTGATCAACGCCGACGGCGCCCCGCTCGACGACAGGTTCGCGCAGGGCTGGAACACCTCCGACGTCGCGGCCACCGACCCGGGTGTGGCCGACGGCGCGGGCGCGGGTCTGCACGCCCTGGTCAACGGGTCGTTGGTCGCCCTGGACGGACAGCAGGTCACCACGGTGCCCGGCGCGTTCGGGCGGATGGGCGACCAGACCGGGGCGGCGTTGTCGCGCAGCGGGCGGCAGGTGGCGTCGGTGGTGACGTTGCGCCGCGGCGCCCCGGACATGGCCGCGTCGCTGTGGATCGGGGATCTCGGGGGCGAGGCGGTGCAGTCCGCCGACGGGCACAACCTGTCGCGGCCCAGCTGGTCACTGGACGACGCGGTGTGGGTGGTGGTCGACACCAACAACGTGCTGCGCGCGATCCAGGAACCGGCGTCGGGTCAGCCGGCGCGCATCCCGGTGGACTCCACCGCGGTGTCCAGCCGCTTCCCGGGTCCGATCACCGACCTGCAGCTGTCCCGCGACGGCACCCGCGCGGCCATGGTGATCGGCGGCCAGGTGATCCTGGCCGGTGTCGAGCAGACCCAGGCCGGCCAGTTCGCCCTGACCTATCCGCGCCGGCTGGGCTTCGGTCTGGGCACCTCGGTGGTGTCGTTGTACTGGCGAACCGGCGACGACGTCGTCGTCACCCGCAACGACGCCACCCATCCGGTGTCCTATGTCAATCTCGACGGGGTGAACTCCGACGCCCCGTCCCGCGGCCTGCAGATCCCGTTGTTCGCGATCGCCGCGAACCCGTCCACGGTGTATGTGGGCGGCCCGCAGGGCGTGCTGATGTACTCGGCGTCGGCCGCCGAATCCCAGCAGGGCTGGTCGGAGGTGGCCGGCCTGATGATCGGGGGAGCGGCCCCGGTGTTACCGGGGTAATCACGGTAGATGCCGAAGGTTCCGTTCCTGCGTTGGGATGACCCGTTCCGCGCCCTGGAGGCGCTGGCGTCGCTGTGGTCGTCCACCGGGTTGCCGGCAGTGGGCGCGCAGGCTGCCGCCGTGCCCTACAAGACGTTGTTCGCCACGCTGCAGCAGCTACTCGTCGGCAAGGAACTGACGGTGCGCATCGGTGAGCACGACGTGGTGCTCACCGTGACCGAGCTGGAGTCCGATCTGGACCCGCAGGGTCTCCCCGTCGGTCAGCTGGGCGAGGTCCGGGTGGCCGCCCGCGACATCAAATGGGACGACAACCGGCTGCAGAGCGCCGTTGCCGTGCTGCACAACGTGCACATCCGGCCCGGGGTCCCGCCGATGGTGGTGGCGGCTCCGGCGAACCTGTCCTCCGAGCTGTCCGAAGAGGTCTTCGACGACGTGTTGCGCCAAGCGGCGCCGCAGTTGCGCAGCGAGTTGGGTGAGCACGGGACCGCGCGACTGCGCTGGGCGCGGCAACCGGCGCTGGGCGGTCTGGAGGTCGACGCCGACGTCACCGGGAACACGCTGTGGCTGCGCCCCCGTGCCGTCGTCGCCGGACACCGCAGGTGGAAGCTGCCGGTGCGGACCCCGTCCTACCGGGTGCCGTTGCCGGAACTGCCGCTCGGCCTGATGATCACCGGCGTCGAGCTGTCGCCGGAGGGTCTGCGGGTGTCCGGACTACTGCCGGAATGGCGCATGGAGCTGCCGCTGCGGGCGCTGGAGGAGCTGATCACCCGGCTGAGCCAGGGCGCGCTGAGCTTCAGCTGGCCGTCGCTGTGGTGGGGTTCGGACTGATCGAAGTCACCGTTCAGCCAACTCGAGGTCACGGCACGGCGCGAGCTGCGTATCGGTTCGGCAACTGATGTTTGCCCAGGTCTGAGCGGTCGATACGGTTCGGGGACCATCGGGCACGAGCAAGGAGAAATAGGCGTTGCGGAGCTTGGAGCGATTCAGCGTTGCGGTTGCGGTCAGCGCCGGCCTGTGCGGAGCCGCCTTGGCGCTGAGCCCGGACGGATCGGCCACGCCGTTGCGGACCGGCGGTGCCGGGTGCGTCGACCAGCTGACGGGAGTGGTCCCCGCGGCGCCGATCGCGCCGATGGCCCTGCCCGGACCGGTGGCCGGGGCGGTCCCGGTGGTGCCGGTAGTGCCCGCCGCGCCCCCGGTCCTACCGCCGGTGCCGGTGGCACCGGTGGTGCCCGCCGCGCCGATCGTGCCGGTCGCCGGGGCGGGCGCGCTGCCCGCCGACGGGGTGCCCGCCGCTCCGGTGACCAAAGCGGCCGGCACGGGCAAGGGTGCGCCGATGAGTCCGCCGCCGGCGCAGGCCGCCGCGCCCGTGGTGCTGCCCGGCCCGGTGCTGTCAGCGGAACCTCCGGCTGCGCCCATCCCCGCCACGCTGACCGGTTCGACCATGGCGGCCGCCGGTTGTGCGGCCATCCCCGGCCTGGCGCGCTAACGCGGGCTACGAGGGCGGCAGCTGACGCACCTTGTCGGCTTCCTTGTCTCCCGCTCTGCTCACCCCCTGCTCCACGATCACCGGGTCACCGACATTGACCGTGTCGAAATACCACTCCGCGTCGGCGGGACTCAGGCTGATGCAACCGTGGCTGACGTTCTCCAGGCCCATCGCCGGAACCGCCCACGGAGCCGAGTGCACGAACAGGCCCCGGTTGGTGATGCGCACCGCGTAGTCCACCTTGAGCTGGTAGCCGTCCGGGTCGTCGACGGGGATGCCCACCGAACTCGAATCCATGATCACCGAGCGTTCTTTGGCGAGCACGCTGTAGGTGCCCACCGGGGTCGCGAACTCCGGCCGGCCCATCGACGCCGGCAGCACCCCTTCCTCACCGAAGTGCGGCCGGTGGTGCGGCGCCGGCCGCGGGCCCGCCGCTGCGTCGTCGATGCGCACGGTGAACGTGTGATTGGTGATGTCGGCCACGCCGACGACCTTCGGGCCGGTCTGGAACTCGGTGCGCAGGCCGCCCACCGACAGCATCACGGTGCTGTGGGCCGGCCAGTAGCGGTCCGGAACCCATTGCACGACGTTGCTGTCGAGCCACTCGAACCTGCCGGACATCGCCGGCACCGACTTCACCTCGATGGCACGCTCGGTCGCCTGCCGGTCGGTGACGGGACCGCCGAACGTCACCACCAGGGGATGCGCGACCCCTACCACCGCCCCGCGCGCCGGTAGCACCGAGGCGATGTCGAAGTGGGCCTGCTCGTGCACCGCCGTCAGCGTCACGCCGGCCTGCCCGGTGCACACCGTCGCGGTGATCCCGAGGATCACGACCAGTGACCGTATTGCCGCCCGCATCGTGCTCTCCCAACATTCGAGTCTGTCGTCGCACGGATCGTAGGGCGCGCCGCAACGGCGAATAGGTAAGCGCGCGTGCGCTTTCGGTCAGGGTTTGATTACAGCTCGGTCTCCGGTCGGGACATGTCAGTCCCGGTGGCCAGACTGGGGTAATGCTCGACCTCGTGTTGCCGCTGGTGTGCGGCGGCTGCGCAGCGCCCGGGACGCGCTGGTGTGCGGCGTGCGCCCGCGAGCTGTCGGTGGCCGCCGGGGAACCGCAGCTGGTCAGTCCGCGGGTGGATCCCGACGTGCCGGTCTTCTCGCTGGGCCGCTACGCCGGCGCGCGGCGGCAGGCGATCCTCGCGCTCAAGGAGCGGGGCCGGGGCGACCTCGTCGCGCCGTTGGCGTACGCACTGGCCGTCGGGGTGCACCGGCTGCTGGTCTGGGGGATGGTCGGCACGCCGTTGACGCTGGTGCCCGCCCCGACCCGGTGGTCGGCGGCGCGGCGGCGCGGCGGCGATCCCGTCGCGCGGGTGGCCAGGGCCGCCGTCGCCGGCAATCCCGACATCCACGTCGTCGCGGCACTGCGGATGCGGGCGTTGGTGCGCGACTCGGTGGGCCTGGGCACCTCGGCGCGCGAACGCAACGTGGCCGGGCGGGTGCTGTTGCGCGCCCCGGTGCCGCGCGGTGAGGTGCTGGTCGTCGACGACGTCGTCACCACCGGCGCAACGGCCGCCGAGTCGGTCCGCGTGCTGCAGGCCGCGGGCGTCGTGGTGGCGGGGGTGCTGACGCTGGCGGCAGCGTGAGCGGTAGCGGCGAGCGGTGAATTCAAAGAACTCGCAACAGGTTTGCGAATTGAGTGGCACGGTGAGGCGAACACGGGCTAACGTCGGAAGCAGATTCGACGACTTACGTCGCGATATTGCCCGAGTTCCGCGGTACCCGCGGTAGGAGGTGAGTATTCGATCTCTTGCTCCGGCGGGCAGCCTGCGACGGTGGCTTCCACAGACCCGTTCTTACCCCGTCGGCGCGTATTGCCATTGCCGGGCACGCATGGTGCGTGTGACGTGAAAAGAGAAACGAGTTGTCAACAATGTCAAGGCTTTCCGTTGATTCCCAGCAAGTGCTAGACACGGTGGACTCTGCAGGAACCGAAGACCAGACCGAACCGACGGCCGGCGCGGATATCGTGTTCAAGGGCCGCAACGTCGAGATCCCCGACCACTTCCGGGTCTACGTCTCACAGAAGCTCGCCCGTTGCGAGCGGTTCGACAAGACCATTTACCTTTTCGACGTCGAACTCGACCACGAACGCAATCGCCGTCAGCGCAAGGCCTGTCAACGCGTCGAGATCACCGCCCGCGGTCGCGGTCCGGTGGTCCGCGGCGAGGCCTGCGCCGACAGTTTCTACGCCGCGCTGGAATCGGCCGTCGTCAAACTCGAGAGCCGGCTGCGCAGGGGCAAGGACCGCCGCAAGGTGCACTACGGCGACAAAACCCCGGTGTCGCTGGCCGAGGCCACCGCGGTGGTACCGCCGGAGAACGCGTTCAGCGCCACGCCGACCGAGGCCCACGATCACGACGGTGTCGAGCCGGAACAGCACGACCACGCACCCGGACGAGTGGTGCGTACCAAAGACCACCCGGCCAAACCGATGTCGGTCGACGACGCGCTCTACGAGATGGAGCTGGTCGGGCACGACTTCTTCCTGTTTCTGGACAAGGAGACCGACCAGGCGTCCGTGGTGTACCGCCGGCGCGGCTACGACTACGGGTTGATCCGCTTGGCTTGAGGACCGGGGTCCGGCAGCGGGGCTTCACCTACGATGGGGATCGCTCGTAAAGAAGAAGACTCCTATCTACAGGGGAACACCCCAAAGGGGACAACACTGTGCTGTCGAGATTGCTGCGCCTCGGTGAAGGTCGCATGGTCAAGCGCCTCCAGAAGGTGGCCGACTATGTCAACACGTTGTCCGACGACGTCGAGAAACTCAGCGATGCCGAGCTCAAGGCCAAGACCGACGAGTTCAAGAAGCGCCTGAAAGAGGGCGAAGACCTCGAGGACCTGCTGCCCGAAGCGTTCGCCGTGGCCCGCGAGGCCGCCTGGCGGGTGCTCGACCAACGTCCGTTCGACGTGCAGGTCATGGGCGCGGCCGCCCTGCACCTGGGCAACGTCGCCGAGATGAAGACCGGTGAAGGCAAGACGCTGACCTGTGTGTTGCCGGCCTATCTCAACGCGCTCGCCGGCAAGGGCGTGCACGTCGTCACCGTCAACGACTACCTGGCCAAACGTGACAGCGAGTGGATGGGCCGGGTGCACCGCTTCCTGGGCCTGGAGGTCGGGGTGATTCTCGCGCAGATGACGCCGGAGGAGCGGCGGGTCGCCTACGGCGCCGACATCACCTACGGCACCAACAACGAGTTCGGCTTCGACTATCTGCGCGACAACATGGCGCATTCGCTGGACGATCTGGTGCAGCGCGGCCACAACTTCGCCATCGTCGACGAGGTCGACTCCATCCTGATCGACGAGGCCCGCACCCCGCTGATCATTTCCGGTCCGGCCGACGGCGCGTCCAACTGGTACACCGAGTTCGCCCGGATCGCGCCGTTGATGGAAAAGGACGTCCACTACGAGGTCGACCTGCGCAAACGCACCGTCGGGGTGCACGAGAAGGGTGTGGAGTTCGTCGAGGACCAGCTCGGCATCGACAATCTGTACGAGGCCGCCAACTCGCCGCTGGTCAGCTACCTCAACAACGCGCTGAAGGCCAAGGAGCTGTTCAACCGCGACAAGGACTACATTGTCCGCGACGGCGAGGTGCTGATCGTCGACGAGTTCACCGGCCGGGTGCTGCTCGGCCGCCGCTACAACGAGGGCATGCACCAGGCCATCGAGGCTAAGGAGCACGTCGAGATCAAGGCCGAGAACCAGACGCTGGCCACCATCACCCTGCAGAACTACTTCCGGCTCTACGACAAGCTCGCCGGGATGACCGGCACCGCCCAGACCGAGGCGGCCGAGCTGCACGAGATCTACAAGCTGGGCGTGGTGTCGATCCCCACCAACAGGCCGATGATCCGCACCGACCAGGGCGACCTGATCTACAAGACCGAAGAGGCCAAGTACATCGCGGTGGTCGACGACGTCTCCGAACGCTACGAGAAGGGCCAGCCGGTCCTGATCGGCACCACCAGCGTGGAGCGCTCGGAATACCTGTCCCGGCAGTTCACCAAGCGCCGGATCCCGCACAACGTGCTCAACGCCAAGTACCACGAGCAGGAGGCCGGCATCATCGCCGAGGCCGGCCGTCGTGGCGGCATCACCGTGGCCACCAACATGGCCGGCCGTGGTACCGACATCGTGCTCGGCGGCAACGTCGACTTCCTCACCGACAAGCGGCTGCGGGAGCGCGGCCTGGATCCGGTGGAGACGGCCGACGAGTACGAGGCGGCCTGGCACGAGGAGCTGCCCAAGGTCAAGGACGAGGCCGCGGCGGAGGCCGAGGAAGTCGTCGAGGCCGGCGGGCTGTACGTGCTGGGCACCGAACGGCACGAGTCGCGGCGTATCGACAACCAGTTGCGGGGTCGCTCCGGACGGCAGGGTGACCCGGGGGAGTCGCGGTTCTACCTGTCGCTGGGCGACGAGTTGATGCGGCGGTTCAACGGGGCCGCGCTGGAGTCGATGCTCAACCGGCTGAACCTGCCCGACGACGTGCCGATCGAAGCCAAGATGGTCACCCGGGCGATCAAGAGCGCCCAGACCCAGGTCGAGCAGCAGAACTTCGAGATGCGCAAGAACGTCCTGAAGTACGACGAGGTGATGAACCAGCAGCGCAAGGTCATCTACGCCGAGCGCCGCCGGATCCTGGAGGGCGAGAACCTGGCCGAGCAGGCCAAGGAGATGCTGACCGACGTCATCACCGCCTACGTCGACGGTGCGACCAGCGAGGGCTACGCCGAGGACTGGGACCTGGACGCGCTGTGGACCGCGCTGAAGACGCTGTACCCGGTGGGCATCAGCCACGAGTCGCTCACCCACCACGACGAGGACTCCGAGTGCGACGACCTGACCCGCGAGGAACTGCTCGAGGCGCTACTCGAGGACGCTGAAAAGTCTTACGCCGCAAGAGAAGCCGAACTGGAAGGCATTGCCGGCGAGGGCGCGATGCGCCAGTTGGAGCGCAACGTGCTGCTCAACGTGATCGACCGTAAGTGGCGCGAGCACCTCTACGAGATGGACTACCTCAAAGAGGGCATCGGGCTGCGGGCGATGGCCCAGCGCGACCCGCTGGTCGAGTATCAGCGCGAGGGCTACGACATGTTCATGGCCATGCTTGACGGCATGAAGGAGGAGTCGGTCGGCTTCCTGTTCAACGTCAGCGTGGAGGCGGTCCCGGCCCCGCAGGTCGAACTCGCCCCGGTCGAGACGCCCGAAGGTTTGGCGGAGCTGGATGCCGACGACAAGCCCGATACTCCGGCGCCCCAGCCGGCCCTCAAGGAGCCGGTCAGTACGTTGCGGGCCAAGGGAATTGACAACGAGGCTCCCGCGCTGACCTACACCGGACCCTCGGAGGACGGTTCGGCGCAGGTGCAGCGCAACGGTGGCGCGGCGGCCAAGACGTCGGCCGGTGCGGCGGCGGGAGGCACTCGCCGGGAGCGGCGTGCCGCGGCGCGGCAGCAGGGGCGTGGCGCCAAGCCGCCGAAGTCGGTCAAGAAGCGCTAGCGGCTGCGCCTGCCGCCGCCGGGTGTGCGGCTGGCCGCGCGTTGGCGAGGCGCTCGCCCGTCGTCGTTGCGGTCACGCTAGCGTGACGCTCGGCGCTCGGCGCCACGCTAGCGTGACGCTCGGCGCGCTCCGCTGCCGGCGAGTGTGCAGCCAGCCGCGCACTGGGCGTCGAGTGTCGGCAGGCCGCGCATTCGCGAGGCGCTCGCCCGTCGTCGTTGCGGTCACGCTAGCGTGACGCTCGGCGCTCGGCGCCACGCTGGCGTGACGCTCGGCGCGTCCACCAGCGCCCGAGCAAGTTGAGGCAGTCGCCTCATGTGCCGCGACGGCCCACGCGCGCACCCTGCTACCCATGACGCACACACCTTTCGATGCCGCCACGGCCGTCCTGCAAAACCCGACCCTGCCCGACGGAGACGACGAGCGATTCGTCGGCTTCGGAGTGATGGGCCTGCCATTCGCCAGCGGCCACTACCTGGCGCTGCGGCACTTCCCCAAAGCGACGTTCGCCCCGGCATACAAGTCGGTCTGGCACCGCGACCCCGCCGGCATCTGGACCTTCTACGCGACGACGTGCGGTGCGCAGAGCTGCGCGCGCTACTTCAGCTCGGCGACCCCGCAGGACGCGGTCCAGTGCGACATCACCGTCGAATGGCTCAGCCCCTGGTCGCTGCACGTCCGCATCCCCGGACTGCTGGAGTGGCAACTCGACATCCGCTCCACGCTGTCGACGCGGCTGATGAGCGCCGTCGGCTCCCGGCTGCCGGGCGGCACCTGGACGAACCGGCCGGCATTGGGCGCGTTGAGCCGGGCGGCCGGTCTGGCGCTGGGCGCCGGACAGGTGCGGCTGGCCGGCACCGCGCCCAACGGGCAACGATTCATGATCGCCCCGCGACAGCTGTGGGCGGTGTCGCGATCCCACGCCGTCCTGCAGGGCACCGACCTCGGCCCGGTGGGCCCGTTGCCAACTCAGGCGCGCCTGGCGGGTTTCCGGCCGCCGCAGCGGGGCCTGTTCGTCGTCGGCTCCGGGCACTTCGAACGCTTCGACGCCGACCGCCACCACGCCGTGCGGCGCACTGTCTTGATCGACTGACGCGCCCACAATAGGAGCCCACAATAGGAGCATGGTGCCCGCCACCGACCCGTCTTCGCTGCCGACCCGCGCCGAGTTGCTCGCGGCTTTGTCGGTGGCGATCGACCTCGGCCTGGGTCAGCCCGCCGAACACATGCTGCGGGCCGCCCTGATCGCCACCCGCCTCGCCGACAGACTGGGCCTGCCAGCGCAACAACGCGACAGCGCGTACTACACCACGCTGATCATGTGGATCGGCTGTCACGCCGACTCCCACGAGTACGCGCAGTGGTTCGGCGACGACATCGGTGTGCGCCATGACTCCTACCTGGTCGACTGGTCCGGCCTGCCCTATATGCGTTTCCTGATCGGCAACATCGGCCGCGGCCAGCCGCTGCTGCAGCGGGTCAGCATGATGGCGACACTGCTGGTCAATGCCCGCGGTCAGATATCGCGAATGATCCACTCGCACTGCGCATCCGCGGCGCTGCTGGCCGACCGGCTCGGTCTGGGTGCCGACGTGCAGACGGCCTTGGCGTGCGCGTTCGAACGCTACGACGGCGGCGGCCTGCCGACCGGCGCCCGCGGCGACGGAATCCCGATCCAGATGCGCGTCGCCCAGGTCGCGGAGATGGCCGAGGTGCACCATCGCACCTACGGCGTCCAGGGTGCGGTGGCGATGGTGCGGGCACGTCGCGGTGGCCAGTTCGATCCGCAGGTCGCCGACATGTTCCTGCAACACGCCGAGGAGATCCTGGACGGTCCGCCCACCGGGGACGTGTGGGAGACGGCGTTGCGGGCGGCGCCGGACCGTCATCACCGGCTCGATGACCAGACGTTGGACACGTTGCTGGTCGCACTGGGTGACTTCGTCGACCTCAAATGTCCGTTCACACTGGGGCATTCGCGGGCGGTGGCGCGGCTGGCCGGGGACGCCGCCGTCGCCGCCGGTCTCGACGACGACGCGGTGACGCTGACCCGCCGCGCCGGTCACGTCCACGACGTGGGCCGCATCGGGGTCTCGAATCAGCTCTGGTCGCGCCCGGGTTCCCTGACCTCGGCCGAGTTCGAGCGAGTCCGGCTGCATCCGTACTTCACCGTGCGGATCCTCAACCAGGTGCCCGGGCTGCGGCAGCTTGCCGAGGTCGCCGGCAACCACCACGAATGCCTGGACGGCTCGGGGTACCCCCGGGGTCTGCCCGGCAGCGCGCTGGGCCCGCCCGACCGTATCCTCGCCACCGCCGTCAGCTACCAATCCGCTTGCGAGCCAAGGCCGTACCGCAAGGAGATGCCGCCGGACGCGGCGGCCCGGCGGCTGCACGGACGGGTGCAGACCGGTGAGCTCGACCCAGTCGCCGTCGAAGCGGTGTTACACGCCGCGGGGCATCGCGCGCAACGGCCGCAGTTGCGTCCGGACGGCCTCACCCCACGCGAGGTCGAAGTGCTGTGCCTGGTCGCGCGCGGATCCTCCAACAAGGAGATCGCGGCGGAACTGGTGATCAGTGAGAAGACAGCCCGCAACCACGTCGAGCGCACCTACGCCAAGATCGGTGTGTCCAACCGCATCGGCGCAAGCATGTATGCGCTGCGGCACGGATTGGTGAACTCGTAATGATGGGGCAACCGCCTCATGCGCCGCGGCCCCCATCCGGCACACACTCGGGTTATGAAGCGATACTTGACAATTGGTTACGGCACGCTCAGTTATCTGATCTTTCTGGGCGCTTTCGGTTACGCGGTCGTCTTCGTGGGCGCAATCCTGGTGCCGCGCAACGTCGATCACGGAATCGCCGCGTCCCCGGGACAGGCGCTGGCAATAAATGTGGCGCTGCTGGGCGTCTTCGGCGTCCAGCACAGCGTGATGGCGCGGCCGGCATTCAAACGGTGGTGGACGCGCTGGGTGCCGCCGTCGATCGAACGCAGCACGTACGTGTTGCTGGCTAGTGCGGCCCTGGTGCTGTTGTTCTGGCAGTGGCGCACCCTGCCGGCGCTGGTGTGGGACGTGCGCTCACCGGCCGTGCGGTTGCTGCTGTGGGCGTTGTTCTGGCTGGGATGGGCACTGGTGTTGGCCTCGACCTTCATGATCAACCATTTCGACCTGTTCGGGTTGCGGCAGGTGTATCTGGCCTGGCGCGGAAAGCCTTACACCGAACTGGGTTTCCGCACCCACCTGCTTTACCGGCTGGTGCGACACCCGATTATGCTCGGATTCCTGGTCGCCTTCTGGGCGACGCCGACGATGACGGCCGGGCACCTGGTCTTCGCGATCGGCACCACCGCCTACATCCTGGTGGCGCTGCAACTGGAAGAGCGTGACCTGGTGGCCGCGCTGGGGGAGCAGTACCGTGACTACCGGCGCCGCGTGCCGATGCTGATCCCGCGCCCCGCTCACACCGAAACTGTTGTCCCGCAATAGGTTCAGCCGATGTGCAGCGCGACCACCAGCCAGCGGCCCGGCGTGGGCAGCTGTTCCACCCGGCAGGCGATCGCGTGCACCCGGTTGCCCCGGCTGTAAGTGCCGAACACCTCGGCGCTGGTGTCGCGTGAAGCGCTCGGCTGCAGCCGCATTCTGCGCAGTACCGCCGCACCGGACTGCCCGGCGATCCCTCCGCTCACTGCCAGGACGGAGTCGACGAGCTCCGGTGCCAACACCGTGCCCAGCTGGACGGCGGGGCGCCGGCGGTCGATGACTTCCAGCACGCGACGCAACGCAGCGTCGGCGAACATGGCCGCCTGACGCATCTGCGGGGACAGCGGCGTGGCGTCCGGTTGGTTGTGCGGGCGGGGACGGGCGGGGCGCATTGAGGCGTGCGATGATGATCCGCGCCGCGGGAGATTGCGCGTCGGGGGTTCGTACTCGATTACCGGCGTGACGGCGACAGTGGGCAACGGGCACACTCCAACTCGAACGGCAGACGAGCAGAGAGTGTCAGACAATCGGTGTCTTGGGTATTCAGTCGTCGGCCCTCATCCACAACACCGGCGGCGCGCACCCGGACAGTCGCGCACGCCCGTCGGTCGATACCGTGGCCGAGAGGTGTGTCCGATTTGCGAAATGCACGTCGACTCGAGCAGGGGGAGGTGGCCGTATGGTGACCAGGTTGTCCCCAGCCGACGCGTCCTTCTATCGGCGGGAGAACACCGCCACCCCGATGTACGTCGGCTCGCTGGCGATATTGCGCCGGCCTCGGTCCGGGCTCAGTTACGAGAAGTTGCTGGCCACCGTCGAACAACGGTTGCCGCAGATTCCGCGCTACCGCCAGAAGGTTCGCGAAGTCAAGGCCGGCATAGCCCGCCCGGTGTGGATCGACGACCGCGACTTCGACATCACCTATCATGTCCGGCGCTCGGCGCTACCGTCGCCGGGCAGTGACGAACAACTACACGAACTGATCGCGCGGCTGGCCGCCCGGCCGTTGGACAAGTCGCGGCCACTGTGGGAGATGTACCTGGTCGAAGGGTTGGCCAAGAACCGGATCGCGCTCTACACCAAGTCACATCAGGCCTTGATCAACGGCATGAGTGCGCTGGAGATCAATCACGTCATCGCCGATCGCAGCCGGCGGGCGCCGCCGTTCCCCGAGGACATCTGGATCCCCGAACGCGACCCGGGCACCACCCGGCTGGTGCTCGGGGCGATCGGCGACTGGATCGTCGGGCCCGGCGCCCAGTTGCAGGCCGTCGGGTCCGCGGTCGCGGGACTGATGACCAACTCGGCTCAGGTCGTCGATGCCGCCCGCCGCGTCGTCGACGTCGCACGCACCGTGGCGCGGGGCACCGCACCCAGCAGTCCGCTCAACGCCACCGTGTCCCGCAACAGGCGGTTCACCGTCGCGCGCGGCAAACTCGACGACTACCGCAGTGTGCGGGCGCGGTATGACTGCGACATCAACGACGTGGTGCTGGCGGTGATCGCCGGCGCGCTGAGCAACTGGCTGCTGTCGCGCGGCGAGGCCGTGCCCCAGACGGCGGTGGTGCGCGCGATGGCACCGCTATCGGTCTACCCCGACGACCAGCTCGATCCCTCCGGACCGGGTCAGGCGATGAGCGAGGTGACGCCGTTCCTGGTGGACCTGCCGGTCGGGGAGGGCAATGCGGTGGTCCGGTTGTCCCAGATCGCCCATGCCACCGAGTCGAATCCGACGGCGTCCAGCCTGGTGGACGCCAGAACCATCGTCACGTTGTCCGGTTTCGCGCCGCCGACACTGCACGCGATGGGCATCCGGGTGGCGACCAGCTTCCCGACGCTGTCCCGCCAGCCGTTCAACCTGCTGATCACCAATGCCCCCGGCGCGCAATCGCAGATGTACGTCGCCGGCACCAAGTTGCTCGAGACCTACGCCGTGCCGCCGTTGCTGCACAACCAGGCGTTGGCCATCAGCGTCACGTCCTACAACGGCACGCTCTATTTCGGGATCAATGCCGACCGCGACGCGATGAGCGACGTGGACCTGCTGCCGGGGCTGTTGCAGCAATCGCTGGACGAGTTGCTGGGAGCTTCGCGCTAGTAACATCCGTTGGGTGAGCACCCCGAGCAAGGCCGGCGCGCCGGCGAAGGCGAAGAAGAAGAAGTCGACCGCGCCCGATGTACGCAAGATCCCCAACGGCCTCTACGAAGCCGAATTGTTCAGGCTGCAAACAGAATTCGTGAAACTGCAGGAATGGGTGCGGCATACCGGTGCGCGGCTGGTGGTGATCTTCGAGGGTCGCGACGCGGCAGGCAAGGGCGGTGCCATCAAGCGGATCACCGAGTACCTCAGTCCCCGCATCGCCCATGTCGCGGCGTTGCCGGTGCCGACCGGCCGCGAACGTGGACAGTGGTACTACCAGCGCTACATCGCCCATCTGCCGACCAAGGGCGAGATCGTGCTGTTCGACCGGTCCTGGTACAACCGCGCCGGCATCGAGAAGGTGATGGGATTCTGCACGCCCCAGGAATATGCGCTGTTCTTGCGTCAGACCCCGCTCTTCGAGCAGATGCTGATCGACGACGGGATCCTGCTGCGCAAATACTGGTTCTCGGTGTCCGACGCCGAGCAGTTGCGCCGTTTCAAGGCGCGGCTCAATGATCCTGTGCGGCAATGGAAGTTGAGTCCGATGGATCTGGAGTCGGTGTACCGGTGGGAGGATTACTCGCGCGCCAAGGACGAGATGATGGTGCACACAGACACCCCGGTCAGCCCCTGGTACGTCGTGGAATCCGACATCAAGAAGCACGCGCGGTTGAACATGATGGCCCACTTGCTCTCCACCGTCGACTACACGGAGGTGGAGATCCCGAAGGTCAAGTTGCCCGCCCGCCCGGTCATCACCGGCAACTACCAGCGCCCGGCCCGTGAACTGCAGAAGTACGTCACCGATCACGTCGCGACGCTGATGCCATGACCCAGGTCTACATCCCGGCGACCCTGGCCATGCTGCAGCAACTCGTCGCCGAGGGTTCGTGGCGCCCGGTCAACGGAACCGCGTTCGCGGTCACGCCGGCCCTGCGGGAGTCCTACGCCGAGGGCGACGACGACGAGCTCGCCGAGGTGGCGCTGAGCGAGGCGGCGTTGGCGTCGTTGCGGTTGCTGGCCGACGAAGACGCGGGTTCGCTGCCGCGGCGCCGGGTGGTGCTGGCCGTCGAGGTCGACCTGGACGGCGACGGGGCGGCCTACCGGCCCGATCTGGACGACGCCGTGGTCCGAATCGCCGGCCCGGTGCAGCTGGACCGGGTGATCGCGGCGTACGTGGACAACGCGGCCGCCGAGCGGGCGGTGGCGGCGGCGATCGAGGTCATCGACGCTGCGGACCTGGGTGACGAGGATGCCGAACTGACCGTCGGCGACGCCCAGGATCACGATCTGGCCTGGTACGCCAACCAGGAACTGCCGTTCCTGCTCGAGTTCCTGTGACGCCTCGCTGGCTACGGAACCGTAACTTACGGTACCGTAGGTTGGGTGACCCGGGACCGCAGGACCTTTTCATGAGCACCAAACATGCGGCGCTGTCCGCCCGGGTGGTCAACACCAGTCCTCCCACGGTCGCCGGAGCCGACAAGCATCCCGGCTGGCACGCGCTGCGCAACCTCGCCGCGCGGATCACCACCCCGCTGCTGCCCGACGACTATCTGCATCTGGCCAATCCGCTGTGGTCGGCCCGCGAGCTGCGTGGCCGCGTCCTGGCGGTACACCGGGAGACCGAGGACTCCGCCACGCTGGTGATCCAGCCGGGCTGGGGCTTCAGCTTCGACTACCAGCCCGGCCAGTACATCGGCATCGGCCTGTTGGTCGACGGTCGCTGGCGCTGGCGCTCGTATTCGCTCACGTCGACTCCCGCCGCTACCGGCTCGAGTCCCCGGCGAACCATCACCATCACCGTCAAGGCCATGCCGGAGGGCTTCCTGTCCACCCACCTGGTGGCCGGTGTCGAGCCGGGCACCATCGTGCGGCTGGCCGCGCCGCAGGGCGAATTCGTGCTTCCGGACCCGGCGCCGTCGTCGATCCTGTTCCTCACCGCGGGATCGGGGATCACGCCGGTGATGTCGATGCTGCGAACGTTGGTTCGCCGCAACCAGATTGGTGACATCGCGCACCTGCACTCAGCACCCAACCGATCCGGCGTGATGTTCGGCGCCGAGCTCGCTGCGCTGGCCGACGAGCATGCCGGCTATCGACTGTCGGTGCGCGAGACGCGCGTGCGGGGCCGACTGGACCTGTCCCGCCTCGACGATGAAGTACCGGACTGGCGGGAACGCCATACCTGGGCATGTGGACCGGAAAGCATGCTCAACCAGGCCGAGAAGGTCTGGTCGGCGGCGGCGGTCGGGGATCGGCTGCACTTGGAGCGGTTCGCGGTGTCCAAAGCCGCCCCGGCGGGTGCGGGCGGGACGGTGACGTTCGCTCGCAGCGGTAAGAGCGTCGCCGCCGATGCCGCGACGTCGGTGATGGACGCCGGAGAAAACGCGGGCGTGCAGATGCCGTTCGGCTGCCGAATGGGTATATGCCAATCATGCGTGGTGGAACTGGTCGACGGGCACGTCCGTGACCTGCGCACCGGACGCGAGCACGACCCGGGGTCGCGAGTGCAGACCTGTGTGTCGGCCGCTTCCGGCAACTGCGTGGTCGACATCTAGAGTTACCGGCAGGTAACCTACGGTTACGTAGCTTACGATAACGTAGGTCCGGGTCCGCCAGCACGAAACGAAACGACGCAGGGAGAAGACGATGGCGATCACCGACGTCGACGTGTTCGCGCACCTCACCGACGCCGACATCGAAAACCTGGGCGTCGAACTGGACGCGATCCGCCAAGACATCGAAGACTCGCGCGGGGCCCGCGATGCCCGCTACATCCGCCGCACCATCGCCGGACAGCGTGCGCTCGAAGTGGCCGGCCGGCTGTTGCTGACCGCCGGCTCACGGCGTTGGGCGTGGTGGTCCGGAACCCTGACCCTCGGCGTGGCCAAGATCGTCGAGAACATGGAGATCGGCCACAACGTCATGCACGGCCAGTGGGACTGGATGAACGACCCCGAGATCCACTCCTCCACCTGGGAGTGGGACATGAGCGGGTCGTCGAAACACTGGCGCTACACCCACAACTTCGTGCACCACAAGTACACCAACATCCTGGGCATCGACGACGACGTGGGCTACGGCCTGCTGCGCGTGACCCGGGACCAGCGTTGGAAGCGCTTCAACGTATTCAATCTCGTCTGGAATACGTTGCTGGCGTTGCTGTTCGAATGGGGCGTCGGCCTGCAGCACGTGGAAATCGGCAAGATCGTCAAGAAGCGGATGGACCACGCCGAGGCCCGGCAACGCATCGACGAGTTCCTCGCCAAGGCGGGACGACAGGTGGTCAAGGACTACGTGGCCTTCCCGGCGCTGACGTCGTTGTCGCCGGGGGCGACGTACAAGTCCACCCTGAAGGCCAACGCGCTGGCCAACGTGATCCGCAACGTCTGGGCCAACGCCGTCATCTTCTGCGGTCATTTCCCCGACGGCGCAGAGAAATTCACCAAGACCGACATGGTCGGGGAGACCAAGGGCCAGTGGTACCTACGGCAGATGCTGGGCAGCGCCAACTTCGAGGGCGGCTGGTTGTTGCGGTTCATGAGCGGCAATTTGTGCCACCAGATCGAGCACCATCTGTACCCGGACCTGCCCAGCAACCGCTTGCACGACATCTCGCTGCGGGTGCGCGAAATCTGCGAGAAGTACGACTTGCCTTACACCACAGGTTCTTTCCTGGTGCAGTACGGACGGACCTGGCGCACGCTGGCGAAGCTGTCGTTGCCGGACAAGTACCTGCGCGACGACGCCGACAACGCTCCCGAAACACGCAGCGAGCGGATGTTCGCCGAGCTGGCACCGGATTTCGCGGGCACCGATCCGGCGACCGGCCGTCGGCGTGGCCTGAAGACGGCGATCGCCACCGTGCGTGGCTGGCGTCGCACCAAGCGGGCAGCGGCCGACGTGGTCGACGACGACGTGGCGGCCTGACCGGTTCGATTGCCGCGAGGGTCGCCCACGCTACCGTGGGAGACGTGCAGGTGTTCGCCGGCAACCAGGTCTCGCACTGGGATTTCCCGCGGAACATTGCCAGCGTCGCGCTGATGACCGAATTCGGTTGCGCGCAGGGACTTGTCGCGACGGACGTGCTCGAGGGATCCGGTTTGGCGGAAGCCGACCTGCACGACCACAACCGGATGATCGCCGGCCGCCAGGAGCTGGCGGTCGCCACGAACCTGGTCAACCGGCTCGGTGACGCCGCCGATCTCGGCGTGCGGGTGGGCAGCGGTTACCACGTCGGATCGTTCGGCATCTTCGGCTTCGCCTGCCTGACCAGCCTGACGCTGGGCGACGCGGTCCGGTTCGCCTTCCGCTACTACGAACTCAGTTACGGGTTCTGTCTGCCGACCGTCGGCGTCACGGACCAGCTTGCGACATTGCGGCTGGATCTGCCAGACCTCGACGGCCCGGTCGCGGACTTCCTGGTCCGGCGTGACCTGGCCGCGATCGCTCAGGTGATGACCGAGTTGCTGGGCCGCCCGGTCCCGTTCACGGCCATCGAATTCGCAAGTGCCGCACCGGCATCGGGTGATGGCGAGGTGCGCAGGAAATTCGGCATGACACCGCGCTATGACACGCCGGCCAACATGGTGAGCTGGCCGGCCGCACTGCTGGAGAACCGGTTGCCGCAGGCCAGCGAGATGAGCGTGGCCATCTGCGAGCAGCAATGCAACGCCCTGCTGGAACGCCGTCGACAACGCACCGGCGTCGCATTGCGGGTCCGGGAACGGCTCGCGTCGGTCGAGGGCAAGCCGCACACGATCGCCAGCGTCGCCCGGCATCTGGCGATGAGCGAGCGGACGCTGCGCCGCCGGCTGGCCGAGGAGAACACCACCTTCCGGGAACTGGCCGAAGAAGTCCACCGGGTGCTGGCCGAAGAACTGCTGGCCACCGGCGCGCTCACGGTCGAGGACGTCGCGCTGCGCCTCGGCTATGCCGAGGCGACCAGCTTCATCGCCGCCTTCAAGCGGTGGACCGGCACCACCCCGGCGCGGTATCAGCGTTCGGTGGCGCCGCGCGCGCGGTTGTTAGCCGTCTGAGCGGGTCTTGATGGTCTTGGCTGTTGAGCTGACGACTTTGATTGTGACGTCACGGCTTTGCGAGTGAAGATGGGGCGGGAAAATCGACGAATCCTCGCCCTGGCTTCACTCGCAACGCCCAGGTTTCACTCGCAACGCCCTGGCTTCACCCGCAACGCCCAGGTTTCACCCGCAAAGCCCCGTGGCCGCACCCCCAACGCCCCGTGGCCGGAATTATTGATTTCTCGTCCGGTATCGGTTGACGGCCCGACCACACCGACTCGTAACGTCGAAGTATGACTTCGAACACACGTCCTCGCGTCCTGGTGATCGGTGCGGGTTTCGGTGGTCTCGGTGCCGCCTACGAGTTGTCCCGCGATGGTCTGGCCGACGTGACGGTGCTGGAGAAGGCCGACGACATCGGCGGGGTCTGGCGGGAGAACACCTACCCCGGTGCCGCCTGCGACGTCCCGTCGAACCTGTACTCGTACTCCTTCGCCCGCAAGAACGACTGGGGCCGGCGGTACGCCGAGCAGCCCGACATCCTCGGCTACATCCACGACACCGCCGACCGGTTCGGCCTGCGCAGACTGGTGCGGACCGGGGTGGAGGTCACGTCCGCCGAGTATGACGACAACACCGCGACCTGGCGGGTGACCACCGCAACCGGCGAGGTCTACGAGGCCGATGTGCTGGTACCGGCCGTCGGGCAGCTGTCCCGGCCGGCGCTGCCGGACATAGCCGGACTCGACACGTTCACCGGCCCGGCGTTCCATTCGGCGCAGTGGCGCCATGACGTCGACCTGACCGGCAAGCGGGTCGCCGTCCTGGGTACGGGCGCGTCGGCCATCCAGTTCGTCCCGCGCATCCGCCAGACGGCCGCGCACGTCACCGTCTTCCAGCGCTCGGCCCCCTACGTGGTGCCGAAGGTGGACCGCGCGTACACCGACAAGCATCACGAGGCGTTCGAGAAGGTGCCTGGCTTCGCCGCCGCCATGCGCGGCGCGATCTGGGAGACCACCGAATTGCTGTGCCTGGCGCTGACCAGAGCCGCCCCGCTCGGGCGGGCGCTGCGCGCGCTGGCGTTGGGAAATCTCAAGCGCCACATCAAGGATCCGGTGCTGCGGGCGAAGCTGACGCCCGACTATCCGATCGGCTGCAAGCGGGTGTTGTTCAGCAGCGACTGGTATCCCGCCCTGGCCTGTGCCAACGTCTCGGTCGAGACCGAGGCGATCACCGAGGTGACCCCGACGGGGGTGCGCACCGCGGACGGCCGGCTGCACGAGGTCGACGTCGTCATCTACGGCACCGGGTTCAAGGCCACCGAATTCCTGGCCCCGATGACGATCACCGGACGCGACGGCCGCGACCTGCACGCCGAATGGGCGCAGGGTGCCCGCGCGCACCTCGGCATGGCCGTGCCCGGTTTCCCGAACATGTTCCTGATCTACGGTCCTAACACCAATCTCGGCAGCAGCTCGATCATCCTGATGATGGAGCAGCAGTCCCGCTACATCCGCCAGGTCGTCGAGGAACTCGTACGCGGCGGCGTGCCCCGTGCGTTCGAGGTCCGGCGCGGTGTCGAGCAGGCCTACGACGACGAGATCCAGGCCCGTCTGGACAGCGGGGTATGGACCAGCTGCGACTCCTGGTACCGAACCGCCAATGGCCGGGTCACCACCAACTGGCCGGGTCTGGTCCACGAGTATCAGCGCCGCACTCAGACCGCGGTCCTCGACGATTACCAGGAAGTGTTGCCGCGCAGGGAAATCGAGGAGGTCGGCGCGTGACCGATTTCGACTATGACGTGCTGGTGATCGGATCCGGTTTCGGTGGCAGCGTCACCGCGCTGCGGCTGACCGAAAAGGGTTACCGCGTTGGCGTTTTGGAAGCGGGCCGTCGGTTCCGGGACGAGGACTTCGCCGACAACAGCTGGCACGTCCGCGATTATCTGTTCCGCCCGTCGATCGGTTGCTACGGCATCCAGCGCATCGACCTGCTCACCGACGCCGTCGTGCTCAGCGGCGCCGGCGTGGGCGGCGGCTCGCTGGTCTACGCGAACACGCTGTACCAACCCGGCGACGACTTCTTCGCCGACCCGCGGTGGAGCCGCATCACCGACTGGAAGGACGAGCTGACTCCCTGGTACGACCAGGCCCAGCGGATGCTGGGCGTCGAAACCTACCCTCGCACAACGCCTTCGGACAAGGTGATGTTGCAGATCGCCACCGACCTCGGTGTCGCGGACTCCTTTCACGCCACCCGCGTAGGGGTGTGCTTCACCGACAGCGACGGCAAGCTGGCCGAACCCGGCGCCCCGGTCGGCGACCCGTACTTCGGCGGCGCCGGCCCGGACCGCAACGCCTGCCGACACTGCGGGGAATGCATGACCGGGTGCCGGCACAACGCCAAGAACACGCTGGTCAAGAATTACCTCTACCTCGCCGAGAACCTCGGGGCGAAGGTGCACCCGCTGACCACGGTCGTCGACGTCCGGCCCCGCACCGGTGGCGGGTACGACGTGATCACCCGTCGTACCGGTGCCAAGTTGCGGCGACGTCGTCGTACCTTCACCGCCGAACACGTGGTGTTCTCCGCTGCCGCCCTCGGCACCCAGCGGTTGCTGCACCGGCTGCGCGACGGTGGCAGCCTGCCGCGCATCTCACCCAAGCTCGGGGAGCTGTCCCGCACCAACTCCGAGGCGATCCTGGCGGTGCGGGCGCGCCGCGACGACGTGGACTACTCCGAGGGTGTCGCGATCACGTCGTCCATCCATCCCGACGACCACACCCACGTCGAGCCCTGCCGCTACGGCCACGACTCCAACTTGATGGGGTTGATGGGCACCGTGCTGGTCGACGGGCTGGACGGAGGGAGGCGCTGGCGTACCGGGCTGAAAGAGCTTGTGCGACAACGTCGGGACCTGCGCCGGCTACTCAACCCGAAGCGGTGGTCGGAGCAGACCATCCCGCTGCTGGTGATGCAGACCCATGACAACTCGCTGACCACCTACACCCGGCGCGGGGTGTTCGGGCGGCGCATGAAGACCCGGCAGGGTGTGGGGGAGCCGAACCCGACCTGGATCCCGGTCGGTCACGAGGTGGCCCGGCGGGCGGCCGATCATCTGGACGGGATCGCCGGCGGCGCCTGGGCCGACCTGGCGGACATCCCGATGACGGGGCACTTCATCGGCGGCTGTGTGATCGGCGAAACCGCCGACGACGGCGTCGTCGACCCCTACCACCGCATGCACGGATACCCGGGGCTGCACGTCATCGACGGGTCCACGATCACCGCGAATCTGGGCGTCAACCCGTCGCTGACCATCACCGCGCTGGCCGAGCGGGCGACGTCACTGTGGCCGAACAAGGGTGAGCCGGACGCGCGTCCGCCGTTGGGGTCGTCCTACGTCCGCATTCCGCCGGTGGCGCCGGACCGGCCCGCCGTTCCGGCCAGCGCACCGGGCGCTCTGCCCTTCGATCGGGACTACGCTCTATAACGTGCTCGCAGCGTTCGGATTCGAAACCCTGGGTGTCGTCGTCGGGGACATGTTCTTCGTCGACCCCAACCCCCGCACCGGTCAGGAAACCCCGGAACGGGGTGTCAGATTGGAACTGCGCCTGGTCGACCGGGCCGCGCCGCAGGGTTCGATCTACGCCGGCATCCCGATCACCTTCACCCGCCCGGTGTGGCGGGTGGATTTGTTCGGCTCCACCGAAAGCCCGCCGGAGACGCTGGACCGGGCCCATCATCACCCCCGGTTCGACGGCTGGGAACCCGGACAGCGGCATTTCGTGCCCGAGCTGTCCGCCGACCCGGTCGGCTGGCTGGCCGAACAACTGGCCGATCCGGCCGCGGTGCTTGCCCGCGCCGGTGTCGGTGCCGACGAGGTCACCGAAGCCGATCTGGCCGGATTAGCCGGGGCCGCACCGGAGATCGTCGCGTCGGTGCAGCGGATGCTGGACGGGGTGCGCGACGGGACGTTGGCGCCGGCGCCCCCCGAGCCGGTGGCCGCCGCGCGCACCGGCTGGCTGTAGATCATCAGTCCCTTCGCCGAACGTGTTGCTACTGCGAAATTTTGGCCGATTTTTCGCAGTGGTTACACGCTCGGCGCAGTCTAAGTTGACGTCACCTTTGCGGCCAGCGCGGCCAACTTCGCGTCCAGTTCTTGGGCGGCGCTGAGCAGTTCGGGGTTGTCGTCGATCACCATGAGCGACGACGGCTGCACATAGGTCAGGCTGCTCCGGTCCCCGGGCTCGTCGAGGATCAGCAGCTCGACGGGTGCGAACAGGCCCGCGGTCACGTCGTGGCGGATCATGGTGATCGCGATCAGCGGGTTGCCCAAGATGACGCGCAACGCCTTGCGCTCGATGGCGGCCTTGGCGATCCAGCCACCGTGGTCGACGAGGCCGAACAGCATGAATCCGCTTGGCCCGACGTGTGATTCGACCTCTTTGCGATAGGATTCCCAGTCGCCACGGGCCACCGCGACATCGTTGATCGGCACCGGCGCGGTGCCGATGTCGGCCAGCAAGGCGGCGACCAGGGCGTCGTAATCCTTGGTGCTGGTGAACCGCACCCGCACACCGTCGAACCGGATCTCCCTGCCCATCACAGCCGTCCGGTTCTCCGGTCTTCGCCGATCTTGAGTATCGGCGTGCGGTTCTGCGGTTGCACCCGCTCCAACAGACCGTCTTGTCCCGCCGATCTGGCACCGAGTTCCAGAAGTTCTTTCGCGCGCCGCGAGGTGGGGTCGCGGCTGAGCACCCGAACCGAGTACCTCCCGTCGGCGACCAGGGCCCGGACGACCGGGATGCCCTGCGCGCCAGTGCCGCCGATGACGAAGATCTGGGAAGCGGACATGATCACAGCCGCTCGATGATCGTGGCGTTGGCCATGCCGCCGCCTTCGCACATCGTCTGCAGGCCATACCGGCCGCCGCGCTGTTCGAGCGCATTGACCAGCGTGGTCATAATCCGGGCGCCGCTGGCGCCCAACGGATGTCCAATGGCGATGGCCCCGCCGTTGACGTTCGTCTTGGCCAGATCGGCGCCGACGTCGTGCGCCCACGCCAGCACCACCGGCGCGAACGCCTCGTTCACCTCGAACACGTCGATGTCGGCCAGCGTGAGACTCGCACGCTGCAGCACCTTTTCGGTGGCGGGAATGACGCCGGTCAGCATGTAGAGCGGGTCGGACCCGACCGCCGTCGCGGTGTGGATGCGGGCCAGCGGGCGCAGTCCGTGGGTGCGGGCGTAGTCGCCACTGGTGATCAATACCGCTGCGCTGCCGTCGGACAGCGGCGACGAGTTACCCGGAGTGATATGCCAATTGATCTGGGGGAAGCGCGCGGCCGTAGCCTCGCTGTAAAACGCCGGCTTGAGCCCCGCCATCGTCTCCACCGTCGTCCCGGGCCGGATGATCTCGTCCGTGGACAGGCCCGCGATCGGGATCAGCTCGTTGTCGAACAACCCGTCCTTGGTGGCGCGCGCGGCCTTCTCATGGCTGGCCGCGGAGAACTCGTCCAGCTGGGCGCGCGAGAAGCCCCACTTGGCGGCGATCAGTTCGGCGCTGATGCCCTGCGGCACCAAACCGTCCGGATAACGGCGGGCCATGTCCGCGCCGAACGGATTGCTGCCGGGCAGCACCGAGGTCCCCATCGGAACGCGACTCATCGACTCCACACCGGCGGCAATCACCACGTCGTAGGCGCCGGCGATCACGCCCTGTGCGGCGAAGCTGATCGCCTGCTGGCTGCTGCCGCACTGCCGGTCGACGGTGGTGCCGGGCACCGACTCCGGAAATCCCGCCCCCAGCAACGCATTACGGGCGATGTTGACACCCTGGTCCCCGACCTGGGTGACGGCGCCCGCGATGACATCGTCGATCTCCACCGGGTCGATTCCGGTGCGGGCGACCACCTCGCGCAGGCTGTGCGCCAGCAGGTCGGCGGGCAGAACGTCGTGCAGGGCGCCGTTGGGCTTGCCTTTGCCGACGGGCGTGCGCACTGCGCCGACGATGACGGCCTCACGAGACATGGCTCCTCCTCGAGTCATGACAGCTGAGTATTGCTGTCTATACCCAGCTATAACACCTAGGTATACTGAAAGCAACCCAGACAGGGAGGTGATGTAGGTGACAATGCTGCAAGGCGGGCTGGCCGATCGCGATGCGTGGTCGGCGGTCGGGGAGTGTGCCATCGAGAAGACGATGGCCGTCGTCGGCACCAAATCGGCGATGCTGATCATGCGCGAGGCCTATTACGGCACCACCCGCTTCGACGACTTCGCCCGTCGCGTCGGCATCACCAAGGCCGCGACCTCGGCACGGCTGGCCGAACTCGTCGACCTCGGGTTGTTGGCCCGCCGGCCCTACCGGGAACCGGGTCAGCGCAGCCGCGACGAGTACGTGCTCACCGAAGCCGGAATCGATTTCATGCCGGTGGTGTGGTCGATGTTCCAGTGGGGCCAGCGTCACCTACCCGGCCGGCACCGGCTGCGGCTCACCCATCTCGGGTGCGGCGCGGAAGCGGGCGTGGAAATACGTTGCGTCGAGGGACATCTGGTGCCTTTTGAGGAACTGGGCGTGCGAGTCGTCAAGGCGAAGGGCTGATCCAGCCGCGAGGGTGCAGAAAATGCCGGGAAGCCCGGCGCGTCTGCGCACGCTCGCGCCCGCCGTCAACCCTCCCGCAGCGTGGCCAACAGTCGTCGCGCCGCCGCGACCCGACGCTCCGCCGTACCGGTGAGCCCGTCCAGCGCACATTCCGGATCTGCGGGCGGTCCCATGTGCCCGCACCCGCGCGGGCAATCCTCAACGGCCTCAGCCAGATCCGAGAAGGCCATCAGCACGTCGTCGGGCGAGATGTGGGCCAAGCCGAACGAGCGGATGCCCGGTGTGTCGATCACCCAAGCCCCGTGCTGATCCAACGGAAAGGCGACCGACTGCGTAGAGGTGTGCCGTCCCCGGCCGATGTCGGTCACCTCGCCGACCGCCCGATCCGCTTCCGGGACAAGTCGATTCACCAGCGTCGACTTCCCGACCCCGGAATGCCCGAGCAACACGGTGATCTTGTCGTCGAGCAGATCGGCCACCGCAAGTAGCGGATCGTCGACACCGGCGGCCACCACCGTCAGGTCCAGATCCACGAACTGCTCGGCGAACGGGCCGGGCGGGGCCAGATCGGTCTTGGTCAGGCACAGGATCGGCGTCAACCCGCCGGCGTAGGCGGCGATCAGCGCGCGGTCCACCAATCCGGTCCGCGGTGGCGGGTCGGCCAATGCCACCACGATCAGCAACTGGTCGGCGTTGGCGACCACCACCCGCTCGGTGGGGTCGGTGTCATCGGCGGTGCGCCGCAACACCGTTCGCCGCGGACCCCGCCGCACGATGCGGGCCAGCGTGTCGGTGCGCCCGGACAGGTCTCCGACGATGTCCACGTCGTCGCCGACCACGATCGGGGTGCGGCCCAGTTCGCGCGCCCGCATGGCGGTGACCCGACGGTCGGGTTGCCCGTCCAGCACGCAACCCCAGCGGCCGCGGTCGACGCTGACCACCATGGCGGCCTCGGCGTCGGCGTGCTGCGGACGAGTCTTGGTCCGGGGCCGCGACCCCTTTCCGGAGCGGACCTTGACGTCGGACTCGTCGTAGTCGCCAGGTCTCAAGTGCCGGAGACCATTTCGGCCCACAGCTGCGGAAACTCCGGCAGCGTCTTGGTGGTGGCGGCGATGTCGTCGACCTCGACGCCGGGCACCCGCAGCCCGACGATCGCGCCCGCCATCGCCATCCGGTGATCGGCGTAGGCGCGCCACAGACCGCCGCGCAGCGACGTCGCCCGGATCACCAGGCCGTCCTCGGTTTCCCGGCAGTCACCGCCCAGCCGGTTGATCTCGGCGCTCAGCGCGGCCAGCCGGTCGGTTTCGTGGCCGCGCAGGTGGGCGATGCCGCTCAGCCGCGACACCGATCCCGGTGCCGCCAGGGCCGCCAGCGCCGCCACCGACGGGGTCAGCTCGCCGACCGCGCCCAGATCGACGTCGAACCCTTCGTAGCCGATCGAGCCCTGCACCTCCAGGCACGAATCGGAATGTCGCACAGCGGCATTCGTGTTCTTCAAGACATCCAGGATGTGCTGCGCGGGTTGCACGCTCGCTTCCGGCCACCCGGTGATGCGCACTGCGCCGTCGGTGACCACGGCCGCGGCCAGGAAGGCGACCGCATTGGTCAGATCCGGTTCGACCTCCCAGTGCCGGGCCGCGACGTTGCCCGGCCGCACGTGCCATCGGTGGGGCACCGAGTCGTCGACGTCGACGCCGGCCTGGCGCAGCATCGCCACGGTCATCTCGATGTGCGGTGCCGAGGGTAGTGACGCGCCGGTGTGCTGCACGGTCAGACCATCGGTGAACGACGCGCCGGACAGCAGCAGACCGGACACGAACTGCGAGGACGCCGACGCGTCGATGGCCACGGTCCCGCCGGCAACCGACCCGCTGCCGCGGACCCGAAACGGCAGCCCGGTTCCTTCGACCGGCACACCGAGGCCGCGCAGCGCGTCCAGCAGGGGGGCGATGGGGCGGGTGCGGGCCTGCTCGTCGCCGTCGAAGGTGACCGGGACGTCGCTCAGCGCTGCCAGCGGCGGCACGAAGCGCAGCACGGTGCCGGCCAGCCCGCAGTCCACCCGGGCATCCGGCCCCGGCGCGATGCGACCGCTGACGGTCAGATCCGAGCCGGACCCGTCCACGTGGAGCCCCAGCGTGACCAACGCGCCGATCATCAGATCGGTGTCGCGGCTGCGGAGCGCCCCGGTGATGGTGGACGTGCCACTGCCCAGCGCGGCCAGCACCAGCGTGCGGTTGGTCTGCGATTTCGAGCCCGGCACGGTCACGGTCGCGTGCACCGGGGTCGGCGCGGACGGGGCCTGCCATGCGTTCACCGGTCCATCATGGCCTGTCTGCGTGTTCTGCGAACATGGAGATATGTGTGGGCGTTTCGCAGTCACTACCGACCCGGCCCTGTTGGCCGAGAAGATCAAGGCCATCGACGAGGCCACCGGCACCACCGACCGGGCTGCCGAACCCAACTACAACGTCGCTCCGACCACCACCATCGCGACCGTGGTGACCCGTCACAGCGAGCCCGACGACGAGGCCACCCGCCGGGTGCGGCTGATGCGATGGGGGCTGATCCCGCCGTGGGTCAAGGCCGGCGCCGACGGCGCACCGGACAACAAGGGCCCGTTGCTGATCAACGCCCGCGCGGACAAGGTCGCGACCTCACCAGCATTTCGAGGCAGCGCGAAGTCCAAACGCTGCCTGGTGCCGATGGACGGCTACTACGAATGGCGCGTCAACGCCGAACCCGGCTCCGGCAAGAAGGCCGGCAAGACGCCGTTCTTCATGTATCGCGGTGACGGCGAGCCGTTGTTCGCGGCCGGGCTGTGGTCGGTGTGGCGAGCCGACAAAGAAGCGCACCCGCTGTTGAGCTGCACCATCATCACCACCGACGCCGTGGGCGAACTGGCCGAGATCCACGACCGGATGCCGCTGATGCTGGGCGAGGCCGACTGGGATGCGTGGCTGAACCCGGACGCGCCGCTGGATCAGGAACTGCTGGCCCGCGCGCCGGACGTGCACGACATCGAGCTGTGCGAGGTGTCGAAGCTGGTGAACAGCATCCGCAACAACGGGCCCGAGCTCCTCGAGCCGGCCAAGCCGGAGGCCGAGCAGATCACCCTGCTGTGATCCGCCCGCGTCGGAAGCTCGCGATGGGACCGCGCGGCGGCCCGAGATCAGACCGAAGGGGTCAGATTCGCCCACACCTGCTGGGTGTTGTACTGACCCCACGGGGTCCACTGACTGACCAGGACGCTCACCCTGTCCAGGTGCGGCATGTTGCCGTCGGCATCGGGGACGATGAAGCCGCCGTAGGGATACGGCACGTGCGCCGGTCCGGGCGCAAACCCGCCGACCACGATCGGCTTGCTGCGGAAGATGTCTTCGGGGCGTCCGGGCGCGCCGACGCGGATTTCGACGCCCCCGCCGCCCAGGTTCAGCCCCGACAGCACCGGGCGGCCGTCGATCTCCCGGAAACAGAGCTCACCGAACCGCTGCCCGGAGGGTGATATCGGCGTGCGGGCACGACGTCCCCGGCGTCCGTAGCTGCCGTCCGCCTTCAGGGGCCGCCAACTGCCGGGATCTGCGACGTGGGCGGGATCGTCGACCCGGTACAGGGTGACCCCGCAGCTGCGGTCGAAGGCGTCGGCCGCGATATGTACCGCGCCGTCCGAGCCCAGGTAGCCGCTGACCTGTGTGGGGGCAGGGGCCCGGCGCCCGGTGAGGCGCCACGGCTCCTCCAGCGTCGGCGTCTGATCGTATTTCCAGTCCCGGTAGGACCCGTCGATCGCTGTCCATCCTCGGCCCGGGTCATTGGTGACCTCGACCAGCCAGGAACCTCCGGTGGGCTGCAGATGCCCGTCGGTCGCAACGACTTTGAGGTAGGTCTTGGCGCCGGCGGTGATCGTGCCCGCGGGCAGGGTGAAGGTCGCGGCCGGATGCGATTTATATGCCTGCGGCGGTATCGGGAACAACTCGCGGCCGCTGCCCGCGGGCCCGCTCAGGACTTGGCCGTAGCCGACTTGCCCGGTGCTCGGGTGGAGGAGCGCCTCGACGGCCACCGAGGGGTAATGCTGTCCGCGACAGACGCCTTCGGTGAACGAGTCGCCGAAAACCGCCACCAGTCGCCCGTCCGGCAACTGGACGATCTCACCCAGATCGGTGGCGTTGATGTCCCCGATCGGCGGTGCACCGGTCCCTGCGACAGGTCCGATGTTGTGCGTTTGCCCCGGCTTGAGGGTCTTGACCGCCCGCATCGTTCGATTCTCGCGCACGATCGTCGGCGTAGTGCTCGGCATCGACAACCATTACGCCACAGAGTCAAGGCCGGGTAGGGGTTTCTATTGGTATTGCGGGGAGGTTGCTAGTTGTCGCTGAGAACCAATCGCCAATTGCCTACCGTTTGCGGATCCGGAACACACCAGTAGTCGTCCCAATTGAACGGCGGGGTGGTTGCTTTCACGCCCGGGCCCGCATTCTGACAAGCTTCCCGACTCGGATAGCTGCCTTCGGTCTGCAGCGTCCCGGCGCTGCTGACGCCCACACCGGTGGTCAGCAACGCCGAAATTGCCAGCACGCCCGCGGAAACAGATCTGAAAATCGTTCGCTTCATTTCCATCCAATCCTTTGGTTAGCGTGGAGATGCAGCATTAACGCTAGATCCAGTTCGCCAATTAAAAAAGGGTTATTTGCCGGAACGCGGGGTTTGCTGCGCACCGGATACCGCGGTGGCCACCGCCTCCAGCAGTCGCGCCAATTGGTCGGCTTCGTCGATGGTGCGATCGCCGGCGGCCAGCCGGGTGAACACCCCCGCGATAAAGGTTGTGACGGCGGCGGTTTGGGCCGCCAGCAGGTCAGGGTCATCCGTGCCGGGTTGCAGGTGGGCGATGGCCTGCTGCGCCATAGCGGTGATGCGGGCGACGAATTCCTGCGACGTGGCGGCCAGGTCGGGATCGCGCGCGGCCGCCAGAAGAAGTTCCTGACGGGCCCGGTTGAGCATCAGTCCGTGTCCTTCGGCTTGCAGCAGAGTCAGCTCGGCCAGGTGAGCGAACGGCGAATCCGGTTGCGGCGGGCGGTCTATCACCGACTTCAAGTTGGCGACGTCGATCTCCGCCACGCGCTTGCCGATGCCGCGCAGCAGGGCCGCGCGGGTGCGGTAGTAGTACGACGTGGTGCCGTCGGGCATCGCCGCGCAGCGGTCCACCTGACCGTGGGTGAGGCCGCGCGATCCCTGTTCGGCCAGCACTTGGATTGCGGCGTCACACAACTCGCGCCGACGCTCGTCGCCGTCGCGTTTCCGCGGAGGGTGAGCGGCCATCTAGCGCAGCACCGTTCCGCCGTCGATGTTGATCACCTGGCCGTTGATCCACTCGCCTTCTTCGGACAACAGGAACGCGACGAGCGCCGCGATGTCCTCGGGGTCCCCGACGCGATGTCCGCGAATCCGTTTGAGCGCACCCGCTTCCAGTTGCGGCCACTGTGGAACCGAGCGGATCGCGTCGGTGGCGGTGAACCCCGGTGCGACGGCGTTGCAGCGGATGCCGTCCTTGCCCCACCGGGACGCGACGTGCCGGGTCAGCGCGCCGATACCGGCCTTGGCGGTGGCATAGGCCGGGCGCGCCGGCTCGCCCTGAAACGCCGCCGCCGACGACATGTTCACGATCGCGCCGCCGCCCCGTTCCAGCATGCGCGGGACGGCGTATTTCATGGCGGCGACATACCCGCGCAGGCTGACCGCCATCACCCGGTCCCAGACGCCGAAGTCGATGTCGACGACGTCGGTGTCGGCACGCAGCGTCGACATGTCCGCTCCCACATTGAACAACAGATCGATCCCACCGAAAGATGTTGCGGCAGTGTCGATCAGCGCGGAGACGGAGTCGGTGTCGGCCAGGTCGAAGGCGACGTGGGTCGCGGTGTCGCCCGCGGCGACGATGCGCTCGGCGGTTTCCCGGGCGGCGTCGTCGGCAATGTCACCCACCACCACCCGGCAGCCTTCGGCGCCGAGCCGCGCTGCGGTGGCCGCGCCGATCCCGGTGGCACCGCCCACCACGACGGCGACCCGGTCGGCCAGACCACGTAGTCCCATCGGCGCTCTCCTTTCCGAGCCTATTGACATTAACTCTAGAACTATAGAGGATCACCTGTCATGGCCGGAATCCATCGTGAGCGTCCCGGTGCTGCCGACCTGACCTCGGCGACCGGCGCACCCGCGACCCCGCTTGGCGACGACGTGTGGATGTCGCCGGGTGTCTCCAACTCCTACGCCATCGCCACCGACGACGGGCGGGTGATCGTCAACACCGGATTGGTGTTCGAAGGTCCATTGCACCGCAAGGCATTCGGCGACGTCCCCGGACCGACCCGGGCCATCGTCATCACTCAGGGACATGCCGATCACTGGGGTGGCGTCGATTCGCTGCGTGACGCCGACACCGACGTCGTCATGCATCGCAACTACCGGTACTGGCGCGACGACAACGAGCGACTGATGGGCTATCGGGTACCCAAGACCTCCTTCGCATTCGGCAAGTTCACCCAGGCGATGCTGAAGCACTTCGAGACGATCGATCCGGCCACCATCGACTTCTCCTTCCCCGAGCCGACCACCACATTCGACACCGGCCATCGGCTGACGGTCGGTGGACGCAGGTTCGAGTTGACCTGGACTCCCGGCGGGGAGACCACTGACTCGCTGATAGTGTGGCTGCCCGCCGACCGAATCCTGTTCACCGGCAACCTGTTCGGGCCGTTGTTCAGCCACGTGCCCAACCTGATGACCATCCGCGGCGACCGATACCGCGACCCGGTCCATTACATCGAAGCGTGCAACGCGGTGCTGGACTACGCGCCAAACCGACTCATCACCGGTCACTTCGCGCCGATCGAGGGTGCCGAGCGCATTGCCGAGGAAGTCACCGCGATGCGCGACGCCATGCAGACCGTGCACGACCGGACCCTCGAACTGATGAACTCCGGCGCCGACCTGCACACGGCCATGCGCGAAGTCCGGATCCCGCAGCACCTCGACATCGGCGAGGGCTACGGCAAGACGTCCTGGAATGTGCGGGCCATCTGGGAGATGTACACCGGGTGGTTCCGGCACCGCTCGACGACCGAACTCTACGGCGTAACACCGGATTCGGTTGCAGCCGACGTGGTGGAAGCCGCGGGCGCCGACGCGCTGGTGGACGCCGCCAGGGCTCATCTAGACGCGAGCCGTCCCGTGCAGGCGCTGCACCTGACCGACCTGGTGCTGGCAGCTGACCCGGCACACCCGGGCGCGGCGAAGGTGGCCGCCGACTCCCACGAAGCCCTACTGGCCGGCACCGAGAACTTCTGGGAAAAGGCCTGGCTCACCAAGGAAATCCAGGAATTGAGCAGCGACCGAAGGACCGCCGAATGAACACCCTCAGCTTCGACTTCACCGGTGCCAACGTGCTCGTCACCGGCGGCACCAGCGGCATCGGCAACGGCATCGCCGAGGCTTTCGCCAAGGCCGGCGCCGCCGTCACGATCACCGGAACACGTTCCAGCTCAACTGATTACGACGACGACCTCAGCGCGTTCAGCTACCGGCAATGCCGGATCCAGGACGCCGACTCGGTCGACGAACTGGTGAACTCACTGGGCGCCCTGGACATTTTGGTCAACAACGCCGGGGGGCCCTACCCGGCGGGCGACGAGTACGACCCGGACGGCTACATCGCCTCGGTGGCGCAGAACATGTTCGGACCGATGCGATTGACGATGCGCTGCTACGAGCGACTGAAGGCCAGCCAGGCCTCCGGGGGAGCGAGCGTCGTCAACATCGTCTCGATGTCCGCGTTCCGCTCGGCGGTGTTCGTACCCGGCTACGGGTCATCGAAGATGGGTCTGCTCTCGCTGACCATGAACCTGTCCCGCCGCTGGGCGAACGACGGGATCCGGGTCAATGCCATCGCCCCCGGGTTGATCGACACCCGGATGACGCACCCCGCGATGAGCATCCCCGAGGTGATGGACGTCGAGATCGGCTTCCACACCCCGCTGGGCCGAACGGGGACGCCCCAGGACTGCGCGGGCGCAGCGCTTTTCCTGTGTACCGACGCCGCGTCCTACATCACCGGCAGCACCATCGCCGTCGACGGCGGATACCTGACGGTCTGAACCATGACCGATTTCGACGACATCACCAGCCCCGACGACGTCCTGAAACTGGCCGCGCAGCGCACCGGCCTGTCCGAGCTCGAATCCGATTCCTGGCGAGCGGGATTGGCGGTGATGCTGGACGACCTCAACACCTCGTCGGCGTTCACCCCGTTCGGCCGCAACCGCATCCTGGACGACGCCACCAACGCGCTGGGACGTCGGCTGCAGATCCACGATCACATCCAGACCCATCCCGAAGTGCTCGACCAGCCCGTCGAGCGCCCGCTCATCGTGCTCGGCATGCCCCGCACCGGCACCACGGTGATCAGCTACCTGCTCGACCAGGACCCGGCCCGGCGCTCGCTGCTGCACTGGCAGTGCGTGCACCCGATCCCGCCGGCCCCCAGCGAGGCGCTGCGCACCGACCCGCGCTGCCTCGCTTTGCTGGACGAGCAGCGCAAGATCCTGGAGATGGTCACGCAGGCCAAAGTGGCGCTGCCGCACTGGGAAGACGCCGACGGGCCCACCGAAGACATGTTCATCCACAACCAGGACTTCAAGGGCCTGTCGTGGGACTCGTTCCTGTCGACGCCGCGCTACGCCGAGTGGCTGTTCGAGGAAGCCGACATGGTCAGCACCTACGAGTACCAGAAGCGGTATCTGCAGGTGCTGCAGTCCACCGCGCCGGGCACCTGGAGCCTGAAGATGCCGTCGCATTCGGTACACATCGAGGCGCTGCTCACCGTCTTTCCCGACGCCCGACTGGTCTGGGCGCACCGCGACCCCTACAAGGCGACCGGGTCGCTGGCCAACCTGTGGAAGCTGCCCAAAGGCATGACGCACCAGCCCGAAGCCGTCGATCTGGCGGCGATGGGCCGAGATGCGAAGTGGCAGATGCGTTTTCATGTGGACCGTCCGTTGCGTGCACGCGAACGCATCGGCGACGAGCGGTTCTTTCACATGTACTACCACGAGATGATGCGTGACCCGATGGACGTGATGCGTCGCCTCTACGACTGGGCGGGGGATCCGTTCACTCCCGAAACCGAAGCGCGCATGCGCGATTGGCTGGCTGGACATCCGCAGGACCGGTTCACGCTGAACTCCTACAGCCTGGACCAGTACGGGCTCACCGTCGAAGACCTGCAACCGGTCTTCGCCGAATACCTCGACACCTTCGACATCGAACTGGAGGCTGCACCGTGAAAGCCGTCATGGTCACCGGGCCGGGCACGGTCGAAGTGGTGGACGCCGATCACCCCCGGGTTGGTGCCGGCGACGTGTTGGTGCGGATGCGTGCCTGCGGCATCTGCGGATCGGACACGTTCTACATCAGCATCGGCGGGATTCCGCCGCGGCAGAACTGCACACCGTTGGGGCACGAACCCGCCGGCGAAGTCGTCGAGGTCGGCGACGACGTCACCGGCATCGCGGTCGGGGACCACGTCGTCGTCAACCCGATGGCCGACCTCGCCGGCATCATCGGCAACGGGGGAGCGGCCGGCGCGCTGGCCGACTACCTGTTGATCGAAAACGCGGTTCGCGGAACGAGTTTGGAAGTCATCCCGAAACACATCCCGTGGCAGGTCGCCGCGCTCAACGAACCGATGGCGGTGGCACGACACGGCGTCAACCAGTGCCGGCCCAAACCGACCGACAAGGTGGTGATCTTCGGCGCCGGGCCGATCGGGCTGGGTGCGACGCTGGCCTTCAAATCCGTTGGCGTCGCACATGTCGTCGTCGTGGACGTGATCGGCAGCCGGCTGGACAAGGCGCTGCAGATCGGTGCCGACGCCGTCGTCAACTCCGCCGAGGAGAACGTCAACAAGCGTCTCGTCGACCTGCACGGAAGGGGGGAGAGCATGTTCCCCGGCAAGGCCGGCACCGACATCTACCTCGACGCCGCGGGGGCGGCCGCCGTCGTCAACACCGCGCTGGCGGCCGCCAAGAAGGGCGCCACCCTCGGCATTGTCGGCGTGCACAAGGAGCCGGTGCCCGTCGAGTTCGTCAACGTGATGAGCAACGAGATCACCATCGTGGGCTCCATGGGCTATCCGAGCGAAATCTTCGAAGTCACAAAGGATCTCGTCGCCAACTGGGAGAAATACGCGCTGATCGTCAGCCACACGATTCCGTTCGACCGGGTCGGCGAGGCGCTGGAACTGGCCGGCACACCCGGCGCCGCGGATAAGGTTGTAGTCACCTTCTAAGCGCGAGCAGACGCAAAGGCGCCCGACACGCCGAGCCTGCAGGGGCTTTTGCGTCTGCTCGCCCACTCGATGGGGAGTCGAAAAGTGACAGCTCTGAGCGCCAACCTCGTCGCCGCCAAGGACCGCTACCCCGACCACGTCGCGCTGCGCCTCGACGACCTGCAATTCACCTACGCCGAGTTCGACGCCGCCGCGGGCCGGATGGCGACCCTGCTGGAACGCGCGGGTATCGAGCCCGGTGACCGGGTGGGGGTGATGCTGCCCAATACGCCCGCCTTCGCCGTCGCGTTCTACGGGATCATGTACCGCGGTGCGGTCGCGGTCCCGATGAACCCGCTGCTGAAGTCGCGCGAGGTGGCCTTCTACCTGTCCAACAGCGGTGCCAAAGCCATCTTCGCGACGCCGTTGTTCGCCGACGAGGCCACCGCCGGCGCCGACGAGGTGGGCGCCCAGTGCTGGCTGGTCGACGACGCGGCGCTGACCGAGCTGACCGAGGGCCTGCCCGCCCACCCGCCGGTGGAGCGCGCCGACGACGACGTCGCGGTCATCCTGCACACGTCCGGCACCACCGGAAAACCCAAGGGCGCCATGCTGACTCACGTCAACCTGCGCCGCAATGTCGACTTGAGCGTCCGTACCCTGCTGCAGATCGGGCCGCAGGACGTGGTGATGGGTTGCCTACCGTTGTTTCACGTGTTCGGCCTGACCTGCGGACTGAACAGCTCAGTCCTGGCGGGCGCCACGCTGACCCTGATTCCCCGGTTCGACCCGCGCAAGGCCCTCGAGGTCATCGAACGCGACGGTGTCACGCTCTTCGAAGGTGTGCCGACGATGTATTCGGCGCTGCTCAGCCTCGCCGACGACGCCGCACAGCGGGCCACCCGAAGCCTGCGGGTCTGCGCATCAGGCGGTGCGTCGTTGCCGGTCCAGGTCCTCACCGACTTCGAAAAGACCTACGGCTGCATGATTTTGGAGGGCTACGGACTGTCGGAGACGTCACCGGTGGCCTCGTTCAACCATCCGGACCGCCCCCGCAAGGCCGGGTCCATCGGCACCCCGGTCGAAGACGTCGAGATGCGGGTGGTGGACGCCGCCGGCGCCGAGGTGCCGCAAGGCGAACCGGGCGAGATCCAGATCCGCGGCCACAACGTGATGAAGGGTTACTGGAACCTGCCCGACGCCACCGCTGCCGCCATCTCCGAACACGGCTGGTTCGCCACCGGCGACGTCGGGCGTGTCGACGAGGACGGCTACTTCTACATCGTCGACCGCACCAAGGACATGATCATCCGCGGCGGCTACAACGTGTATCCCCGTGAGATCGAAGAGGTGCTCTACGAGCACCCCGCCGTGGCCGAAGCCGCCGTCGTCGGCGTGCCGCACGACGAACTCGGTGAGGACGTCGGCGCCGCCGTCGCGCTCAAGAAAGACGCCACCGTCGAACCCGACGAACTGCGTGACTACGTCAAGGCCCGGGTGGCGGCCTACAAGTACCCGCGCCGGATCTGGTTGGTGGATGCGCTGCCCAAAGGCCCGACCGGCAAGGTCCTCAAGCGCGAGATCGAGGTTCCGGCCACTCAGGACACCGAGACTCAGGACCCGGTGTAACCCGGCGGGTTGGCACCTTCCACCCAAAAGTCAACGCCCAGTTCCGAACCCGGCACGCAGTCGTAGACCGACAGGTCGCTGACACCGGACTCGACCAGCACGTCCTCGCACAGCAGCGTGTTGCCGGTGTACTCCCGCGACGGCTTGTTCAGGATCACGTAGGCGGCGTCGGAGTACACCTCGGGCTTGCGGGACCGGGCCATCGCCTCGTCGCCGCCGAGCAGGTTCTGCACCGCGGCGGTGGCCACCATCGTGCGCGGCCACAACGTGTTCGAGGCGATGCCGTCGGCGCGCAGCTCCTCGGCAATGCCCAACGCGCACAACGTCATACCGAACTTGGCCATCATGTACGCGGTCGGCTTCAGCCACTGCTTGTCGAGCAGCACCGGCGGCGAGAGCGTCAGGATATGCGGGTTCTCGCGGCCCTTGAGGTGCGGAATGCAGGCCTGCGAGACCGCGTAGGTGCCACGCACCTGGATGCCGTTCATCAGGTCGAAGCGCTTCATCGGCACCTCGGTGATGGATCCGAGGTTGATCGCCGAGGCGTTGTTCACGCAGATGTCGATGCCGCCGAACTGCTCGACCGTCTTGGCCACCGCCGACTCGACCGATTCCGGGTCGCGCACGTCGCCCACGATCGGCAGCGCCTGCCCGCCGGCCTCTTCGAGTTCCTTGGCGGCGGTGTACACCGTGCCCGGCAACTTCGGGTGCGGCTCGGCGGTCTTGGCGATCAGCGCGATGTTGGCGCCGTCCTGTGCGGCGCGCTTGGCGATCGCCAGGCCGATACCGCGGCTGGCACCGGAAATGAACATGGTTTTACCTTGAAGCGACATGGCGTCACACTAACGCCCGCTCCCAGCTGCGCTAACCCGGGTTCGTCCGCGCAGCGCGCCGGAGTCGGAAATACCACGCCGAGCAAAGCCGTTGATTGAGGCGTCGCCGAAGGAATGAGCGACCGGGGCGGGCAGTTGTCGGTCGCGGCCTTTAGATTGGGAGGAGGAAGCCTGGTGTCAACTGCGACGAGCGTGTTGCGCGACGAGCGGTTGGATCGCTTCCTTGCGAGTCCGGCGGCGCTGGTTGCGTTGTCCGGTCACACCGCAACCGAAGGGACCGTGCTGACCAAGATGGCCGACACCGATGGCGAGACCGGGCCCGCGGTCGCCGAGAACGGGCCGCCCGAGCATCAGGAGAGCGACGCCGAGCTGACGGCGCGCTTCGAGCGCGACGCGATTCCGCTGCTCGACCAGCTCTACGGTGGTGCGCTGCGCATGACGCGCAATCCCGCCGACGCCGAGGACCTGCTGCAGGAAACGATGGTCAAGGCCTACGCCGGGTTCCGATCGTTCCGGGCCGGCACCAACCTCAAGGCGTGGCTGTACCGCATTCTGACGAACACCTACATCAACAGCTACCGCAAGAAGCAGCGGCAACCGGCGGAATACCCGACCGAGGAGATCACCGACTGGCAGCTGGCCGCGAACGCCGAGCATTCCTCGACCGGGCTACGGTCGGCCGAGGTCGAGGCGCTGGAAGCGCTGCCGGACACCGAGATCAAAGCGGCGCTGCAGGCCCTGCCCGAAGAGTTCCGGATGGCGGTTTACTACGCCGACGTCGAAGGATTTCCGTATAAAGAGATCGCCGAGATCATGGGCACCCCGATCGGTACCGTGATGTCTCGGCTGCACCGCGGACGGCGTCAGCTGCGTGAACTGCTGGCCGATGTCGCCAAGGACCGTGGCTTCATCCGCGGACAACACGAGGAGGTGTCGTCATGAGTGATCAGCTTGGCTCCGCCGACTCCTGCCCGCTCAGCCACGACGCCGACAGTCACCTGGGCTGCGCGCAGGTGATCGCCCAGATCTGGACCTTGCTGGACGGCGAATGCCAGCCCGACGAACGGCAGATCCTGCAGAGCCACCTCGACAACTGCCCGGGCTGTCTTCAGCATTACGGGCTGGAGGAACGGATCAAAGAGCTGATCGCCGTCAAATGCAGTGGTGAACGAGCCCCCGACGGCCTGCGGGAACGGCTGCGGATCCAGATCAGCCGGACCACGATCATCCGGGGTGAGTTCTAGCCCTTAAGCGTTGGGCCGCTTGCCGTGGTTGGCCTTGCTGTACTTGCGGTCGCGCTTCTTCCGGCCACGCTTGGCCATCTCTGAACCTCATTTCGTCAAGCTCTCAAGGCGGCAGCACGCCGCTCAGTTGCCCTCCAGTGTCTCATGGTCCAGGCAATGCGCCGTCAACAGCCCGCGCGCCGCGGTCGCGAACGGCCTTATGGTTCGATATACAGAGCCTGACAGACCAGCATGCGCAGTGGCCGAGACGAGTGGGGTGATGATGTCCGAGGAGGTTCGCGCCGAAATCGTGGCCAGCGTGCTCGAAGTCGTGGTCAGCGAGGGCGACCAAATCGGGCAGGGTGACACCGTGGTGCTGCTCGAGTCCATGAAGATGGAGATCCCGGTCCTGGCCGAAGTGGCCGGAACCGTCAGCAAGGTGAGTGTTTCGGTCGGCGACGTCATCCAGGCCGGCGACCTCATCGCCGTCATCAGCTAGCCCGCTACCAGGTCCATGTCCACGCTCGGTGATCTGCTCGCCGAACACACGGTGCTGCCCGGAAACGCCGTCGACCACCTCCACGCCGTCGTAGGGGAGTGGCAGCTGCTGGCCGACCTGTCGTTCGCCGACTACCTGATGTGGGTCCGCCGCGACGACGAAGTCCTGGTGTGCGTGGCGCAGTGCCGGCCCAATACCGCCGCGACGGTCCTGCAGACCGACGCGGTGGGCAGCGTCGTCTCCGCCGATCGGCTTCCGCTGGTCGCCGACACCTTCGCCGCCGGCTCCCCCGCGCTGGAAAGCGAAGCGGGCGAGCAACATTCGTGGCAACTGCCCGGTCCCAACGTCGCCGCGTCCCCGGTGCGCTACCGCGACCAGGTGGTGGCCGTGCTGACCCAGCACCAGACCGATTCGGCGGCCGAGCGCATGTCCGGCGGCTTGGAAACCGCCTACCGGGACTGCGCGACCGATCTGCTGCACATGATCGCCGAGGGCACGTTCCCCGACGTCGGCGACGTCGCCATGTCACGATCCACCCCGCGCGCGGGCGACGGCTTCATCCGCCTCGACGTCGACGGCATCGTCGCCTATGCCAGTCCCAATGCGTTGTCGGCCTACCACCGGATGGGCCTGACCAGCGAGTTGGAGGGGCACAACCTGATCAAGGTGACCCGCCCGTTGATCTCGGACCCGTTCGAGGCGCAGGAGGTGGCCGAGCACATCCTCAACCTGCTGGCCGGCGGATCCAGCATGCGCATGGAGGTCGATGCCGGCGGCGCCACCGTGCTGCTGCGCACACTGCCGCTGGTGGTGCACGGGGAGAACGCCGGAGCGGCGATCCTGATCCGCGACGTCACCGAGGTCAAACGCCGCGACCGCGCCCTGATCTCCAAGGACGCGACCATCCGCGAGATTCACCACCGGGTGAAGAACAATCTGCAGACGGTCGCGGCGTTGCTGCGTCTGCAGGCCCGGCGGACCGTCAACGCCGAGGGGCGCGAAGCGCTGATCGAATCGGTGCGCCGGGTGTCGTCGATCGCGCTGGTCCACGACGCGTTGTCGATGTCGGTGGACGAGCAGGTCAACCTCGACGAGGTGATCGACCGGATCCTGCCGATCATGAACGACGTGGCCTCCGTCGACCGCCCCATCCGGATCAACCGCGTCGGCGACCTGGGAGTGCTGGACTCCGACCGCGCGACGGCACTGATCATGGTCATCACCGAACTGGTGCAGAACGCGATCGAGCACGCATTCGACCCGACGGCCGCCGTCGGATCCGTGACGATCCGGGCCGAACGCTCGGCGCGCTGGCTGGACGTCGTGGTGCACGACGACGGGCGCGGATTGCCCGAGGGATTCAGCCTGGAGAAGTCCGACAGCCTGGGGCTACAGATCGTGCGGACGCTGGTCTCGGCGGAATTGGACGGGTCGCTGAGCATGCGGGACGGCCTCGATCGGGGCACTGACGTGGTTCTGCGGGTGCCGATCGGTCGACGGGGCCGGCTTCTGGCATGACGGGTGCGCAAAACAGTGCGGCCCCGGCAATCGCCGGGACCGCACCTGTTGGTCGAACGTTTATCAGACTCCGCTGCGAGCCTTCGTCCGGGCGTTGCGACGCTTGAGTGCGCGCCGCTCGTCTTCACTCATTCCGCCCCAGACGCCGGAGTCCTGGCCGGTGTTCAGAGCCCAGCCGAGGCACTCGGTGGTCACCGGACACCGATTACAGACCAGTTTCGCGTCAGCGATCTGCGCAAGTGCCGGTCCGCTGTTCCCAACCGGGAAGAACAGTTCCGGATCTTCGTCGCGACAGACCGCCCTATGGCGCCAATCCATTAGTTGCTACTCCTCACTATGTGCGCAGCACTGCGCACGGGCATTTTCTTCTTGGCTGTTGAACCGTGCACAAGAAAGGGGTTCCGTACCTCTGCATATCTGACGCATGCAACCTTTTGATCGTTTCACAGGCTCAACAGATGTCAATAGCGTTACGCGGGCTCGTGGGCTATCTCACTTCAACGAACTCTTACCCATGCCCTTAACCAGTTGTACTACACTACTCGGCGAATTTCGCCCCACAGTTTTGTCGCGGGCCAGTCACAGCTTGGATCGCGCAGGTCAGCGGGTTGAAGCCGGCAGCGGGGCGACCACCGACAAGGCGTTCCGGACCGATCGGAACGTGATCGAATCACGAAGACCGAGGTATTCGCCGTCGCACTGAAATGCGGCCGGGGCGTCCATCTTCGTGACGGTGACGTAACCGACGTCGTCATTGCGGATCAGTTGCTCGGCCTTCGGATCCGGTCGCTTTGCGAGGAGTTGGCGAAGTACGCGCACGGTAGGGATCAGCTTCATCTTGGTGAGCGCGAAGATGCCCAGATCCGATTCGAAGCTGGCCCCGGGGTTGGTGACCATGGGCTTGTCGTCGCTGTAGGTCCAGACGTTGGTGTTGCACACCCAGACGAAGTGCACGCCCGATACCGGCTGCTGCTCGGGCTGCTGCAGGATGAGGTTCGGCGGGCGGCGGCTGAATTTCACCGAGACGGGCACCGCGATCCGCCAGTAATTCATCGGCGTCACCTTCACGCCCCGCTCCCGGGCCGCTTCGACCGCCTCCAGCACCTCCGCATCGACACCCAGCCCGGCGTTGACGATCGCCCACAGCTCGCCGCAGTCGATCAGCGAGATGCGGCGCCACTGGCGGTGCCGCTCGTATGCGTCGAGCAGCTCGATGAGCTGGTTGGTCGCCTCGGTCGGATCCCGGTGGATGCCGAGCGCCCGCGCCAGCACATTCGCCGAGCCCCCGGGGACGATCGCCACCGCCGGCACCGGACCCGCCGGCGTCGACCCCGGACGGCCCAGCATGCCGTTGACCACCGCACTCACGGTCCCGTCTCCGCCGTGCACCACCACCAAGTCGTAGCCCTCCGCGACGGCGGACCGGCCGAGTTCCTCGGCGTGACCGGCGTGTTCGGTATGCGCGACGGTCAGCTGCACCCGGCTCTCCAGAGCGTGCGTCACCAGTTCGCGGGCGGCCGGGGTGATGCTGGTGGCGATCGGGTTGGCGATCAACATGGCACGCATGACGCTTGAGCTTACGGATGTGAGGTCACGCTTTACGCTGGCGTCTGTGACCAACCCCGCCCCGCCCACCATTCGTCGCGCCGGTTTGCTCGTGGCGGCGCAGGGCGTGGCGGCGCTGGCGGTAGCGATCATTCTGGTGATCCGTGCGGTGGCGGGAGCCGACCAGCACGTGGCCAACGGCCTGGCCACCGCGACCTGGTTCGTGGGGGTGGGGGGTGCGGTGCTGGCCGGGGGATGGGCGCTGATCACCGGTCGGCGGTGGGGCCGCGGACTGGCTGTGTTCACCCAGCTGCTGCTGCTGCCGGTGGCTTGGTATGTGGCGGTAGGGTCCCACCGGATGATGTTCGGTATCCCGCTCGGATTGCTGGCGCTGGCCACGCTCGCCCTGCTGTTCAGCCCGACGGCCGTGCGCTGGGCCGCCGGCGACGATCAGCGGGGCTCGGCCAGCGCGGTCAGTTCCGGACCGGACAACCGGTAGGTAGTCCATTCCCGCTGCGGAACCGCGCCGACCCCGTCGTACAGGGCGATCGCATCGACGTTCCAGTTGAGCACCGCCCACGCCAGTCGGGTGTAGCCGTTGGCGACGCATTCACCGGCCAACGTCGCCAGCAACCCACGGGCCAGGCCGCGGCGCCGATACCCCGGACGCACGTAGAGGTCTTCCAAATAGATGCCGGCCGCGCCGTCCCAGGTGGAGAAGTTGAGGAACCACAGCGCCATCGCGGCGACCCGACCGTCGACCTCGACCACGTGCCCGTGCACAGTCGACTCATCCTCGAAAAGTGCTGTCGCTATCTGCTTTTCGGTCACTGTGCAGTGTTCGGCGGCATGCTCGAACTCGGCGAGTTCGTGGATCATGGCGGTGATGTCGGCGACGTCGTCGGGCGTGGCGCGGCGGATGTTCACTGCTCGACTCCCAATGCGTTCAGGATGGTCGCGAATTTTGTTGTGGTTTCGACGACTTCGTCGTCGGGATCGGATTCGGCGACGATGCCGCCGCCCGCGTGGGCCAGCGCGGTGCGACGGTCGGCCGAGAGTTGCGCGCACCGGATAGACACCACCCAGTCGCCGTCGCCGTGGGCATCGCACCAGCCCACCGCCCCGGCGTAGAAGCCGCGGTCGCCTTCCAGTTCGGCGATCAGCTCGGTGGCCGCAGCTGTCGGTACCCCGCCGACGGCCGGGGTGGGATGCAGGGCCAGCGCCAAATCGATTGCGGTCGTTGAGGTGTCGCGCAAGCGGCCGACGACCGGGGTGCACAGGTGCCAGACCGCCGCGGTACGACTCAACTGCGGCTCGGCGGCGATCGTGAGGTCGGCGCACAACGGTTCCAGGGCCGCGCGCATGGTGTCGATGACCAGTCGATGCTCGTGGCGGTTCTTGTCCGATTCGGCCAGCGCGGTCCCGTTCGCGGCGTCGGCGTCGGGGTCAGAAGAGCGGGGCGCCGACCCGGCGAACGGCCGGCACGCCACCTGCTCACCGGAGCGCGCCACCAGGAGTTCCGGGCTGGCGCCCACCAGGGCGGCCCCGGCGTAGTCCGCGCCGGCAGCGGTCAGGTCGACCAGGTAGCTGTAGGCGGTCGGGTCGGCGGCGGCGAGTCTGCCCAGGACCACGCGGACGTCCAGTGGCGCCTCGGCGACCAACCGCAACGATCTGGCCAGCACCACCTTGTGCAACGAATTGCCCGGATCGGCCAGCCGATCCCGCGCCCGGCTGATCCGGGACCGATGCTCGGCGGGCGGGGGCACGGCCGCATCGACGCGCACCGACGGTGCCGGTCCCGTCGGCCAGCCGGAGCGCGCGCCGACGCGCTCCGGCGTCAGCAACGCAGCCGACCGGGACACGTCGAAAGGCAACGCGCCCAACACTATTGGCACCGCTCCGGAACGCAGCGCGGCCTGGGCCGCGGCTACGTCGGCGTAGCGGGACCGTACGCCGTCGGCTACCCACGTTCCGCGCGGTCCGGTCAGCGCGAACGACGGTTCGGGGCTCACGCCACTGCGCTCGGACGGGGATGACAGCTGAGCCCGAGCTGGCTGAGCTGGCGCAGGCCGTGTTCGAACCCGCAGACCGCGATCGTCGCGGTGGGCATACCGAAGCGGCTGCCCGCGGTCAGGGGTTGCTGGACCCAACGGGTGATCACCGCGCGGGAGAAGTGGCCGTGGCTGACGAACAACACGTCGCGCGACTCCATGTTCTCCAGTGCCAGCGCGATGGCTCGGTCGGCGCGTTCGCTGACCTGCTCGACGCTTTCCCCGCCGGGGCAGCCGTGCGTCCACACCAGCCAATCCGGGTCGAACTCGTGGATCTGCGGAGTCGTCAGACCTTCGTACTCGCCGTAATCCCATTCGGCGAGCAGCGGGGTGACCTGATCGATGATGAGCCCGGCCAGATCGGCGGTCGCCAGGGTGCGGCGACGCGGGCTGCAGAACACGAACGGGTGCTGCAGATCGAGCTCGCCGAGGACGACTCCGGCGAACTCGGCCTGCTCCCGCCCTGGAGCCGTCAGCTCGATGTCGGTGCGGCCGGTGTGCTGCCCGGATCTGGACCACTCGGTCTCGCCGTGTCGCAACAACAGCAACCGGTGGTCGTGCACGCCCATGCCAGCGATTCTGCCCGAGACACGCCAGCACCTCGGCAGGCTGCCACCCCGACCAGTCGCGCCGGTACGTGCCAGGATGGGCACTGTGACTGACATGCGCGTGCTGGCGGTGGCCAACCAGAAGGGCGGGGTGGCCAAAACGACCACGGTCGCCTCGCTCGGGGCGGCGATGGTGGACAAGGGCAAGCGGGTGCTGCTCGTCGACCTGGACCCACAGGGATGCCTGACGTTCTCGCTGGGCCAGGACCCCGACAAACTCCCCGTCTCGGTGCACGAGGTACTGCTCGGCGACGTCGAGCCGAGCGCGGCTCTGGTGTCCACCGCCGAGGGCATGACGCTGCTACCGGCCAACATCGACCTCGCGGGCGCCGAAGCGATGTTGCTGATGCGGGCCGGGCGCGAGTACGCGCTGAAGCGGGCGCTGGCCAAACTCGCCGACGATTTCGACGTGGTGATCATCGACTGTCCGCCGTCGCTGGGCGTGCTCACCCTCAACGGGCTCACCGCGGCCGACGAGGTCATGGTGCCCCTGCAATGCGAGACGTTGGCGCATCGAGGGGTGGGTCAGTTCCTGCGGACCGTCTCCGACGTCCAGCAGATCACCAACCCCAACCTGCGGCTGGTCGGCGCGTTGCCGACGCTGTACGACTCGCGCACCACCCACACCCGTGACGTGCTGCTCGATGTCGCCGACCGCTACGAGCTCCCGGTGTTGGCGCCGCCGATCCCGCGCACGGTGCGCTTCGCCGAAGCAAGCGCGTCGGGGTCGTCGGTGCTGGCCGGGCGTAAGAACAAGGGCGCGCTGGCCTATCGCGAGTTGGCTCAGGCGCTGCTCAAGCACTGGAAGACCGGCAAACCGCTGCCGACCTTCACCGTCGAATACAGCTAGCCTCCCCCGGCGAGCCTCTCCCGGGGAGCCTCCCCCGGCGAGCAGACGCAGAATCGCACGAAATCTGCGATTTCAGTGCGATTCTGCGTCTGCTGACCGCGCCGGGCGCGGCGACGCACCGGTGTACGTGACCCGGCAGCGCTCGCAGGCATGGGGTGCGGCACGATGGTCGGGTGGCCGAACTCGAAGCCGATCCCGACCTGCTGATCGACTTCAGGGACGTGTCGCTGCGCAGGGGCGGGCGCACATTGGTGGGACCGCTGGACTGGGCCGTCGAACTCGACGAACGCTGGGTGATCATCGGCCCCAACGGCGCCGGCAAGACATCGCTGCTGCGCATCGCCGCCGCATCCGAGCACCCGTCCTCCGGGGTCGCGTTCGTGCTGGGGGAGCGGCTGGGCCGGGTCGACGTCAGCGAGCTGCGGTCGCGGATCGGCCTGAGTTCGTCGTCGCTGGCCCAGCGGGTGCCCGACAACGAGGTGGTGCGCGACCTCGTCGTGTCGGCCGGTTATTCGGTGCTGGGCCGGTGGCGGGAGAGCTACGAGGACGTCGACTACCGGCGGGCGCTGGACATGCTGGAAAGCCTGGGGGCCGAGCACCTCGCCGACCGCCTCTACGGCACGCTGTCCGAGGGTGAGCGCAAACGGGTGCTGATCGCCCGCGCGCTGATGACCGACCCCGAGCTGCTGCTGCTCGACGAGCCCGCCGCCGGCCTGGATCTGGGTGGCCGCGAGGAGCTGGTGGCGCGCCTGGCCGACCTGGCCGCCGACCCCGACGCTCCCGCGCTGGTGTTGGTCACCCATCACGTGGAAGAGGTGCCGCCGGGCTTCAGCCACTGCCTGCTGCTGTCGGAGGCTCAGGTGGTCGCCTCCGGCCTGTTGCCCGACGTCCTGACGGCCGAGAACCTTTCGGCGGCGTTCGGGCAGCGGATCGCGCTGGACGTGGTCGACGGACGGTACTTCGCCCGGCGGGTTCGCGCCCGGGCGGCACATCGGAGGCAGGCATGAACGAACCGCACGTCCCCCTGACGCCGCGCCCGGCGTCCACGGTGATGCTGGTCCGGGACGCGCCCGGCGGCTTGCAGGTGTTCCTGATGCGCCGGCATTCGCAGATGGAGTTCGCGCCGGGAGTGATCGTGTTCCCCGGCGGCGGTGTCGACGACCGCGACCGCAACGCCGAGATCGGGTGGGCCGGGCCGCCGCCGCAGTGGTGGGCGCAGCGCTTCGGCATCGACGTCGGGTTGGCCGAGGCGCTGGTCTGCGCGGCCGCGCGGGAGACGTTCGAGGAATCCGGTGTGCTGTTCGCCGGGCCCGCCGACGACCCGGACAGCATCATCAGCGATGCCTCGGTGTACGGCGATGCCCGCCGCGCCCTGGCCGACCACACACTGTCCTTCGCCGACTTTTTGCGCCAGGAGAACCTGGTGTTGCGCAGCGACCTGTTGCGGCCGTGGGCGAACTGGGTGACCCCTGAGGCCGAGCGCACCCGCCGGTACGACACCTATTTCTTCGTCGCGGCGCTGCCGCACGGACAGCGCGCCGACGGGGACAACACCGAATCCGACCGCGCCGAATGGGCACTGCCGCAGGACACCATCGCCGAGTTCGAGGCCGGCCGCAACGTGCTGCTGCCGCCGACGTGGACACAGCTGGACGCGCTGGCCGGCCGCACCGTCGCCGACGTGCTGGCCGTCGAGCGCCAGATCGACGCCGTCCAGCCGCTGTTGGAGAAGCGGGGCGACAACTGGGTGTTCGAGTTCTTCGACTCCGACCGCTACCACGAGGCCCGCAAAGCGGGTGGCTTCATGGACTGGCCGCTTTGAGCGAGTTCGTCAGCGTCGTCGTCAGCGACGGCACGCAGGACGCCGGCCTGGCCATGCTGCTGCTGTCCCGTCCCCCCACCAACGCGTTGACGCGCCAGGTCTACCGCGAAATCGTCGCCGCCGCCGATGAATTGGGCCGCCGCGATGACGTGGCCGCGGTCATCCTGTTCGGCGGCCACGAGATCTTCTCCGCCGGCGACGACATGCCCGAACTGCGCACCTTGACCGCCACCGAGGCCGGCGTCGCCGCGCAGGTGCGTCGCGAGGCCATCGACGCTGTGGCAGCGATCCCCAAGCCCACCGTCGCGGCCATCACCGGGTACGCGCTGGGCGCCGGTCTGACGCTGGCGCTGGCCGCCGACTGGCGGGTCAGCGGCGACAACGTCAAGTTCGGCGCGACCGAGATCCTGGCCGGACTGATTCCCGGCGGCGGCGGAATGGCCCGGCTCACTCATGTGGTGGGTTCCAGCAGGGCCAAGGAACTGGTGTTCAGCGGCCGCTTCTTCGACGCCGAGGAGGCACTGGCGCTCGGCCTGATCGACGACATGGTGGCCCCGGACAACGTCTACGACGCCGCGGCGACGTGGGCCAGGCGCTTCCTGGACGGTCCCGCACCGGCGCTGGCGGCAGCCAAGGCCGGCATCAACGACGTGTACGGGGCGGCGACGGCAACCGAGCGGGCGGACGCCGAACAACGGCGTTACGTCGACGTGTTCGCCGCAGCTCAGGACGGCGGGACCGACGGCGATCGGCACGGCGGATAGGCTGCCCTCCATGACGAGGACCACGCAAATCCCCGCAGACGCCGCTCCCAACCCGCACGCCACCGCCGAAGAAGTGGAAGCCGCGCGGCACGACAGCAAGCTCGCCCAGGTGCTCTACCACGACTGGGAAGCCGAGAACTACGACGAGAAGTGGTCGATCTCCTACGACCAGCGCTGTGTGGACTACGCGCGGGGCCGGTTCGACGCGATCGTGCCGGACGAGGTGATCCGCGAACTGCCCTACGATCGCGCCCTCGAATTGGGTTGTGGCACAGGCTTCTTCCTGCTCAACTTGATCCAGGCCGGAGTCGCCCGGCGCGGGTCGGTCACCGACCTCTCGCCGGGCATGGTCAAGGTCGCCACCCGCAACGGGCAGTCGCTGGGCTTGGACATCGACGGCCGCGTCGCCGACGCCGAGGGCATCCCGTACGACGACGACACCTTCGACCTGGTGGTCGGTCATGCGGTGCTGCACCACATTCCCGACGTCGAACTGTCGCTGCGTGAGGTGATCCGGGTGCTCAAGCCGGGTGGCCGGTTCGTGTTCGCCGGCGAGCCCACCTCGGTCGGCAATGTCTACGCGCGTGAGCTGTCCACCCTGACCTGGCGGGTCGCCACCAACGTCACCAAGCTGCCCGGGCTGGGCAGCTGGCGGCGACCGCAGGAAGAGCTCGACGAATCGTCCCGCGCCGCGGCCCTGGAAGCCGTCGTCGACCTGCACACCTTCTCGCCGCAAGATCTGGAGCGGATGGCGGCCAACGCCGGCGCGGTGCAGGTCGAGACCGCCAGCGAAGAGTTCACCGCCGCCATGTTCGGCTGGCCGGTGCGTACCTTCGAAGCATCGGTGCCGCCGGGGCGTCTGGGTTGGGGCTGGGCGAAGTTCGCCTTCAACGGTTGGAAGGCCCTGAGCTGGGTGGACGCCAACGTCTGGCGGCACGTCGCCCCGAAGGGCTGGTTCTACAACGTCATGGTCACCGGGGTCAAACCGTCCTGAGCTTGTTCGACTCGGACGCCGTCAGCTATCTGCGGTCCGACCCGGGTACCGCCGCGCTGGCGGCGGTCGACGAGTTCGAGTTGAGCGAGGCCAGCCGGATAGCCGACGTCGCAGCGGTCCGCGCCCGGTTCGGCGATCGGGCTTCGGTGTTGGTGGAAACCACGTTGCTACGCCGGAAAGCGCAGGAGAAGCTCGGTGCGCTCGGCGACGTCTCGCGCTGGCTGTTCACCGGCGAGGCGCTGCAGCAGGCCACCGCCGCACCCGTCGCGCGCCACCGCGCCCGCCGGTTGGCCGGGCGCGTCGTGCACGACGTGACCTGTTCCATCGGCACCGAGTTGGCCGCGCTGCGCGCGGTGACGACCCGCGCCGTCGGCAGCGACATCGACCCGGTCAGGCTGGCGATGGCACGCCACAACCTCGGGGCGGATGCCGACCTGTGCCGCGCCGATGCGTTGGCGCCGGTGACCCGCGACGCCGCCGTCGTCGTCGACCCGGCACGGCGCAGCGGTGGGCGCCGCCGGTTCGACCCGCGCGACTATCAACCAGCGCTGGACGCAGTGCTGGGCTGCTACCGCGGCCGGGATCTCGTCGTGAAGTGCGCTCCGGGAATCGATTTCGATCAGGTCAGGCGGCTCGGTTTCGCCGGTGAGATCGAGGTCACGTCGCACCGCGGCTCCGTCCGCGAAGCGTGTCTGTGGTCACCGGGGCTGGCCGAGCCGGGCGTGCGCCGACGCGCCAGCATCCTGGACCGCGACGAGCAGCTCACCTCATCCGACCCCGACGACTGTCCGGTACGTGGCGCCGGGCGCTGGATCGTCGACCCCGACGGCGCCGTCGTACGCGCCGGATTGGTCCGTCAATACGCCGCGCGGCACCAATTGTGGCAACTGGACCCCGACATCGCCTACCTGTCCGGTGACCACCTGCCGGCGGGGGTGCGTGGCTTCGAGGTGCTCGAGCAGACGGCTTTCGACGAGCGGCGGTTGCGTCAGGCGCTGTCCGCGCTGAACTGCGGCGCGCTGGAGATCCTGGTGCGCGGGATCGCGGTGGACCCCGATGCGCTGCGCCGCCGGCTGCGGCTGCGCGGGGATCGGCCACTTTCGGTGGTCATCGCCCGCATCGGCACGGGCGCCGCCAGTCAGGCCCTGGCCTATGTTTGCCGGCCCTCGCGGTAACGCCGGGTACGCTGACGGCGAATCCTATATAAGACACATGCCTTCTTGGTCTGCGAGGACATTTCGACGATGCGCTTTCTGGTGGCGGCCGCTCTATCGGCTGCTGTGCTTGTTTCGGGCTTGCCGGCTGTCGGCACGGCGACGGCCGCGCCGCCGTCCTGCGCCAGTCTCGGCGGCTCGGTCGAGGCCGCCCAGATCTGCCATATCCACCAATCCAGCACCACCTACACGCTGGACATCACGTTCCCGGTCGACTATCCCGACCAGCAGGCGCTGACCGACTACATCGCGCAGAACCGCGACGGGTTCGTCAACGTCGCGCAGGGATCGGGGCGGCGCGACCAGCCGTATCAGATGGACGCCACCAACGAGCAACACAGCTCCGGCCAGCCGCACAACACGCGCAGTGTGGTGCTCAAGTTCTTCCAGGATCTCGGCGGGGCCCGCCCCTCGAACTGGTACAAGGCCTTCAACTACAACGTGACCGCCAAGCAGCCGATCACCTTCGACACGTTGTTCGCGCCCAACTCCAATCCGCTGGACGCCATCTTCCCGATCGTGCAGCGCGAACTGGAACACCAGAGTGGGGTGGGTGTGGGTGTGTCGGCCGGGGCCGGCCACGACCCGACCAACTATCAGAACTTCGCGATCACCGACGACGCGCTGATCTTCTACTTCGCCCAGGGCGAGTTGCTGCCGTCGTTCGCGGGAGCCACTCAGGTCCAGGTGCCCCGCAGCGCCATCCCGCCGCTGGCTCTCTGAGTCCTGTCAGGCCGGGTCGAAGTTGTAGACCTGGCCGTCGCTGGTACCGACCACCACCCGGCGGTCCTTGCCGACCGAAACCCCCACGGGAAAGCCGGTGGCGGCCGGGAGCGGATAGCTCTCGGTGGTGCGGCCGTTGGACGGGTCGAACACCAGTAGCGACATGCCGGGTGCGTTGTCGTGCGGGGGACCGGCCACCACCGTGTAACCGACTCCGCCGCCGGCCAGGCTCGACGTGGACAACGGCGTGACGTCCTCGCGCCGCCAGATCACCTCGGCGTGGTCGCCGGCGTCACGGAACGAGGCGAGCCGGGTGTCGGGGCCACCACCGGACAAAATCAGCCCCTGCGGCGTGACCGACGGCGGTGTCTGCGCCGAGAAACCAAGTGGCGCAGACCATTTGGGTTTACCGTCGGCCGCATGCAACGCCCAGAGACGCTGGTCGCGGCCGTTGACGTAGATCGTGGACCCGTCGGCCGAGAGCACCGGGCTGGCCAGCACGCCGGCACCGACGGCATCGCTGGTCCACTCGCGGGCGAGCTGTCCCCCTTGGTACTTCAGCCCGACCAGCCCGGCGGCCGGCGCCCCGGGTTGCCAGACACCGATCACCACCGTTCCGGTGGTCTGCGAGAACGCCGGAGCCGCCGCGACCGGGCACGCCGGGCGGGCCGGCGCACAGTCGGCCAGCCCCCGCGTCGCATCGGCGGGATCCACCCCCTCCACCAGGTCCAGGGCGCTGCCGACGACTGCACCGCGGTGGGTGTCGAACACCAGTATCTGTCCCAGGTGTGTGCTGACCAGTAGGTGTCCGTCGCCCAGAAACCTTGGTGTTGTCGGCATTCCGATCACGGGCTCACGCCACCGGGTCCACTGCGTCGGCGGGAAGGAGATGATCGCGCCGGGCTGGCCGACGTAGAGGTTGTCGAATCCGTCGAAAACCGGACCGCCGAAGCCGCCGCCCTGGACCAGCCGGATGCACCAGCGCTGCCGTCCGTTGCCGATCTCCCACTCCATGAAGGAGCAACCGGCCGGCGTCTGCGCGTTCAGCGCGAGATAGCCGCGCGCGCCCAGGGCCGGGCCGGCCGCCAGCGTCCCTTTCACCGACCGCGTCCAGCGCAGGCTGAGCTTGCTGGCACCCGCCGTCGCCGTGTAGCTGCTGTTGGCGGCGTCGGCGTACTGCGCCGGCCAGCCCGGCGCGGCCACCGCGTCGACCCACGAGTCGGTATTGCCGCAACCACCGAGCCCGACGGTGAGCGCGGCCGCCGAAACGGCTGCCAGCAGACGTCGGGCGAACACGGTTTCCTTTCGAGGCTTTCGAGTACAGGTGAGGGTAACCCGCCGCCTCGTCGTTACGTCTGATTGCCCGACCCCACAGCCCGCCGTTCCGCCGCGCATCGTCGGCGGACTAGGTGTTCTTGACGGCCAGGTTGTGAACGCGTAGGCGCTCGATGGGG